>CAYWCE010000007.1:0-82601 GCA_964456755.1 uncultured Hyphomicrobiales bacterium
GCACGCGCTGGATCACGAACATCACGTCCGGGCGGCCGGCGTCATATTCGTCGAACACCAGCGCGACATTGTTCTGGTAGGCCCAGGGCAGGATGCCGTCGCGGAATTCGGTGACCTGCATGCCGTCGCGGATCACGATGGCGTCCTTGCCGATCAGATCGACGCGACTGATGTGACTGTCGAGGTTGACGCGCACGCACGGCCAGTTCAGCCGCGCGGCGACCTGCTCGATATGCGTCGACTTGCCGGTGCCGTGATAGCCGGTGACGATGACACGCCGGTTGCGGGCGAAGCCGGCCAGGATTGCAAGCGTCGTCGGGCGGTCGAACAGATAATCGGGGTCGATATCGGGAACGTGAATATCCGGCTCGGAATAGGCCGGCACTTCCATGTCGCTGTCGATCCCGAAGACCTGGCGAACCGAGACTTTCATATCGGGCAAGCCGGAGGGGCCTTGGCTGGCCTCTTGTGCTGCAATTGTCATTGTTTCTCCGTGACCCCGGGCCGGTTTGCCGGGGCAACTTTCTGTCTGCGCATGGGGTTGCAAGGCGACGCGGCGGCCAAACTAGCAGAAATCCGCCGCCCGGATAAACCCAAAGGAACCGGGGAAAGTGCCTGCCGCTTCAATCAGATAGGATGGCCGGCGGAAATTCACAGGGGCGCGGCGGCAGTTCCGTCAAGCGCATGGCGGCAGCGGCGGGCCCCGATTCCAGCGGTCAAATCCCCATCGCCAGATAGCCGCCGTCGACGTTGATCACCGTGCCGGTGACAAACCGGGCCGCGGGCGAAGCCAGAAACACGGCCGCCCCCGTCAATTCGTCCAGTTCGCCGAAACGCCCCATGGGCGTGCGGCGCAACGCGCTGTCCTTGCGTTCCGGGCTCATCGCATTGCGGTTGAGATCGGTCAGGAAAAAGCCCGGCGAAATCGCGTTGACGCGCACGCCGCGGCCGGCCCATTCGGCGGCCAGCGTCAGCGTGAGGCCGATCACACCGTGCTTGCTGACGGAATAGACCGCGGCGCGGGGAAATCCGCGATGCGCCGACATCGACCCGATATTGACGATGGCGCCGCTGCCGCGCGCGAGCATATGCGAGCCGATCCTGGTGCACGTGAAGAACACGCTGCGCATGTTCGTCGCCATGATCGCGTCGTAGTCGTCCTCGCTGAAGTCCTCCGCCGGCTTCAGCCGCGTGATGCCCTGCGCCGGCACCAAAATGTCGATATGGCCGAAGTCCTTCAGCACCGCGTCGCGCAGCGCATCGATCTGGTCCGGCGCGGCGACATCGAACGAATAGCCGCGCGTCGCGCCGCCTTCGTCCTGCAATGCGGAAACCGCCCGCCCCAGCTTCGCCGCGGTGCGGCCGACGATGCCGACGCTTGCGCCGTATCGTTGAAAGGCGTGCGCAATGCGGTTGCCGATGCCGCTGGTTCCGCCGACGACCAGTGCATTCAGCCCCTGCAACGAGAACGAAGGCTGCATGCGATCAGGCCAGACTGCGACTGCCGGATTCGTGCGCCCAGCCGAGCCGTTCCGAAAGCATGCCGGCAAATTCCAGCAGCGGCGCGCGCAGGTCGCGCAGCTTCTGCCGCGTCATCCGGCTCTTGGCGCCGACGGTGCAGATCGAGGCCACCGCCTGGCCGCTATAGCTGAACACCGGCGCGGCAATGCAGCGGATGCCTTCGATATGCTCCTCGTCGTCGAAGGCGACGCCGGCCGCCCGCACCCGACGCAATTCCGCCTGAAATTCCGCGCGCGAGCAGATCGTTCGCGGCGTATAGCGTTCGAAGCGGCTTTGGCCGACGAGGCTGGCCAGTTCGGGAGGCGGCAGCCAGGCGAGGATGGCCTTGGCGACGGCGGTCGCGTGAATCGGGCGTTCGGCACCCACGCTCTGCACCACGCGCACCGGCCCGTCCGCATCGCGTTTGGCAACGATGCGCACGACACCGTTGCGATAGACGGCGACGCTCGAACCCTCGCCGGTGGAACGGGTCAGTTCGGCAATCACCGGTTCTGAAATGACACCGAGCTGTTCCGGGGTCCAGGTGCGGCCGGTGAGCTGGAACAGCTTGGAGGCCAGTTCGTAACCGCGCGAACTTGGATCTTGCCGCAAAAAACCGAGGCCGACCAAGGTCTGCAGCAGGTGATGCGTCGTGCTGCGATGCAGACCGGTGCGCCGCGCGATTTCGCCGAGGCTGGTCGTGCCGCCCATCGAGGCCACGACTTCGAGAAGTCGCAGACCGCGCTCGAGCGACTGATGGGTCACGCGCGCGCCGCCGGCGGACGCCGAATCCGGTTGTTTCACCTTATGAACGCTCCTGGGCTTTTATGTTTCACAGATCAGACTAAGATCATACCGGTTTCTGTCAAGGCGCGGCGCCGCATCTGCCGCGCCTCAACACAACGGATCGCGCACCCGGCGGTCTCCGCGGGGCAGGTCCGAGGGAGGATCAACATGCAACGCGCAATTCTCGCAGGCGCGCTCGGCATTCTCGCCGGCGCCGTCGTTTCCGCTTCGTTATCGCAGCCCGCTGCCGCACAGGCAAAAGTCCGCCTCAACATGGCCAGCACCTTTCCCGGCGGGATGGTGCTGATCGGAGAAGGCGCACAGCGGCTTGGCCAGAAAATCGCACGCGCCTCCGGCGGCGAGATCGAACTCAAATTCCACGAACCCGGCGCGCTCGTTCCCGCCGCGCAGGCCATGGACGCGGTTTCGCAGGGCTCGGTCGACGCGGCATGGGCTGGCGCCGGCTGGTATTCGGGCAAGGACATCACCTTCAATCTTTTTTCCACCGTACCGTTCGGTCCCGGCATCGGCGAATACATGGCGTGGATGTATCACGGCGGCGGGCTGCAGATCGCGCGCGAGATGTTCGCCAAATACGACCTGCACAACATTCCCTGCGCAATCATTCCGCCCGAGGCTTCCGGCTGGTTCCGCAAGGAGATCAAGTCGCTGAACGACCTGAAGGGGCTGAAAATGCGCTTCTTCGGGCTCGGCGCGAAGGTGATGGAGAAACTCGGCGTCGCCACGCTGCAATTGCCGCCCGGCGAACTGTTCCAGGCGCTTGAGCGCGGCGCGATCGACGCCACCGAATTCTCGCTGCCGGCGATGGACCAGCGGCTCGGCTTCCATCAGGTCGCCAAGTTCTACTATTTCCCCGGCTGGCACCAGCAGGCGACCTTCTTCGACCTCTACATCAACAAGAAGAAGTGGGACGCCATGTCCGACCAGCACAAGGCGATCGTCGAGCTTGCCTGCGGCGACACCATGCGCGAGGCGATTGCGCAGGGCGAAGCGCAGCAGTGGAAGGCGATCAGGGAAATGCAGGCGCAGGGCGTACAGGTGAAGAAGTGGCCGCCCGAGATCATCGCCGCCTATGAAAAGACCTGGAACGAGGTGGTCGCCGAGGAAACGGCGAAGAATGCCAATTTCAAGAAGGTCTGGGATTCCTACACCCAGTTCCGCAAGGACTATGCGGTGTGGCGCGAGCACGGTTACCTGAACTGAAGCCCTCTCCCTGACGGTCCGGACATGGACAGGGCGCTTGCGGCAAGCAGGGCGATCGAGCGTATCGTCGAGAAGATCGCCTTCGCCGCGGGCGCCCTCTTTTTTGCGCTGGCCGCGCTGATCTGCTTCGACGTGGCGACGCGCAAGTTCGGCTACCAGGTGCCGGGCTTCGGCTCCACGCGCATCGGCGAGCTGGAATGGCACCTGCATGCCGCGCTGCTGTCGTTCTGGCTCGGCTATGCCTATCTGCGCAACGCGCATGTGCGCATCGACGTGGTGACTTCGCAGCTCGCGCCGCGCCTGCAGGCCTGGCTGGAGCTTGCCGGCTGCACCCTTCTGGCACTGCCTTTCTGCCTGACCGCGCTCTATTTCGGCGTCCGCTACAGCTGGATCGCCTACGTCTATAACGAATCGTCCGAATCGATCAGTGGGCTGCCCTATCGCTTTATTCCGAAAGGCATACTCACGCTCGGACTGGCGCTGCTGCTCGCCTCCGTTCTTGCGGTCATGCTGCGGCTCGCGGTTCGCCTGTTCGGTCCGCCGCATCTGCGCGATTCGGGCAGCCTTGGCAGCCGCGAGGGGCCGGGTGCGTCATGATCGCGTGGATTGTCGAGCATCTGGCGATCCTGATGTTCGTCGCGCTTGCCATCGGGCTGTTCTGCGGCTTCCCCGTGGGATTCGTGCTCGGCGGCATCGGCATCATTTTCGGCGCCATCGGCATCCTTTTCGACGTCTTCCAGCCGATCCAGTTCTTCAATCTGCTGCCGCGGCTGTTCGGCGCCGTCGCCGCCAATTCCGTGCTGGTGGCGATCCCGATGTTCATCTTCATGGGCATGGTGCTGGAAAAGAGCGGCGTCGCCAACGATCTGCTGCAATGCCTGCAGGTGGTGACCCGGCGCGTGCCGGGAGGCCTCGCCATGTCGGTGACGCTGATGGGCACGATTATGGCCGCCACCACCGGCATCGTCGGGGCCTCGGTGATCATGCTGACGCTGATCGCGCTGCCGGCGATGCTCGAACGCGGCTACCGGCCTGAACTTGCCGCCGGCACCGTGGCTTCCGCCGGCACGCTCGGAATTATCATCCAGCCATCGATCATGATCGTGATCATGGGCGATATGATGCAGGTCTCCATCGGCGCGCTGTTTGCCGGAGCGCTGGTTCCCGGGCTGATCCTTTCGGTGCTTTATCTCGCCTATATCGGCACCGTCTCGTTTCTGCGACCGCAGGACGCGCCGCCGTTGCCGGCGGAAATCGGACCCAAAACGCGGGCCGAATTCTGGATCATGGTCGGCAAAAGCATATTGCCGCCGACCTTCCTGATCGTGCTCGTGCTCGGCTCGATCCTGGGCGGCTGGGCAACGGCGACGGAGGCCGCCGGTGTCGGCGCCGCCGGCGCGATCCTGCTGGCTCTGCTGCGCGGCCGGCTCACCCGCACGGTCGTGCGCGACATCGTCGCATTGTCCGGCCTGACCAATGCGATGGTGTTCCTGCTGTTCTTCGGCGCCACGACATTCGCCTATGTCTTCCGCGCGCTCGGCGGCGACGAGATCGTGCGCGACATCCTGCGCGGCATGGGTCTGGACAGCGGCTGGGAGATTTTCGTCTTCCTGCAGGTTCTGGTCTTTCTGCTCGGCTTCTTCTTCGACTGGATCGAAATCTGCCTGATCGTTTTGCCGATTTTCGCGCCGATCCTGCAGAATCTGGATTTTTCCTCGCATCTGGGTCAGGGCCCGAGCGTCGTCTTCCTCGCCTGGCTCGTGATCACCATGGCGGTGAACTTGCAGACATCGTTTCTCACGCCGCCCTTCGGCTTTGCCCTTTTCTGCATGCGCGGCGCGATGCCGGCGGGTCTGAGCATGGGTCATCTCTATCGCGGCGTGGTGCCGTTCGTATTGCTGCAGCTTGGCGGATTGCTGCTCACCATTGTCTATCCGGAACTCGTGCTGTGGCTGCCGCGCCAGGCCGGGTTCATCAACTGATGCGGCGGGACGCGGCCCTGTTTCACAGTATGGGCTGCAATTGACTTTGATGTTTCATAATTCAAACTAGACTGACCGGGTTGCACGGACCCGGCGCCCGCCGGGCGGCGGTCCGTGCGGCGGCGCTGCGGCGCGACAACGGGGCCGACGATCCGCGCAACGGATCCGTGACGCCTCGCAGGAACGCGCGGCCAACCAGATAACAACATCACGAGGGAGAAACGATCCATGCCAATGCTACGGGCCATCGTGCCGGTCGGCGCGGCGCTCGTTCTTCTGGCCTTTGCCGGAAGCAACGTGCAGGCGCAGCAGACATTCACGCTGAAGTTCAACCACGTTCTCGGGCCGAAAGAGCCGTATCACGACGGCTTCCAGAAATGGGCCAAGCGGGTCGAGGAGCGCACCAAGGGCGGCCTGAAGATCGAGGTGTTCCATTCCGCGCAGCTCGGGCGCGAGGAGGACATCATCGAGCAGATCCGGCAGGGCGCCAATATCGGACAGAACACCGATTCCGCGCGCATGGGCAATTACGTGCCCGGCATTGCGGTCATGAACGGTCCCTATTTCGCCGAAACCCTCGAGGAAGTGGCGAAGCTGCGCAAGTCTCCGACCGTGATCAAGTGGCAGGAAGAACTTGCCAGCAAGTTCGGCCTGAAAGTTCTTTCCTTCAACTGGGTGCAGGGCTATCGCCACTTCTTCACCAACAAGCCGATCAAGAATCCCGACGACCTGAAGGGCCTGCGCATCCGCACCCCGCCGGCGCCGATCTGGCAGGAATCGATCCGCGCGCTCGGCGCGGTGCCGGTAGCGATGGCGTTCGGCGAAATGTATCCCGGCCTGCAGCAGCGGGCGATCGACGGGGTGGAACTCGTCTACAACAACATTCCCGGCGGGCGCTTCTACGAGGTGCTCAAATACGCCAACGAGACGAAGCACATCATGCTGATCAATTTCCAGGTGATCAGCGCCAAGTGGTTCGACGCCCTGCCCAAGGAATATCAGCAGGTTCTGGTCGAGGAATGCGACAAGGCCGGAGAGGAGGTCTCTCAGGCGATCCTCAAATCCGAAGCCGAAGTCGAGAAGCAGCTTCAGTCGCGCGGCATGACCATCGTCAAGGACGTCGACCTCGCCGCCTTCCGCAAGGCGGGCGACAAGGCCTACGAAACGCTGAAAATCATCGACGCCAAGAACACCGTGCACAAGGAGATCGGCAAAAAGTGACGGTTGCGGCATAATCGGCCGGACCACGGACCGAACAAGCCGGACCCGCCCGGAATGAAACGTTTCTACGAGCAACTCTGCACGGCGGAAGCGGTGCTTGCCGCCGTGCTTCTTGTTCTTATGGTCGTCCTGATCTTTCTGGGCGGAGCGATGCGCACGCTCGGCCATCCGATCAACTGGTCGACCGACGCCGCCACCTGCTTTTTCGCCTGGGGCTGCTTCCTTTCCGCCGACATTGCCTGGCGCAAGAATGCGCTGATGTCGATCGACATCGTGCCCAACAGCCTGCCCGAGCGCTATCGCCGGCTCCTTGTTTTCTGCAATTACGCGATCATCTGCGTCTTCCTCGCCTATGTCTTGGTCGGCGGCCTGTATCTGTCCTGGATCAGCCGCGAGCGCAGCTTCCAGGGCATTCCGGAGATCAGCTATTCCTGGGTGACCATGAGCCTGCCGGTCGGCGCCGCGCTGCTGCTGCTCACCACGGCACTGAAAATCCGCGACGCTTTCCGAGGCCGCGCCGCGCATGCGCCGCGGCCTGCCGACCATCCCGGCGCGGCAGTCTGACGGGGCACGGGGATCGCACCATGCTGATCGTCACCTTGGCATTCGTCGTTCTGCTGCTGATGGGCATGCCGGTGGCCTTCGCTATCGGAATTTCCGGTGCGCTGTTCTTCCTGCAGCATCCGGAACTGCCTTCCACCATCCCGATTCAGCTGACCATCACGCAAACGCAGAATTTCGCGCTGCTGGCCGTTCCGCTGTTCATCATGGCCGGCAATTTCATGAACAAGTCCGGCATCACCGAGCAATTGCTTAACCTGGCTTCGGTGCTGACCGGCCGCCTGCGCGGCGGTCTGGCGCAGGTCTCCGTGGCCCTGGCCGGACTGATGGGCGGCGTGTCCGGCTCCTGCATCGCCGATGCCGCCATGCAGACGCGCATGCTCGGCGGCGAGATGGTGCGACGCGGCCTGCCGAAGGGCTATGCCGCAGGCGTGCTCTCCTTCGGCTCCGTGCTCACGCCGATCATTCCGCCGGGAATCGGATTCATTCTCTACGGCACCGTCGGCCAGGTCTCCATCGGCCGTCTGTTTGCCGCCGGGCTGATCCCGGCGCTGCTGCTGTGGGCGGCGCTCGCGATCACCATCGCCTATACCGCAAAACGGCGCGGCATCCGGGCCGAGCGCGCGGTGCGGCCTTCGCTGTCGGAATTCGGGCGCGCGTTCAGCGGCGGCCTGTGGGCAATCCTGTTTCCGGTGTTCCTTCTCGTCGGACTGCGCATGGGCGTTTTCACGCCCTCCGAGATCGGCGCCTTCGCGGTCGTCTATGCCGTGCTGATCGGCACCATCGTGTATCGCCGTCTGCGCCGCGACGGTTTTCGCGAGGCGCTCGAAGGCAGCCTTGTCGATGTCGGCGCGGTGATGTTCCTGCTCGCGCTGTCGGCGATCTTCGCTTACGGCATCGTATTCGAGCGCGTGCCCGAGGTGATTTCGGGCGGGATACTCGGCATCACCGACAACCTTTACGGGGTGATGGTGCTGATCCTGATCTTCATCCTGCTGGCGGGATGCCTGGTCGACGGCACGGTGCTGATCATCATGTTGACGCCGATCTTCCTGCCGCTGGTGCGGGATTTGGACGGCGACCCGGTGCATTTCGGGCTGGTCTTCATCATCGCCGCCACCATCGGCAATTTTACCCCGCCGGTGGGCGCGGCCATGTATGCGGTCTGCTCGATCCTCAAATGCCCGGTCGGAATCTACGCGCGCGAATCGCTGCCATTCCTTGCCGCAGTCGGGCTGGTGGCGCTGTTCCTCGTATTCGTTCCGCAGGTGGTGCTGTTTCTGCCCGACCTGATTTTCGGTCCGGGCTGAAGGCTCAGCAGAAGCCGGCCGACTTCAGGTAATTATAGGCCTGAATGACCTCGACGAGGCGATCCTCGGTCGAACGATCGCCGCCATTCGCATCGGGATGATGCTGCTTCACCAGGTCGTGGAACCGCGCCTTGATTTCGGCACGCGAGGCGGACAGTTCCAGCCCGAGCGCATGGAAAGCCTTGCGCTCGGCATTGCGGATCGTGCGCGTCTCCGCTTTCGGCGCCTCGGCGCGGCCGTGACCGCCCAGTTCGCGGAACATGGCAAAGGGATCGATGGCGGTATCGGCATAGAACCGGCCCGGATCGTGCTGGCGGCCGGTGCCCATTTTCCAGGTCGGCCGATGGCCGGTCATCGCATCTTTCTGGTATTTGAGGACATCGTCCTCGCTCATTCCGGCAAAGAAATTGTACGACTGGTTGTACTGGCGCACGTGATCGAGACAGTAATGCCACTGCTCGGCCTCGTGGCCACGCCCTTTCGGCGCGCGATGCGTTCCCGGCTGCTGGCAGCCCGGCCACTGACAGGCCGGCACCGCGCTAGCCGCGCGGCGGTCCTGGCCGGGCCTGACCCGGATACGGTCGAACAGGGGCGAGTCGAACTTCATGGTCCGATATTATTGGATGCCGATTTGCGCGCCTTCAAGACTTGACAATCACGTTCGTTGCTCCGTCGGCAAGTGCGAACTGCGCGACGATTGACCAAAGCCTTCATATTTGTCTAACAGAACCGCCATGCCGACGCGAAAACAGGTCATTACCGAAAAGTTGACGCAGGCTTTTGCGCCCGAAAGCCTGGACGTCGCCGACGAATCGCACATGCATGAAGGTCATGCCGGCCACCGGCCGGGCGGCGAAACGCATTTCAGGGTCTATATCGTCGCCGATGCCTTCGCCGGCAAGACCAGGATCCAGCGGCACCGCATGATCAACGAGGCCTTGTCCGGCGATTTTGCCGCAGGCATTCACGCGCTCGCCATTCACGCCGCGGCGCCGGGTGAGCGGCTGAGGCCAAGCGATGGCGCGTGAGAGCAAAGCCAGGTGAGGCCGGAGCGCCGCACCGTGCTATCCTCAACGCATGAGCGTTCACCTGCATAGCGCGAAGGCGGGCGCGGCCGTCCTCGACGTCGTGGTCGGCGACATCACGACGCTCGACACCGACGCCATCGTCAACGCCGCCAACGGCACGCTGCTCGGCGGCGGCGGGGTCGACGGCGCCATCCATCGCGCCGCCGGCCCCGGTCTGCTCGCCGAATGCCGCACGCTCGGCGGGTGCGAGACCGGCGCTGCGAAGATCACCGGCGGATACCTGCTGAAGGCAGCCCATGTGATCCATACGGTGGGGCCGGTCTGGCAGGGCGGAGCGCGCGGCGAGGACCGCCTGCTGGCGTCCTGCTATCGCAATGCGCTGTCGCTCGCCGCCGCGCATCGTCTCGCCTCGATCGCCTTTCCGGCGATTTCGACCGGAGTCTATGCCTTTCCGCCGGACCGGGCGGCGCATATTGCGGTCGACGCGGTGGCGGCGACAATCGAATCCGCCCCGACCGGTCTCGCACGCATCGTATTCTGCTGCTTCAGTCGCGAGTCTGCGCAACTGCATGTTGCGGCGCTGCAAAGGCATCGCAGCACCTGACCGTCAGCCCTTCGGATCCGCATCCAGCCGCGCCACCCAGCCCTGCAGATCGGGGCGTGACGCCGGATAACGTTCGAGCACCAGCGGGTCGTGGCCGGGGATGACATGCTGCGGCGAGGAAGCCAGCCTGCGCAGGGTCGCATAGCCTTCCAGCACGTCGCCGACATTATAGGTGATGGGAAAGACCCTGTCGGTCTCGACATGCTCGTAAAGATGGCTGGCATCGGACGCGAGCACGACATGACCGCGCCGCGTCTTCACGCGAACGCATTGCAGCCCCTTCGAATGTCCGCCGACGCGATGCACGCTGAGACCCGGCGCGATTTCGTCATCGCCGTCGTGAAACGCCACACGGCCGGCGAAGACCTTGCGCACCATGGCCACCACGTCGTCGGCCTCGAACGGAACGCGCAGATGCGCGTGGCACATGCAGCGGCCGGTCGCATAGGCCATCTCGCAGTCCTGCAAATGGTAGCGCGCCTTCGGAAACAGATCGTAATTGCCGGCATGGTCGTAATGCAGGTGCGAGACGATCACGTCGGCGACCGTGCCCGCATCGATGCCGATCGCCTTCAGCCCTTCTCCGATCGGCCTGGAAATCCGGCGCGAGCGGCGCGCCGCCATCTCCGCATCGAAACCGGTATCGACGATGAAAGTCCGGTTCCGGCCGGTGACCGCCCACACATAATAGGTGAGCGGATCGGGGGCGAGATCGTGCGGATCGGCGCCGATATAATTTTCGGCGCGGGTGCGCACGTGGCTGCCATAAGCGATGGCGTGAATTTCGTAGGTGTCTTCGCTCATGTGCCGCCATCCTTTCCGGACCGCGCATGCAGGCTGACGCCGGCGCGCGTCTCGATGTATTTCATCATGACGGTGGAGTCGGAGCCCGGCCCGGCTTCCTCCTGCAGCGCCTGCCAAAGCGCCGCGACGCTCTCGGCGACCGGCATCGACAGACCGAGCGCGCGCGTCTCTTCGAGGCAAAGCCGCACGTCCTTGACCATCAGGCCGGTGGCAAAGCCGCCATTGTAGGTGCCCGGAAGGATCGAGCGCGGAAACTTGTCGAGACTGGCGCTGCTGCGTCCGGTCCCGGCATTGAGCACCTCGATCATCTGCGCGGCGCCGAGGCCGGACTTGACGCCGATGGCGACCGCCTCGCAGGTCGCGGCCAGAGTGGTGGCGGAGAGGAGGTTGTTGAGCAGCTTCATGGTTTGCCCGAACCCCGCGCCCTCGCCCAGATAGAAGGGACGTCCGAAAACCTTCAGCACCGTTTCGAGCCGCTCGAACGGCGCTCGCGGGCCGGAGACCATGACCGCCAGCGTGCCCTTTTCCGCGCCCGGTACGCCGCCGCTGACCGGCGAATCGAGCTGCACGATGTCTTTCGCCTTCAGCGCCCCGGCCACGCGCCTGGCCATGCGCGAGCCGGTCGTGGACGTATCGACAAAGCAGCGGACTTTCGCCCCTTCGATGACGCCGCCGTCGCCGGCCGCAACTTTCAGGACGATGTCCGGCGTCGGCAGGCTGGCGAAGACGGTATCGACGCGATCGGCTACCGCGCGCGGCGACGCTGCCGCCTCGGCGCCCATCGCCACCAGCGCATCGACCGCGGCCGGATCGGTGTCGCAGACGACAAGCCGGTGACCGGCCTCGATCAGCCGCCGGCTCATCGGACGGCCCATGCGGCCCAGGCCGATGAATCCCAGTTCCATGACCTCTCTCCCGCTTGCGGGGCGTCAGCGCCCCGCCGCTTCCTGCGCAAAGAATTCCCGCGCGGTGCGAAACGCCTCCACCGCGGCCGGCACGCCGCCATAGACGGCAACCTGGAGGAAGACTTCGGCGATTTCCTCCTTGGTCACGCCATTGTTGATCGCGCCGCGCAGATGCGATTTCAGCTCGTGCTGGCGGTTCAAAATGCTGAGCATCGCCAGATTGAGCATCGAACGGGTCTTGCGCGGCAGGCCCTCGCGGCCCCAGATCGAGCCCCAGCAATATTCGTTGAGCAGATCCTGCATCGGCCTGCTGAACTCGTCGGCATTCTTCATCGCGCCTTCGACATATTCGCTGCCGAGAACGGCGGTGCGGATCGCAAGTCCGCGTTCATACATCGCCTTGTCCATGTGAGGTCTCCTTGCTGGACGGTTGCGTTATCTTCGTGCGCCCGCGTCCGTGCGCGGCGCGAATTCGGCACGGATACGCTCGGTGTGTTCCCCCAGCGCCGGCACCGGGCCGAAACGACGCGCCGCGTCCGACCGCAGCGGCGCGGGCGCCGGAATACTGGCGGGGCCGCTCGGCGTGCCGACCGTGATGCGGCGCAGATTTGGATGCCGGGCAAGTTCGGCGGGGCCGTTGACCGGCGCGAAGGCGATATCGGCAGCGGCGAGCTTTTCGATCAGCGCCGCGGCGTTGTGCGCGGCGAAGAACTGCGCAACGCGCCCGTCGGTCTCGCCGCGGCGTCTGACGCGCTCCATATTGGTGGCGAAGGCGGGATCGGCGGCAAGCGCGGCGTCGCCGATCACCTTCTCCGCCAGGACGCGCCATTCGCGGTCGTTCTGGATGGAGATCAGGATGTCGATGCCGTCCCCGGTCTTGAACACCCCGTAAGGCGAGATCGAAGGATGCGCGAGACCGAGCCGCTGCGGCGGCCTGCCGCCCTCATATTGCAGCAGCGGCACGGTCATCCAGTCGGCCATAGCATCGAACAGCGAGACGGAAATCTCCGCGCCTGCGCCGATGCGTTCGCGTGCAATGAGCGCTTCCAGAATCGCCTCATAGGCGTTCATGCCGGTCGCGATATCGACGACCGACACGCCGACGCGCGCCGGCGCGTCCGGTCCGCCGGTGACCGAGGCCAGCCCCGACTCGGCCTGGATCAGGAGATCGTAGGCCTTGCGCCGCGCATTCGGCCCGCTTTCGCCGAAACCGGATATGGAACAGACGATCAGCCGCGGATGCAGGCGGCGCAATTCGGCCACGGGAAAGCCGAGCCTGGCGACGGTACCGGGCTTCAGGTTCTGCACAAACACGTCCGCCCGCGCGATCATCGCCGACAGCAGCGCCTTGTCCTCGGCGCGGGCGAGGTCGAGGACCACCGATTCCTTGCCGCGGTTGAGCCAGACGAAATAGGCGCTCTCGCCATGCACGACGTCGTCGTAGCCGCGCGCGAAATCGCCTTCCGGCCGCTCCACCTTGATCACGCGCGCCCCGGCGTCCGCCATGCGGCAGGTGCAGGTCGGGGCGGCGACCGCCTGTTCCAGCGAAACGACGAGAAGTCCGGAGAGGGGCAGACTCATTGCAGCTCCACGCGCCCGTGATCGATCGCCACCGCATCGCGGCCGGCGACCCGCGAGCGGAAGCTGACAATATCCCGGTCGCGCCAGAGTTCGGTGCGGATCGTCTCGCCCGGGAATACCGGGGCGGAAAAGCGCCCGGCGATCGCCTTCACCCGGTCCGGCTCGTAGCCGCACAGCGTCTTCAGAACGGCGTGGCCGGCAACCGCCAATGTCGCAAGTCCGTGCAGGATCGGCCGTGCGAATCCGGCCTGCCGCGCCAGGTCGGGATCGGCATGCAGCGGATTGACGTCGCCGGACAGTCGGTAGATCAGCGCCATGTCCGGCTGCGTCGGCAGTTCGCAGACGTGATCGGGCGCGCGTTCGGGAATCCGGTGCGGCGCAGGCCCCTCGCGTTTCGGTCCGCCGAAACCGCCGTCGCCGCGGCAGAACACGGTCTGGCGCAGGGTTGCGATCTTGCCGCCGTCGGCGCCGTCGACGATCTCGCGCTCGGAATAGACCAGGGCGCCCTTGTCCGCGCCCTTGTCGATCACGTCGAGGATGCGGCTTCTGCCGATGACGTAGCCGCGCGGCTGCAGCGCGCGATGCAGCGTCAGGCTTTGTTCGCCGTGCACGACCCTGACGAAATCGATTCCGGTTTCGAGGTCGCGCAGCCAGAAGGCGGAATAGGCCATCACCAGCGCAAAGGTGGGCAAGACTTTCAGGTTTTTCTCGTAGACGAAGTCGAGCTGGTCGCGGTCGAGGGGATCGCTGCCCAGTCCCGCGCCGAGCGCATAGAGGATCACGTCCTTGTCGGAATAGCGGTGCTCGATGTCCGGTATGTTCAGCGCCAGCAGCTTGTCGGGATCGATCGGCATCGACTTTGCACGTCCCGTGTCCTTCAGTGCCGCGCCAGCTCTTTGCGCACGATCGCCGCGCCCTGAACCATCGCCTGCATCTTGCCGAAGGCCACCTCGCGCGGCAGATATTTCATGCCGCAATCGGGCGCGACCACGATCCGCTCCGGCGGAACGTAATCGAACGCCTTCCTGATGCGATCGGCTACGACCTGCGGGGTCTCGACCGACATATCGGAAAGGTCGATGACGCCGAGAATGATGGTCTTCGACGGCAGCGACTTCAGCACCGAGAGGTCGAGCTTCGGCTGCGCCGCTTCGATCGAGACCTGCTGCGCCTTCGAGCCCTCCAGCTCGGCAAGGAACGAATAGCCGGTCGGCTTGTCGTGCACGACCGCCGCATAGCCGAAGCACAGATGCACGGCGACGGTTCCGCCGACGCCCTCAAGCGCACGATCGAGAGCCTTCAGGCCGTATTGCCGCGCCTTGTCCGGGTGCTGCTGCATCCATGGCTCGTCGACCTGGACGATGTCGGCGCCGGCGGCGAACAGATCCCCGATTTCCGCGTTGACGGCGGCGGCATAGTCCATCGCCAGGGCTTCCTCGTCGCGGTAGAAATCGTCCTGCACCTGCTTGGCCATGGTGAACGGTCCGGGCACGGTTGCCTTGACCTGACGGTCGGTGCTCGCGCGCAGGATCTGCACGTCGCGCACTTCCACCGCATGCCGCCGGCGGATCTTGCCGATGACGCGCGGAACCGGAATCGGCTTGCCGCTGCGGTTGATCGTCGTTCCCGGATTGTCGAGATCGACGCCCTCAAGCGCGGTGGCGAAGCGGTTGGAATAACTCTCGCGGCGCTGCTCGCCGTCGGAGACGATGTCGAGCCCGGCGCGCTCCTGGTCGCGGATGGCAAGCAGCGTCGCGTCGTCCTGCGCCGCCTCAAGATGTGCGGGGCCGACCAGCCACAAATCCTGCATCCGGATTCGCGGCACCTGTTTCGACAGCTTCTGGCGGTCGATCAGCCATTCCGGCTGCGGATAGGAGCCGACCAGAGTCGTTGGCAGCAGCATGACGGTCTCCGGCAATGCAGAAAAAGACGGCGCCGCGCGGCGAGGCGCGACGCCGTCCGGACTACGCCCGTCGTGTTACTGGCGGGCCTTCTCGAACGGATAGATCACCTTGCCCGTCGCCATCTTGGTCGGATGCAGAAGGTTCTGGGTGTCCATGCCGCGGAACTGGTTGAGGTCGTTGCCCTTGATGCTGTGATACTGCACCTGCATCATGCCGGACTGCGCCCACTCGCCGTTCTTGCCGAACTTGATGTCGCCCATGATCGTCTTGATCGTGTTGTTGCGGATGTATTCGGCGATCTTGTCGTCGTTGAGCGTCTTGGTGGCTTCCACCGCCTTGCCGAGCAGCTCGATATAGGCGTATCCCCAGGTACCGAGATAATAGCCGAGCGGATCGACGCCCGCGGCCGGCGCCTTGGCCTGGTAGTCCTTCAGGAACGTCTGCACGTCCGGCGTCAGGAGCTGCGGCGAAGGCACCCAGGTTTCGTAATTGACCCAGCCGTTCAGCAGCGGGCCAAGCTGCGTCTTGATCGCGGTCGCCTGCAGGCCGACCATCGCGCCGCCGATCATCTTCGGCTTGAAGCCGATCTCGTTGACCGCCCGCACCATGCCGACCGAATCCGGCGGGTACGAACAGATATTGACGACGTCGGGATTGGCCGCCTGGATCGCGCGCACGATCGCGGTGAAGTCCGTGGTCGCCGGCGGATAGGTGCGGTCGTAGACGATGTTGAAGCCATGCTTCTTGGCGTTCTCGCGCGCGCCCTCGCAGGCGTTACGTGCGAATTCCGCGTCGGCGGCAATCAGCGCCGCCGTTTTCGGCTTGGGATTTTGCTGCGCGGCGATCTCGAAGAAGCCTTCGGTGAAGGAGGGCTTGGTATTCTGCCCGGTCGGGATCATCGCGAAGTATTTCGGATAGTTGAATTCCGCATTCACCGCCAGACCGAACAGGATGACGAACACCTTGCCCTTCTGCATGACCACGGGCATGGCCGGGGCGATCATGTTGGTGGCGTAGGGACCGACCACGAGGTCGACCTTGTCGACGTCCAGCAGCTTCGTATAGATGCCGGGCACGTTGGCCGGGTTGGTCTGGTCGTCATAGAAGACAAGCTTGACCGGACGCCCGAGCAGGCCGCCCTTCTTGTTGATCTGCTCTTCCCAGATCTGCATTCCCAGCAAGGCGGATTTTCCGTTCGGTGCGAGACCGCCGGTGAGCGCCATGCTGAATCCGATCTTGATCGGCTCGCCCGACTGCGCCTGTGCCGGCGACGTCGGGAATGCAAACAGCGCCGCGGCGAATGCCGCCAGGCCGTATCCGGCCATGCGCCAGGTCCTCGATAGTCCAAGCATGCAGTCCTCCCTTATTAAGATCAGCTTATTGATTGATCTTGAGGGGGGATTCTTCACGATCCCCTCCCCAGCATCAAGCGGTCAATTTGCGCATGGCGGGCGGGCCGCGTCGATCAGCCCCAGACCTCGTCGGCCAGTTCGACGATTTCCCGCATCTTCGCCCATTGCTGCTCCTCGGTAAGAATATTGCCCTCTTCGGTGGACGCAAAGCCGCATTGCGGCGACAGGCAAAACTGTTCCAGCGGCGCGAATTTCGCCGCTTCCTCAATGCGCTTCTTCACGTCCTCCTTCTTTTCCAGCGTCCCGCTCTTGGACGTGATCAGGCCCAGCACCACCATTTTTTCGCCCTTGGGCAGGAATCGCAGCGGTTCGAATCCGCCGGCGCGCTCGGTGTCGTATTCGAGGAAATACCCGTCATAGTTGACCTTGCCGAGCAGGGTTTCCGCCACCGGCTCGTAACCGCCCTCGGAAATCCAGGTCGAGCGGAAATTCCCGCGGCAGACATGCGTCGTGATCACCATGTCGGCCGGCTTCGCCGCCAGCGCCATGTTGAGCATCCGGGCGTATTTTTCCTGCAGTCCGGTGGGATCGTCGCCCCGTTCCTTGGCTTTCTGCAGTTCCGCCGGCGAGCACAGATAGGCCCAGACCGTATCGTCGAATTGCAGGTAGCGGCAGCCGGCGTCGTAGAAGACTTTCACCGCCTTGGCGTAAGCCTTGCCGGTATCTTCGAAAAAGCCGTCCATGTCCGGATAGACGTCCTTGCTGATGGAACGGCGGCCGCCACGGAAATGCAGGACCGTGGGCGAGGGAATAGTCATCTTCGGCGTGACTTTGGTATTCGCCTTCAGGAACCTGAAATGCTCCACGAACGGGTGGTCGACGGGAAAATCCACCCTGGCGTCCACCTTCAGCGTCTGCGCCTTGGTCTGCACGCCCTTGAACTGGATGCCCTGATCGCTCTCCACCAGCTTCACGCCGTCGAGCAGACCGAGAAAATCGAAATGCCACCAGGAGCGGCGATATTCGCCGTCGGTCGCAAGCTGCATGCCGACCTCTTCCTGCTTGCGGATCAGCTTCCTGATTTCATCGTCTTCGACCGCCTTGAGCTGATCGGCGGTGATTTCGCCCTTTTCGCGCTTGGCCCGCGCCTGCTTGATCGGCTCGGTGCGCAGAAAGCTGCCGACCTGGTCGGCGCGATAGGGCGGGCGGGCTCTTTTCATGGTCTCCTCCAACAGGGGTGCGAATATTTGGCGCAGAGCGAACCGGGGCGGCGCGGCCGCGTCAACCACAAAACGACCGTGTCGCGAGATGGGCAGCCATGATGGGACTTGGCCCACATCCGGCCGCCGGCCCGCATGTCCGGCATGCCGTTCAGCGCGACCTGAGCGGCAGCGCCACGGCGACGGCCGTCGACTCCTTGCGCGCGATCCCGGTGTCCTTGGCGGGGGCCCTGTCCTGCCTGTCGTATTGCGGCGAGGGTCGCCGGATCAGGTGGCGCAACTGCCCGTCGTCGAAAATCTTTTGCAGGTTGCGCCGGGGCAGCCGGGCATGTTCGCGCATGATCGCTTCGGCACGGCTGCCTTCGCGGTCTTCGATCGCCTGCAGCACGCAGGTGTGATGGTCCTGCCCGATCGTCAGCAGGCGCCGGGTCTCCTTCGGGTCTGCGTTCACGGCGATCAGTCCGCCGGCGGATGTCAGCGGCAGACGGACCATCCGCCTGACCTCGCGGCTCAGCAGGGCGCTGTTCGCGGCATAGATCAGCAGATCGTGGAACTGCTCGTTGAGCGTGAAAAATTCCCGCACATCCTGCATTTCAAAGTCCGGCTTTCGCAGCAGGCTGTCGATTTCCTGCAGGCAGCTTTTCATCGCCGCGAGCGAAGCGAACGCGACGCCGCGTTCCGCAGCCAGCCGGACGGCGAGCCCCTCAAGCACGCCGCGCAGTTCGATGGCGTCGTAGATGTCCTGCTCGGAGAATGAGCGCACGGCGAAACCGCCGTTGGCCAGCGCCTCCAGATAACCTTCCTCCTCCAGCCGCACCAGAGCGGTGCGGATCGGCGTGCGGGAAATGCGCAGCCGCGCGACGATGGACAATTCGGTGATGCGGCTGCCGGGCAGAAGCTCGCCGGTCAGGATCAGTTCTCGGATTGCAGACAGCGCCTTCGCCGTCTGCGAGGCGCCGTTGCGGGATTGCTCGGTGGCCGGGTTATTCATGCACCGGTCGTTCATGCACGACGATAACTGCGATCGGGTCTAGATTGAACGCCTGCCCCGGCCCGCGCAATCCCGAGACCGGGCGCTGACGGGCACCGCTTGCGGCGGCGGCCCGCGATTTCATACAATATTTGCATGTAATTTGACATGGCAAAAGCCCGTCCCGCAATCCGGTGGCGGCGCACAGGCGGGCGCCGCGGCGTTGCCGCATCCCGCCCGCAAGCGCACGCCGCAGGCGGAGTGGCGGCTCAGATGTCGAAAAACACCGTTTCCTCGGCACCCTGCACGCGAATGTCGAACCGGTAGACCGGCTGGCCGTCGCGCATGTCGCGCCTTGCGATCAGCGTCTCCCGCCGACCGGCCGGCACCAGCGCCAGAACCGGATCGGCGGCATTCGCCGCTTCGTCCGGAAAATACATGCGGGTGTAGACCTGCCGCAGCATGCCGCGGGAAAAGAGCGCCAACACGACATGCGGAGCCTGCATCTGGCCGTTGCGGAAGGGCACCGCGCCGGGCTTGATGGTGTCGAAGGCGAACATGCCGTTCGCATCCGTCGCCGACCGTCCATGTCCCTTGAAGGCGGCATTGGGCAGCGCGCGCGAATCCGCCGGGCTGGCATATCGGCCCTGCGCATCCGCCTGCCAGATTTCCAGCATGGCATCGTCGATCGGCTTTCCATCGCCGTCATAAATCACGCCTTCGATGCGGATGCGCTCGCCGCTCGCGTCGGCAGTGACCAGGTTGTCGCCGACGGTTTCCTTCCAGTCGAAGCGGTCGTCGGGCTTCCATTTCTTGCGGCCCTTGGGGGTCAGCCCGTATGCGTAATAGGGACCGACGGTTTGCGATGGGGTCAATTCCGACATCAGTCCATATCCTCCGGCGTTTTTTCGCGCCCGCGCACGACAATGTCGAAGCGATAGCAAAGCGCCCAGTCGGGAACGGTATTTTCCAGGTCGAAGCTCGCGATCATGCGGTTGCGCGCCTTCTCGTCGGTAACCGAATTGAAAATCGGGTCGAACGGAAACAGCGGGTCGCCCGGAAAATACATCTGCGTCACCAGCCGCGACAGGAACGAGTGCCCGAACACCGAGAAATGGATGTGGTTCGGTCGCCAGGCGTTGTGATGATTGCCCCACGGATAGGCGCCGGGCTTGATGGTGACGAACTTGTAATAGCCGGCCTTGTCGGTAACGGCGCGCCCCGCGCCGGTGAAGTTCGGATCGAGCGGCGCCGGATGCTGGTCGACGACATGCACATAGCGGCCGCAGGCATTTGCCTGCCACAGCTCCACCAGCGCGCCCGCAATCGGCCGCTTGTCTTCGCCGAGCACATGACCGTGGACGATGATGCGCTCGCCGAGCGGCTCGCCGGCATGCTGGCGGGTGAGATCGTTGTCGTATTCCTGAATCGCGTTGTGGCCGTAGACCGGCCCGCTCAGCTCGGACAGCGTGTGCGGCATGACGATCAGCGGCTGCGACGGCGAGCGCTTCACCGTGCTTTTGTAGGCCGGCGTCAGATGTTTGGGAAATGCGCTGAGACTTTCCCTTGGATATACGAGAGACATTCGGCGTCCTTTTTTCTAGTTCACGCGCTCGATCGCAAGCGACACGCCCTGGCCGACGCCAACGCACATGGTCGCGAGACCGAGCTTTCCTCCCCGCGCCTCAAGCCCGCGCAAAGCGGTGCCGGCGAGCCGCGCGCCCGACATGCCGAGCGGATGGCCGAGCGCGATCGCACCGCCATGCGGATTGACCTGTTCGGCATCGTCGGCAAGCCCAAGCTGTCGCAGGCAGGCTAGCGACTGGGATGCGAAAGCTTCGTTGATCTCGATCAAATCGAAACTGCCGATCTTCAGATCGAGCCGCTGCATCAGCTTGCGCGTCGAGGGTACGGGGCCAATGCCCATGATGCGCGGCGGCACGGCGGCCGACGCCATGCCGAGCACCCGCGCGCGCGGCGTCAGCCCGTGCTTCTCGGCCGCCGCCGCGGAGGCGAGAACGAGTGCAGCCGCCCCGTCATTGACGCCGGAGGCGTTGCCGGCGGTAACCGTGCCGGGGTTGCGGAACGGTGTCTTCAGCTTGGCCAGTTGTTCGAGCGTCGTATCGGGACGCGGATGCTCGTCCCTGTCGACGACGGTCGGTCCCGCCTTGCCGGGAATTTCCACCGGCACGATCTCGCCGGCGAAGAAGCCCGAGGCGATCGCCTTGCCGGCGCGCTGCTGCGAGCGGATCGCGAAGGCATCCTGGTCGGCGCGCGTAACCTGGAATTCCTCGGCCATGTTTTCGCCCGTCTCCGGCATCGAATCGATGCCGTATTGCTGCTTCATCAGCGGATTGACAAAGCGCCAGCCGATGGTGGTGTCGTGGACTTCGGTGCTGCGCGAGAAGGCTTCCGCCGCCTTGCCCATCACGAAGGGCGCGCGGGTCATCGATTCGACGCCGCCGGCAATGGCGAAGTCGATTTCGCCGGAGCGGATGGCGCGCGCGGCGCTGCCGACCGCGTCGAGGCCGGAGGCGCACAGACGGTTGAGCGTGATGCCGGGGATCGAATCAGGCAGGCCCGCCAGCAGCAGCGCCATGCGTCCCACATTGCGGTTGTCCTCGCCGGCCTGGTTGGCGCAGCCGAAATACACGTCGTCGAGTTGCGACCAGTCGGCACCGGCATTGCGCCCGACCAGCGCCCTGATCGGAATCGCGGCCAGATCGTCGGTGCGCACTTTCGCCAGCGCGCCGCCATAGCGGCCGATCGGCGTGCGGGCATAGTCGCAGATAAAGACGTCGCGCATCGAATTCTCCCTGTGGCCGCTCAGGCCGCCTCGCCATGCGCCCGCGCGGTGCGCGCATGCAGTTCGCGCAGCACCTCAAGCTCCTTGGCGGTCGGCGGCGGCGTGTCTTCGACCTTCGCCGCGTAACGCACGGTCCAGCCGGTATTCTCCTGAATCTGCTCGCGTGTCACGCCGGGATGAATGGAGACCACGGTCATCTCCCTCGTCTGCGCATCGGGCTCGAAAATGCACAGGTCCGTCACCAGCCGGGTCGGCCCCTTGGTCTTTACACCGAGCCTTTCGCGATGGTTGCCGCCTTCGCCGTGTCCGAGCGAGGTGACGAAATCGAGCTTGCCGACAAAGCCGCGCTTGCTTTGCGCCATGATGATAAAGATTTCCCCGCAGGAGGTGGAAATCTCCGGCGCGCCGCCGCCGCCCGGCAGGCGCACCTTGGGGCTGTCATAGGCGCCGACCACGGTGGTGTTGAGATTGGCGAATCTGTCGATCTGCGCACCGCCGAGAAAGCCGACGGTGATGCGCCCGCCCTGCAGCCAGTAGCGGAACATTTCCGGCACCGAGACGGTGGTGAGCGCGGTTTCGCACAATTCGCCGTCGCCGATCGACAGCGGCAGCACCGAGGGCTTGGTCGCCAGCGTTCCCGATTCGTAGATCAGCGTGATGCCGGGCGCATGCGTCAGGCGCGCGAGATTGGCGGCCGCCGACGGCATGCCGATGCCGACGAAGCACACATCCTCGTTTCCGAGCGCGCGTGCGGCGGCGATGGTCATGATCTCGTTGGGCTTGTAGCTCGCTGTCATCGCCTCACTCCGCCGCGGTCCGAAGGTTGCGCACATGCGCGGCAAAATCGTCCGGCTTTCCGTTCAGCACATTGTCCTTCATCCAGGCGAGAAAGGTATCGCGGTCGCGCGAAATGCCGTCCCATTCCTTGTAGAAGGCGTTGAAGCGCTTGTAATAGCCCTGCGCATAGGAGGGGAACGCCCCGCCCGGCACAACGGAAATGGCTGACACCGTCCAGGCCGGCAGGATGCAGGCATTCAGGCTGCGCGGACCGAACGCGTCGACAACTTCCTCGACCGTGACCAGCGAGCGCTTCGCGGCGAGCACGGCTTCCTTCTGCACGCCGATGATGCCCTCCAGCAGAACGTTGCCGGCGCGGTCGGCGCGCAGCGCATGGATGACGGCGACGTCGGGCCGGTGCGCCGGCACCGTCGCCAGCGACTCGCCGGTATAGGGGCAGGTGACGCTCCGGATATTCGGATTCACCTTGGGCAGGTCGGTGCCGATATAGCCGCGCAGCACCGCAAAGGGCAGGCCGGCGGCACCCGCCTCATAGGCGTTCGCCATCGCCGCGTGCGAGTGCTCCTCGATCGCGATCCTGTTCGGCCAACCGTTCTCGATCGCATCGCGCAAGCGGTGCAGCGACCCGACGCCGGGATTGCCGCCCCAGGAAAAAACCAGCTTCTCCGCGCACCCCATCCCGATGAGCTGATCGTAGATCAGGTCCGGCGTCATCCGGATCAGGGTCAGGCGCTTGCGGCGCTGGCGGATGATTTCATGCCCGGCCGCATGCGGAATGAGATGGGTGAAGCCCTCCATCGCAACCGTATCGCCGTCTTTGACGACCGACTCCACGGCTTCGGAAAGGGACAGTAACCGTGCCATATTGGCCCCTTTGTGCGATAAACGCACAATATGATAAGGCTTGACCTTACGGGTTCGCATCGACGAAGGTCAATGCCGAAGGGCCATTGCGTGCGGTATCCGCACACACATGGCCATGCGCATGGGTCAATCGTGAACCGTCCGCCAATCTCGCGCAACGAGTCGCATAACGACCGCGATTTCATGGCCGGTCTCGGCAAGGGACTGGCCGTCATCGAGTGTTTCGACGACGAGAACGATCAGCTCGGCATCGCCGCGGTCGCCGCCAAGACCGGGCTGAGCCGCGCCGCCGCACGCCGCTGCCTGCTGACGCTGCAGCGGCTCGGCTATATGGAAAACGAGGGCCGGCTGTTCCGTCTCACCCCGCGCGTGCTGCGGCTCGGCTACGCCTACATCGCCTCCAGCGAACTGCCGCAGATCCTGCAGCCGCATCTCGACCGCGTGAGCGAACGCACCAGCGAATCCTGCTCGGCTTCGATTCTCGACGGCAGCGAGATCGTCTATATCGCGCGCACGGCGACCAAGCGCATCATGTCGGTCAATCTCGGAATCGGCACGCGTCTGCCCGCCTTCTGCACGTCGATGGGGCGCGTGCTGCTCGCATCTCTCGATCCCGACGAAGCCGACCGCCGCATTGGCGAATCGCAGCGCCGCGCCTTCACGCCGCGCACCTGCACGCGCCGCGAACAGTTGATGGACATCCTCGCGCGCGTGCGCGAGCAGGGCTATTGCGTCATCGATCAGGAACTGGAGATCGGGCTCGTGTCCATTGCCGTGCCGATCTACAGCGCGGCGGGGAAAACCGTGGCGGCGCTCAATATCGGCGCGCAATCGGCGCGCGTCGCCGCCGCCGACCTGCCGGCGCAGTTCCTGGCGCAGCTGAAGGCGGCACAGAAGAGCCTGCAGCCGTTGATCAAGAGTCAGGTGTCGTTCACGCTGTGATCTGCAGGGTCGCCGCCCGCGCCTGCACCGATCGCCGCCATCGATTGCGCATTTGCGATCGGACGACGGCGGCGCGGATCCAGCGCGGCGCAGCGGCGCATTTCGCCCGCGTGCCGGCGCGGCTTGACCGCCCCGGACGGAAATGTAATGAACCATAACAAATTGCCGGAACGAACCATCGTGGCTGCCGAAACCGCCATCGCCGGACTGCCCCATTCGCTCTCCGCGAGCCTGCGCGGCAATATCGCCGTGCTGCGGCTCGCGCGCCCGGAAAAGCGCAACGCACTCGACGACATCTCCGTTTACGGACTGGAGACGTTTTTCGACAGCCTGCCCGGCGACGTGCGGGCCGTGGTGCTGCACGGCGAGGGCGAGCATTTTTCCGCCGGCCTCGATCTGACCGAACTCACCGTGCGCAATACCGTCGAGGCGGTGCATCATTCGCGCAACTGGCACCGGGTTTTCGACCGCATCGAATTCGGCCGCGTGCCGGTGGTTGCGGTGCTGCACGGGGCGGTCGTCGGCGGCGGACTGGAACTGGCCGCTGCCTGCCACATCCGCATTGCCGAGCGCTCCGCCTATTACGCACTCCCCGAGGGAAGCCGCGGCATCTATGTCGGCGGCGGCGGCTCGGTGCGCATTCCCCGCCTGATCGGCGCCTCGCGCATGATGGACATGATGCTGACCGGCCGCACCTACGATGCCGGCGAAGGCCAGACGATGGGCATCACCCACTATCTCGCCGACGACGGCAAGGGTCTCGACAAGGGGCTCGAACTGGCCGCGCGCATCGCCGGCAACACGCAACTGACCAATTACGCCATCATGCACGTGCTGCCGCGCATCGCCGAGAGCGATCCGGCCACCGGCTACATGATGGAAAGCCTGATGGCGGCGATTGCGTCTGGCGACGCGGAGGCGCAGGCGCGCCTGCGCGATTTTCTGGAGAAAAAAGCACCCAAGGTGTTGCGCGGCTGATCCCCGCGCGACGCAAACGGCGCCACCATCTTACGCAGTCGGGGACGAGATGCCGGAGGTCATGCGTCAAACACCGTCGGGAAGGTCCGCCCCGCCGCTGCGCGCGGTGCGGCTCGGTCATCCCGAGGTCGGCGTAGAGCGCGGGCACGACGGCACGATCTATCTGCGCTCGAAGACCGTTCTCGCACCCTATCCCGACAAATTGACCGAGCGGCTGCTGCACTGGGCGGCGCATGCGCCCGATCGCGCCTTTCTGGCGCAACGCGACGGCGCCGGCTGGCGCAGCGTCACCTATGCGCAGGCGCTCGATGCCGCGCGCCGCATCGGCACCGCGCTGATGGCGCATAACGTCTCGGCCGACCGGCCGGTCGTGGTCCTTTCCGGCAACGATATCGAGCACGCGCTGATCGAACTCGCCTGTCTGTATATCGGCGTACCCTATGCGCCGGTTTCGCCGGCCTATTCGCTGATGTCCGGCGATTTCGGCAAGCTGAAGCAGATATTCGACCTGCTCACGCCGGGATTCGTCTTTGCCTGCGACGGGCGCCAGTATGCGCGCGCCATCGCACAAACGCTGCCCGACCGCGTCCCGCTCGCGGTCACGCGCAATGCGCCGGACGACCGCGCGGCGATCTCCTTCGCCGCATTGCTGGCGACGCCGCCCGCAAGCGCGGCCGATGCCGCGCACGATGCCGTCGGGCCGGACACCGTCGCCAAATTCCTGTTCACCTCGGGCTCCACCGGCGCCCCGAAAGCGGTCATCAACACGCAGCGCATGTGGTGCGCCAACCAGGTGATGCTGCGCACGGCGCTCGCTTTCCTGCAGGACAAGCCGCCGGTCGTGCTCGACTGGGCGCCGTGGCATCACACCGCCGGCGGCAATCACGATTTCGGCCTGGTCCTGTTCAACGGCGGCACGCTCTATATCGACGAAGGCAGGCCGCTGCCCGGCGCCATCGAAATCACCGTGCGCAACCTACGCGACGTTGCGCCCACCTGGTATTTCAACGTGCCAAAAGGCTTCGAGGCGCTGCTGCCCTATCTGCGCGAGGACAGGGCGTTGCGGCAAAATTTTTTCAGCCGGCTCGACATCCTGTGGTTTGCCGGTGCCGCCATCGCCCAGCATGTGCTCGAAGGCATGCAGCAGCTCGCCTGGGAAACCTGCGGCGAACGCATTCTGTTTCTGACCAGCCTTGGCGCGACGGAGACCGCGCCCTTCGCCATCGTCCGCACCTGGGAGACCGAGAACGCCGCCAATATCGGACTGCCCGGCGCGGGCCTGGAGTTGAAGCTCGTGCCGGCGGACGGCAAGCTGGAGGCACGGCTGCGCGGCCCGAACGTCACGCCCGGCTACTGGCGCGCACCCGAACTGACCGCGGCGGCTTTCGACGAGGAAGGCTTCTACAGGCTCGGCGACGCGCTGAAATTCGAAGATCCCGCCGATCCCGGCAAGGGCCTGCTGTTCGACGGCCGCGTCGCGGAGGATTTCAAGCTCTCCACCGGCACCTGGGTGAGCGTCGGCCCGCTGCGCGCGAAATTCATCGACCGCTTCGCACCGCTGGTGCGCGACGTGGTGATCGCCGGCGGCGATCGCAACGAGATCGGCGTGCTGGCGTTTCCGGTGATCGAGGCCTGCCGCGCTCTCGCACCCGATCTGCCCGCCGACGCGCCCGCCGCCGCCGTCCTCGGCGACGCGCGCGTGCGCGCGCGTTTCCGCGACCTGCTCGATGCTTTCGCGGCCGCAAGCACCGGCAGTTCCAATCGTGTGTGCCGGCTGATGCTGATGCAGGAGCCGCCCTCGCTCGACGCCGGCGAGATCACCGACAAGGGCTCGATCAACCAGCGCATGGTGCTCGGGCGGCGCGCGGCTCTGGTCGAGGCGCTCTACCGCGATCCCGCGCCCGCCGATGTCATTGCGATTGAAGAAAGGCAGTGATCCGATGAACGGCTCCCCGCACGGAATCGGCGCGACGTTCGGCGGCGCATATCTGCTCGACGGCGTGCGCACGCCCTTTGCCGACTATACCGGACCGCTCGCGGCGATCTCGCCGATCGATCTCGGCATCAAGGCGGCACGCGAGGCGCTTGCGCGCGCAGGCGTCTCGCCGGACGAAGTCGGCACCGTGATCGCCGGCAACATGGCGCAGGCGAGCTTCGACGCCTACATGCTGCCGCGCCATATCGGGCTTTATGCCGGCGCGCCGGTGGAAACGCCCGCGCATCTCGTGCAGCGCGTCTGCGGCACCGGGATCGAAGTGCTGAGCCAGGCGGCGGACGCGGTTTCGCTCGGGCGGGCCGACGTCGCACTCTGCGTCGGCACCGAATCGATGAGCCGCAACCCGGTCGCCGCCTACACGCATCGCAGCGGCTTCCGCATGGGACAGATCGAGTTCAAGGATTTCCTGTGGGAGGCCCTGCTCGATCCGGCCGCCAATGCGACCATGGGCGACACGGCGGAAAATCTTGCGCGGCAATACCAGATCACCCGGCCGGAAGTCGACGCGTTCGCCGCGCGCAGCTTCGAGCGGGCGGTGAACGCGCAGAACAGCGGCTTTCTTGCCGGCGAGATCGTGCCGGTGCGTTCCGAAACCTTCGAGGCCGAAGGTCTCAGGCCGCGCGGCATTCGCCTGGCCCGCGACGCCGCGGATGTCCGCGCCGACACGCATGTGAGGCCCTCGCCCGTGGAAGCGCTCGCCAGGATCAAGCCGGCTTTCGGCGGCGTGCAGACAGGCGGCAATTCGTCGGCCATCGTCGACGGCGCGGCGGCCGCCATCGTCGTCTCGGCCGGCCATCTGCAAAAGCACGGACGCAAACCGCTGGCACGCGTCCTTGCCAGCGCGGCGGTCGGCGTCGCACCGGAAATCATGGGCATCGGCCCGGTGCCGGCGATCCGCGCCGTGCTCGAGCGCGGCGGACTGACGCTTGCCGATATCGGCCGCTTCGAAATCAACGAAGCCTTCGGCGCACAGGTCATGGCCTGCGTGCGCGAACTGGGTCTCGACGAGGAACGGCTGAACGTCAATGGCGGGGCGATTGCCATCGGCCATCCGCTCGGCGCAACCGGCGTGCGCCTGTCGCTCACGCTGGCGCGGGAACTCAAACGCGCCAATCTGCGCTACGGAATCGCTTCCGCCTGCATCGGCGGCGGGCAGGGCATCGCGCTGCTGATCGAAAATCCCGACGCAGCGTCAATCGGAAACGGGAAGCACTGAAATGGATCCGAAAGGTCAGGTTGCGCTCGTCACCGGCGGCGCCTCGGGGCTCGGCGCCGCGACTGCCGAAGTGCTGGCGGCGGCCGGGGCGAAGGTCGCGCTGCTCGACGTCAACGACAGGGCGGCATCGGAGCTTGCAGCGAAGATCGGCGGCTTCGCCGTCGCCTGCGACGTCACCGACGAGGCGGGCGCGGCGACGGCGATCGGAAAAGCGGGCGATGCGCTCGGGCCGGCGCGCATACTGGTCAATTGCGCCGGCGTCGGGCCGGCCAAACGCATACTCGGTCGCGACGGCCCGATGCCGCTTGCCGATTACCGCAAGGTCGTCGAAATCAACCTGATCGGCACCTTCAATATGATGCGGCTGGCTGCCGCGGCAATGTCGAAGCTCGACCCGCTGCCCGGCGGCGACCGCGGCGTGATCGTCAACACCGCCTCGGTCGCAGCCTTCGAAGGACAGATCGGACAGGCCGCCTATGCATCGTCGAAGGGCGGCGTCGCCGCGCTCACGCTTCCGGCCGCGCGCGAATTCTCCCAGTTCGCCATCCGCGTGGTGACTGTTGCACCCGGCATTTTCGGCACGCCGATGCTGAAAGCCTTGCCGCAGGAGGCGCAGGACAGTCTCGGCGCATCCGTGCCCTTTCCGAAGCGGCTCGGCGAGCCGCGCGAATTCGGCGAGCTCGTCGTTTCCATCGTGCGCAACGGCTATCTCAACGGCGAGGTGATCCGTATCGACGGCGCGCTTCGCATGGCGCCGCGCTGAGAGATTTTTGCATGCTCAAGAATATCCGCACCTTGCGCATCGAATGGGGCGACTGCGACCCCGCCGGCATCGTCTTCTATCCGCGCTATTTCGCGATGTTCGACCACTCGACGACCACGCTCATTTCCGCAGCGTCCGGCCTGACCAAGTACGAATTGCTGAAGAATTACGAGTGCGCCGGCTATCCGATGGTCGATACGCGCGCCCGCTTCATGATTCCGACGCGGTTCGGCGACGACGTCGTCATCGAATCGTCGTTTACCAAGGTCGGCCGTTCGAGCTTCGAAGTCCTGCACCGGCTGACCAGGAACGGCGAACTTGCCGTGGAGGGGTTCGAGACGCGCGTGTGGGTGGGGCGCGACCCGGCAGATCCCTCGCGGATCAAGGCCAAGCCGATCCCGGATGAGCTTGCGGCAAAGTTTTCCGCAGGCTGACGGCCGATGACCCGCCGCAGCATGGCATCTTCGATCAAGAACGCGGCGCGGCGCAGCGAGCCGCGTCCTTCGACGGAGCGTCCGCAATTCGCGGTCGACATTTCGCCGCTGCCGGAGCGGACCGGCTATCTGCTGCGGCGCGCCCAGCTCGCCGTGTTCAACAATTTCATGCAGAACTGCGCCGAATTCGACGTCCGGCCGGCGCAATATGCCGTGTTGACGGTGATCGAGAACAATCCGGGCCTGAAACAGATCGACATCAGCACGGCACTGGGGATCAAGCGGCCCAATCTCGTTGCGCTGATCGACGACATCGAGCGGCGCGGGCTGGCGCGGCGCGAAGCCGTGCCTGCCGACCGCCGCTCCTACGCGCTGCACCTGACCGCCAGGGGAAAGTCATTCATGGCGAAGCTGCACGAACGCGTGGATGCGCATGAAAAGCTGGTGAACGAGGCGCTGGGTGCGGAGGGTCGCGAACGGCTGCTTCCGCTTCTGCGCCGGCTGCTGGATTCGCTGGAGCCGGCGGCCGACGAGGAAATCTGAGCCGCACTCGGGCGAGCGCCGTTTGGGCCGGCGGGACACAGCGCCCGGCGCGGCAAAGGATCGTCCCGCCTACGACAATTCCTCCGCCAGCCGACGCAGAATCTTCAGAAACGTCGCACGGTCGCGCGGACCGATAATGCGGTCGAGATTGCGATCGTGCCGGCGCGCGCATTCGGTCAGCTCGGCAAGCATGCGCTCGCCGTTCGCGGTAAGCGCCAGCGAATAGGCGCGCCGGTCTTTGCGCAACCGCGCGCGCCTGACGAAGCCGCGCCTGACCAGGTCGTCGAGCGCGAACGTCAGCGTCGACTTGTCGCTGCCGACCGCGCGGCTGAGCGCCGTCTGACTGATGCCGGGATTGCGCCCGATCAGCATCAGCGTGGCGAACCGTCCTGGGCTGAGCTGGATCTGTCTGGCTTCGCGCGCGAACGCCTGGAACGAGGCGTTCTGCGCCAGCCGCAGATAGAAGCCGACCCAGCCCTCCAGCGGTCCGAGATCGAGGCCCTTGTCGGCCTTCCGCCGTCGGACGGCATCGCTGCCGCGCAGCAGGCGCGCAATCGGGTCTGGACGCGTCACGGCCTGTTCATCCCGGCTGCCGGCTCTGCACAAGGCTGCGGTCCCAACGGCCGCAATTTGTTTTATCTCCAACGATTGGGCATGACAACGCGACGGGCGGGCGCCCGCGGCGAAGGTCGAACCTGCAACCGGTCCGTCCCGCACCTGCGATTGCTGCAACCGCACCGGCCGCATAGCGCACGATTCCGGCCGCGCTGCGAGGAAGGACACCGCATCGCAGAACGGCTGCCCAACGTCAGCCATCCCGCCCGCCGCGGAAACTACCGCAAGTGGCGCCGTTGTAACGCATGCCGGCGTCGGATAATAATGCGTGGGCACTGCCAAAAAACATCGTTCTGGGAGGACATCATGCGCAGGCTTCTGGTCGGAGCGGCTCTACTCGCGTCCATTGCATTGCCATCGCACGTTACGGCGCAGCCGCTCGGATTGGGAACCTCTCCGCAGGGCACCCTGACTTACGCAATCGGCGCCGCCGTCGCCAAGGTTCTGGGTGAAAAAGCCAACATGCAGGCGCGCGTGCAGCCCTCCAGCGGCACCGGCGCCATGATCCCGCTGGTCAATACCGGCGAAGTGGATATCGGATTCGCCAACACGCTCGAGCTTTACGACGCCTTTCACGGCGTCGGCACATTCGACAAGCGGCCCAATCCGGAACTGCGCACGCTTGGCGTGATTTTCCCGATCCGGGTCGGCCTGTTCGTGCGTGCGGATTCGCCGATCAAGTCGATCAAGGATCTCAAGGGCAAGACCGTCGCCTACGGTTTCACCAGCCAGGAAATCATCAAGAAGACCGTCGACGCCATGCTCGCCACCGCCGGCCTGACCGTCGACGACATGAAGACGGTGATGGTGCCGAACCTGATCCGCGGCGTGGACGAGCTGATTGCCGGGCGCGTCGACGTGACCACGTTCGCGCTCGGCCAGGCCAAGGTGGCGGAAGCCGACGCCGCGGTCGGCGGCATCCGCTTCCTGCCGCTGGACGAAGGACCGACCCAGCTCGCCGCACTGCGCAAGGAATTCCCCACCGCGTATCTGGCCAAGGCCAATCCCGCGCCCAACATCGCCGGCGTGAAAGAGCCGATCACGGTGATGTTCTACGACTATACGATCTTCGCCAGCAGGAAGATGCCGGCGGATCGTGTGCAGGCGGTACTCAAGACCATCGCCGAGAACAAGGACGCGCTCGGCCAGGGACATCCGCTGTTCCGCGCCATGCAGCGCGAGCGGCTCTACAACAACATCAAGGTGCCCTATCACGACGGCGCCATCGCCTATTTCAAGGAAGCGGGCATCGCGGAGACGCAATAGGCGTCTCCGTCTTCGCCGGCATCCGCCGGGTCGGGTATCGCGATGACGGCACGTCCGGCGGCACACGATCCCGGCGCCCTGCCTTCGCAAAAGGCGGCGCCGATCGCCGCCGAGCTTTTCCTGGGCGCGCTGGCGCGGCACGGTGTCGGTTATTTCTTCGCCAATCCCGGCACCGACTTCCCGCCGGTCGTCGAGGCATTCGCGCGCGCGCAGCGCGACAATGCCGCGGTGCCGCGGCCGATCCTGGTGCCGCACGAAAATCTTGCGGTGGCCATGGCGCATGGCGCCTATCTGGTCACCGGACAGCCGCAGGCGGCGATGGTGCATGTCAATGTCGGCACCGCCAACACGCTCAACAACCTCGCCAATCTCGCGCGCGATCGCGTGCCGCTGATCCTGGCCGCCGGCCGCACGCCGGTCACCGAAAAGGGCCATTTCGGCTCTCGCAGCCGTCCGATCCACTGGGCGCAGGAAATGTTCGACCAGGCCGGCATGCTGCGCGAACTGGTGAAATGGGACTACGAGCTGCGCATGCCGGACCAGACCGGCGACGCGGTTGCGCGCGCATACGAGCTTGCGATGGCGAGCCCGCGCGGCCCCGTCTACCTGGTGCTGCCGCGCGAGCCGCTGTCCGCCCCGATCGCCACGCACGACATCGCCGCGCCGCGCGCGGTGCCCGCCGCCCCGCATCCCGACCCGCAGGCCATCGCGCAGCTGGCCGCCTGGATTGCGGCGGCGGCGCATCCGCTAATCGTGACCGCGGCTGCGGGCGACGCCGAAACGGTCGGACTGCTCGGCCGCATCGCCCTGCGCTATGCCATTCCGGTCGTGACGCACAATGCGCGCGTCATGGCGCTGCCGTCTTCGCATCCGATGCATGGCGGGTTCGATTCCGCGGCGCTGCTCGGCAAGGCCGATCTCGCGGTGATCCTCGAATGCGACGTGCCCTATCATCCGCACCTGACCGCACCCGCGCGCGGCTGCCGCTTCGTGCATGTCGGCGAGGATCCGCTGTTCCAGCGCTATCCGATGCGCAGCTTTCCCGCCGACCTCGCCGTCGCCGCGCATGCGCGGCCCGCCCTTGCTGCGCTGGAGGCGGCCCTGGCGGCGCACGAGCCGGCGATGCAGGAGGCGATTGCGGCGCGGCGCGCGCAGTTCACCCGCGACAATGCGGCACGGCGCGAGGCGGCGTACAGGCAATCCGGGCCGGCCGGCGAGCGCATCACGCCGCAATTCCTCAGCCGCAGCATCGGCGAAGTGCTCGGCGAGGATGCCGTGATCTTCAATGAATATCCGCTGTCGCCCGAACACTGCGCGCGGGAAAAGCCGGGCACCTATTTTGCCGCAAGCCCAGCCGGCGGCCTGGGTTGGGGACTTGGCGCGGCACTCGGCTACAAGCTGGCGGCTCCCGACCGGCTGGTTGCCGCCACGCTCGGCGACGGCGTTTATCTGTTCAGCAATCCGACCGTCGCACATTGGGTCGCCGGCAAGTACGATCTGCCGGTGCTCACCGTCATCTTCAACAACCAGCGCTACGGCGCAGTGCGGCGCGCAACCCTGTCCATGTTCGGAGACGCACGCGCCGGCGAGGACGACGGGCGCATGCTCGCCGATCTCGATCCCGCTCCGCCCTACGACGAACTCGTGCGCGCACAGGGCGGACATGCCGAACGCGTCGAGCGTGCGAGCGAGCTGGCCCCGGCTCTCGCCCGCGCGCGCGACGCCGTGATGCGGGACCGCCGCCAGGCTTTGCTCAACGTGATGACGCCCTATTGAGGCCGAGCCCATGACCGGCAAGACGCTCCGACCCGTCGTCGTCGCCCTGCAGGCGCTGCTGATCGTTTCCGTCATCGTCTGGGTCGCCGACGTTCCCATGCGTCTCGGATTCGCGCTGTTCACCGAACAATTCCTCGCCTTCGTCCTCGCCTGCACGCTGGCGCTGGTCTATCTGCATTGCTCCGCCTCCGGGCCGCCGGCCGACGACAAGATCGTTCCGCTTTACGATGTCGCACTCGCGCTCGCCGGATTCCTGGCGACGTTCTACATCGTCATATTCTACCCGACCCTGTTCCAGACGATGGTCTATCGCCCGCTCGATGGCGTGATCGTCGCATCGGTCATTGTGCTGCTGGTGATCGAGGCGACGCGCCGCACGGCCGGCGTGGTGCTCACGGTCGTGGTTCTGTGCCTGTGCGCCTACGCCATGCTCGGCTATCTGCTGCCGGGCGAATTCACCAGCCGCAAGGTCGAGCTGACGCGGCTGGCCGTCTATCTGGGCATCGACACCAATGCGCTGCTCGGCCAGTCGCTGCAGGTCGCCGTCATCATCGTGCTGCCCTTCATCCTCATGGGCCAGTTGCTGACCCGTTGCGGCGGCGGCGAATATTTCACCGATCTGGCCATGGCGGCTATGGGCCGTTATCGCGGCGGGGCGGCGAAAATCGCGGTGGTCGGTTCCGGCCTGTTCGGCACCATCTCGGGCAGCGCGGTCGCCAATGTCGCCGGTGTCGGCATGATCACCATCCCGCTGATGAAGCGTTCCGGCTTTCCCGGGCACGTCGCCGGTGCGATCGAGGCGGTGGGATCGACCGGCGGGCAATTGATGCCGCCGGTGATGGGGGCGGCGGCGTTTCTCGTCGCCGAATATCTGCAGGTGCCTTACCGCGAGGTGATGATCGCCGCGATTCTGCCGGCGGTGCTCTACTATCTGGCGCTGTTCATCCAGGTCGATCTCGAAGCCGCCAAACGCGGCATTGCCGGCGCCCCGCTCGACCGTGTGCCGGCGGTGGCGAGAGTTCTGCTCGAAGGCTGGTTCTTTCCCATTCCCTTCGTCGTTCTCGTACTCGGTCTCGTCTCCTGGAACCTGCGTCCGGAATATGCCGCGCTGCTCGCCACCCTGGTGCTGCTCGCATTCGGCATGACCTTCGGCTATCGCGGCAACCGCCTGTCGCTGCGCGGGGCGATCTCCGCCATCGTTTCGACCAGCGGCGTGGTGCTCGACATCATCGTGGTCACCGCGGCAGCCGGACTCGTCATCGGGGTTCTCAATCTCACCGGCGTCGCCTTCGGTCTGACCCTGCAGCTTCTCACCGCCAGCGGCGAGAACGTCATCGTGCTGCTGATCATCACCGGCATGGTGGCGGTCGTGCTGGGTATGGGCATGCCGACGGTTGGCGTTTACGTCATCATGGCGACGCTGGCCGCGCCGGCGCTGATCCAGGCCGGCATATCGCCGATGCAGGCGCATCTGTTCGTGATGTATTTCGGCATGCTGTCGATGGTCACGCCGCCGGTCGCGTTCGCAGCCTTCGCCGCCGCCAATATCGCCAAGGCGGATTTCTGGAAGACCGGCTGGACGTCGGTACGCATCGGCTGGGCTGCCTATCTGGTCCCGTTCCTGTTCGCGCTGTCGCCGCAACTGATTCTGCGCGGCGATACCGTCCCGGTCATCGTTTCCACGGTGACGGCGCTGTTCGGCGTCTATATGGGCTCGGTCGCGGTGGTCGGATATCTCGCCGGGCGCATCGGGCCGCTGCTGCGGATCGTATACGCGGCCGCGGGCGTGATGCTGCTGGCACCGGTCGACCTGTTCCCGGGCGCGTGGCTTGCCAACCTCGCCGGGCTCGCCATCGCGGTTACCGGCATCGGTTCGGAATTCCTGCGTGCACGGCGCGCCCCCAAACCTGCGGCCGGCTGAGCGGACCTGAAGGCTGCGACAACCAGCGACGACGGAGACAAAAACAATGATGCGGATCGACGCATTCAACCACTTCTTTCCGAAGGCCTATTACGAAAAGCTGCTGGCGAGCGGGGTGCCGGATATCGGCAAGCGGGTGATGGAAATCCCGGTTCTGCACGATCTCGACCTGCGGCGGAAACTCGTCGATTCCTTTCCCGATTACAGGCAGATCATTTCGCTTGCCGCGCCGCCGCTGGAAGTTCTCGCCAAAGGCAATCCCGACCTTGCGCTCGAATACGCGAAAATCGGCAACGACGGGCTGGCCGAGCTTTGCCGGAAATATCCCGACCAGTTCGCCGGCTTTGTCGCGCAGGCGCCCCTCACCGCAAAGGACGCCGGCGCCGGCGAGAGCGAGCGCGCGATCCGGGAACTTGGCGCGCTCGGCATGCAGATGTTCACCAACGTCGCCGGCAAGCCGGTGGACCGGCCGGAATTCGAGCCCTTCTTCGCCGCCATGGACCGGCTCGGCATGCCGATCTGGACCCATCCCGCGCGCGGTGCCAATCATCCGGATTATCTGGACGAGAAGAAATCGCTGTACGAAATCTGGTGGACGTTCGGCTGGTCCTACGAGACCGCCGCGATGATGGCGCGGCTTGTGTTCTCGAAGACGCTCGACAAATATCCGAACCTGAAAATCATCGTGCACCACTTCGGCGGCATCGTGCCGATGCTGGAGGGTCGCATCGGCCCCGGCTGGGACCAGCTCGGCGCGCGCACTTCGGACGAGGACTATGCGTCGCTGCGCAACAGCCTGAGGAAACGCCCGCTCGACTATTTCAGGCAGGATTTCTATGCCGACACCGCGGTTTTCGGCGGCGTCGGCGCCACAAGATGCGGGCTCGACTTCTATCCCGTCGACAAGGTGCTGTTCGCCTCCGATTGCCCGTTCGATCCGGAGAAGGGGCCGGGCTATATCCGCATCACGCTGGAAATCCTCGACAGCCTCGATCTGCCGCAGACCGACCGGGAGAAAATCTTTCATGGCAATCTGGAACGCATCACCGGCCGCAAGCTGGTGACGTGACCGCCGTTTCCCCGGGATCGCCGCATCCGGTCCGCCACCGTTGCATCGTCATGCCCGCGCTTGCCGCGGGCCTCCGCACCCCGGCGATGCGGCGAGAAAAAGGTGGATGGCCGGGACCGGCCCGCCTGCTGCAGGCCGCGCGGGATGAAACCACGGGGCCCATCTGCTAGCGTCACGGGCCATGACGGTTCCGCGCCCGAAAGACTCCTCCGCGCCGGACGGCTTTGCCGAGGACGACAATCTCGTTCCGCCGCGGCCGTCCAACGATGCCGGCCGCGACGCCGCCAGAGCGTCCGACGATCCCGGCCGCATCACGCCGATGATGGAGCAGTTCATCGAAATCAAGACCGCCAATCCGGATTGCCTGCTGTTCTACCGGATGGGAGATTTCTACGAACTGTTTTTCGAAGACGCGGAGATCGCCTCGCGCGCACTCGGCATCGTGCTGACCAGGCGCGGCAAACATCTCGGCCGCGACATTCCGATGTGCGGCGTTCCGGTCGAGCGCGCGGAGGAATATCTGCACAAGCTGATCGCGCTCGGTCATCGCGTCGCCGTCTGCGAGCAGCTTGAGGATCCCGCGGAGGCGCGAAAGCGCGGCGCCAAAAGCGTCGTGCGGCGCGACGTCGTGCGCCTGGTCACGCCGGGCACGCTCACCGAAGACAGCCTGCTCGACGCGCGGCGCAACAATTATCTTCTCGCCGTCGCACGCGCGCGCAGCTCCGATCGCAAGGACCGGTTCGCGCTGGCCTGGATCGACATGTCCACCGGCGAATTCCGTGCCGCCGAATGCGACGGACCCTCGCTCCCCGCCGAGATCGCCCGCATCGAGCCGGGCGAAATTGTCGTCTCCGACGCGCTTTACGCCGACCCGGAACTGGCGCCGCTCCTGCGCGGGTTCGAGCATGTCACGCCGCTGGCGCGCGACGTGTTCGACGGCGCGACGGCGGAGCGGCGTCTCGCCGACTATTTCGGCGTCGCCACGACCGAGGGCTTCGGGGCGCTGACGCGGCTCGAAATCGCGGCGGCGGCGGCCTGCGTCACCTATGTCGAACGGACGCAGATCGGCAAACGCCCGCCATTGTCTCCGCCTGTGCGCGAACGCGAAGGCGCCTGCATGGTGATCGACCAGGCCACGCGCACCAATCTCGAAATCGTGCGCACGCTCGCAGGCGAACGCCGCGGCTCGCTGCTCGCAGCCGTCGACCGCTGCGTGACCTCGTCCGGCTCGCGCCTGCTGGCGCAGCGCCTGTCCGCGCCGCTCACCGATCCCGACGCCGTCGGACGGCGCCTCGATGCGGTGGCGCAGTTCGTTTCCGATCCGGAATTGCGCAAGGACATGCGCGCGCGCCTGAAATCGGTTCCCGACTTCGCCCGCGCACTCACCCGGCTGGCACTCGGCCGCGGCGGACCGCGCGACCTCGCCGCGATCCGCGACGGGCTTTCGGCGGCGGTGGCGATCGCGCGCACGCTGCAGGATGTGCCGGGCGCTCCTGCCGAGCTTGCGCAGGCGTCACAGGATCTGCGTCGTCCGGATGCGCAGCTCGCGGCAGAGCTTGCCGCCGCCCTCGCCGACGACTTGCCCGCTTTCAGGCGCGACGGCGGCTTTGTCCGCGCCGGATTCGACACGGCGCTCGATGAGACGCGCGCGCTGCGCGACCGCGCTCGCAAGGTGATCGCCGAGTTGCAGGCGCGCTATGCGGAGGAAGCCGGCATCCGCACGCTGAAAATCCGCCACAACAACGTCCTCGGCTACTTTGTCGAAGTGACCGCCCAGCACGGCGAGAAGCTGATGAGCGCGCCGCTGAATGCGCGCTTCATCCACCGGCAGACGCTGGCCGGCCAGGTCCGGTTCACGACCGCAGAGCTTGGCGAACTGGAAGCGAAAATCGTCGGCGCTGCCGACCGCGCGCTCGGGATCGAACTTGAGATTTTCGAACGGCTGGCGCAGCGGGTTGCCGCGGCGGGCGAGCCGGTGAAGGCGGCCGCGCATGCGCTCGCGGTGCTCGATGTCGCCGCCGGTCTCGCAGCGCTTGCCGCCGAACGCGACTATGTGCGTCCGCAGATCGACGGCAGCCTGAAATTTTCAATCGAGGGCGGCCGCCATCCCGTGGTGGAGCAGGCGCAGACGCAGACGCCGTTCATCGCCAACGATTGCGAGCTGTCTCCGCCGCCGAAGGAGAAGGCCGGACGCATCTGGGTGCTGACCGGCCCGAACATGGCCGGCAAGTCGACCTTCCTGCGCCAGAACGCGCTGATCGCCATTCTCGCGCAGGCGGGCAGCTTTGTGCCGGCGAAGCGCGCGCAGATCGGCGTCGTCGACCGCCTGTTTTCGCGGGTCGGCGCTGCCGACGATCTCGCACGCGGACGCTCCACCTTCATGGTCGAAATGGTGGAGACGGCCGCGATCCTCAACCAGGCGGGCGAGCGGTCGCTGGTGATCCTCGACGAGATCGGCCGCGGCACCGCGACCTTCGACGGACTGTCGATCGCCTGGGCGAGTATCGAGCATCTGCATGCCGTGAATGCCTGCCGCGCGCTGTTCGCCACGCATTTCCACGAACTCACGGCGCTGGCGGCAAAGCTGCCGCGGCTGCACAACGCCACCATGCGGGTGAAGGAGTGGCAGGGCGAGGTCGTGTTCCTGCACGAGGTCGTGCCCGGCGCCGCCGACCGTTCCTACGGCATCCAGGTGGCCAAGCTGGCCGGTCTGCCGCCGGGCGTGATCGAGCGCGCCAAGGTGGTGCTGGCCGAACTGGAGGCGGAGGAGCGCAAATTGCCGCTGCGCGGCTTTGACGACCTGCCGCTGTTCCGGCCGCGCAGCGAGGAGATTCCGGCCGCCCCCGACCCGCTCCAGGCGCTGGTCACGGCGCTGCAACGGCTGCATCCGGACGAAATGTCGCCGCGCGAGGCGATGGACGCGCTGTATGCGCTGAAGGCAAGGCTGGCGGAAATCCGGTCGCGCTGACCGGCTCATCCGATCGCGCCGCGCGCGCGCAGGAAATAGAGCGACAGGTTCCAGGCGACCGAGACCGCAAGCGCCAGCGCCAGCGCCGCCGCCGAACCGAGCGGAACCGCCGCCAGATGCAGCGTCAGCACCGCCATGCCGAATCCGGCCAGCCCGAGCATCGAGCTTGCAAGCACCGCGGCCGAGGCCCGGCCGCCGATGCGCCCGTGCAGAATGAACATGATGCTGGTGAACACGACCGGAAATGCCGCGAGCACGCCGGTCGCGCGCGGACCGATATGAAAGCTGAGCGTCACGACAAGCCCGGCCAGGCAGGCGACCAGCAGCGCGCGCAAGAGAAAATCGTACCAGCGGATCGGGATCGGCGGCACGCGCACATTGCGATAGCCGCGCACGGCCAGAAACGCGACCGGGAACACTGCAAGATTGAGCAGGAACGCCGGCAGCGTATCGTCACCGAGGCCGGTGAACAGGACGGCAAGGCACAGCCAGACGAGAAAGGCGGCGGGAACGCTGACGGCAAAGCCGAAACGCTGCGCCAGCAAGACATAGGCCACGGCATAGACCGCCGTCGCCGCATTCATGGCGAAGCTGGCCAGCGCGCTGTAGGAGACGAATGCCGCGTCGTGATCGAGTGCGAGAAATACATAGGCCGGCCCGGCCGAGACCGGCAGCGTCGCGATCAGTGCGCCGATCGCCGGTCCGGCGCGCTCTGCGGCAACCGTCGCGCCAATCACGAACAGCGCGGCGATCGCCATCTTGATCGCAAGCGCAAACCAGAAATAAAGCTCGGGGGACATTTTGCTGTCATGCCCGGCAGACGCCGGACATCCACGTCTTCGCAGCGACAAGGTTCTAATGCTGCGGATGGCCGGGACAAGCCCGGAGCCGGCAAATTTGACGCCGAAAGCCTCCGCGCATGGCTCGCATGCGTCCGGCTCAGGCGCGTTTCAGCGCAACCTCGACCGGCGGACCGGCCTTGAGGGTCTGGTAGACGACGCAATAACGCTCGGTCAGCCTGAGAAGCTGATCGAGTTTGTCCTGCGGCGCGTCGGTTTCGACGTCGAACGTCAGACGAATGGCGCGAAATCCGACCGGCGCATCCTTGCCGACACCGAGCGTGCCGCGGAAATCGAGATCGCCTTCGGCGGAAACCGTCCCCGCGCGCAGCGCGATTTCCAGCGCGGTCGCCACCGCTTTCAGCGTGACGCCGGCGCAGGCGACGAGCGCCTCCAGCAGCATGTCGCCCGAACACAGTTCGAGGCCCGACCCGCCGCTCGCCGGATGCAGGCCGGCGACGGCGAGCGCCCGGCCGGTCTCGACCTTGCAGGCGATGGCGCCGTCGTCGAGCGTGCCTCTGGCACGCAGCGTGATCAGCGCGGCGTCCGCGTCCTCACGGTATCGCTCCTTGAGCGGCGCCTGCAGCGCCCGCAACGCGGTGGCATCCATGTCCGGCTTTCCTTCTCCTGTCGGCACCCCCGATGCGGCCGGGCCGCCCGAACCGGCGCAAGGCCGGCCGCCGGGCCGCGCGCGGCCCGGCCATGACCGCTTCGTTCAGGCGGGCGTCAACACCACGCGGCCGACCACTTTGCCGGCGCGCAGGTCGTTGAGAGCGTCGTTGACCTCTTCGAGCGGTCGCGTCGCTACGGGAACCGACGGCAGGCCCTTGCGCCGCACGATGTCGAGCAGTTCCCTCATTTCCGGCAGGCTGCCGACATAGGAACCCTGCAGGGTCATGGCACGCATGGGCAGAAACGGCGTCGACAGCACGATATCGCCGCCGAACAGACCGACGACGACCACCTGCCCCCCCTTCGGCACCAGACTGTCCATCGCCAGTTTCACCGTCTGCCCCGAGCCGACAAAATCGACCGCAGCCCAGGCGCCGCCCCCGGTTGCCTCGACGATCTGCCTGGCGGCATCGGCCGCACCGCCGTCGATAGCCGCCAGCGCCCCCGCCTTCAGCGCCGCCTCGCGCTTGACCGGATCGAGGTCGACCATGATCGCGCCCTTGCCGTCCATCGCCTTGACCAACGCGAGCGCGGCAAGCCCGACGCCGCCTGCGCCGACGATCACCACCGGATGCTCTTTCAGCACCGCGCCGGTCTTCTTCAGGGCGCTGTAGGCGGTGATCCCGGAACAGGCGAGCGGCGCCGCACGCTCGGGAGGCAGATCGCCGATCTCGAACAGATAGCGCGGATGCGGCACCATCAGATGCGTGGCGTAGCCGCCGGCGCTGAACACGCCGAGATTGAGCGGTTTGGTGCAGAGATTTTCCTCGCCGCGGCGGCAGACCGCGCAAGTGCCGCAGCCCATCCAGGGATGCGCCAGCCTGCGGTCGCCGATCTTGACGCCCTGCGCCTGCGGCCCGACGGCGACAACCTCGCCGACATTTTCATGCCCCATGGTCAGCGGCAGCTTGATGCCGCGATCGAGAAGCTGCAGTTTTTTCCCGCCGCCGAGATCGTAATAGCCGTCCCAGATATGGATATCGCTGTGGCACACGCCGGCGGCGATGACCTTCAGCAGAACCTGCGTCCCCTCGGGCTGCGGCGTCGGCCGCTCCATCAGACGCAGCGGCGCGCCGCATTCGCAAACATCGAAGCTCTTCATCGTTCCTCCCGAATTTTAATTTTGCATTTCTTGGCACAAGCCGCGTGCGGCGGCTACCCCCGGCCCTGCGGCCCGGACCGGGGCAGCCCGAGTCGCGTGCGGCGGGAAATTCCGCTATGACCGCACGACACAATGGCCGACGGGCTTTGTCCGGACGGCGAGGAAAGCCGGCACACGTCCTTGAACCTGACCCCTTCCATGTCGTCGGCGGGCGGCGCACAGCGAAGCTCTGGCGACCTGCTCGATCTGCGCGCCCTGTTCGGGGAACTGGACCGCCTTGCCGCTTCCCACAATGGCGGCGAGCGCGAATTGCGGACCGCCTTTGCGCAAAGGCTGAAAGCGGCCCTGGCGGAGGGGCGGGCGAAGGCGGAAGAGCTTCTGCTCAAGGACCGGCACGGGCGGCGCTGCGCACAGCGTCTGTGTGCCATGCAGGACGAGATCATCCGGCTCCTGTTTCAGCTCGTCAGCAAGCACCTTTATCCTTCGCTCAATCCCTCCGAGGCCGAACGCATGGCGATCGTGGCGACCGGCGGCTATGGCCGCGGTCTGCTGGCGCCGGGCTCCGACATCGATCTGCTGTTTCTGCTTCCCTACAAACAGACCGCCTGGGGCGAATCGGTCGCCGAGGCAATCCTGTACTGCCTGTGGGACATGGGGCTGAAGGTCGGGCACGCGACGCGTTCCGTCGACGAATGCATCCGCCAAGCCAAGGCGGACATGACCGTCCGCACCGCCATTCTCGAATCGCGTTTCCTGCTCGGCGACCGGACGCTGTTCGACGAATTGGTGGCGCGCTTCGACAAGAATGTGGTGCAGGGCACCGCGCACGAATTCGTCACCGCCAAGCTCGCCGAACGCGAGGAGCGGCTGCGCAAGGCCGGCCAGTCTCGCTATCTGGTCGAGCCGAACGTCAAGGACGGCAAGGGCGGCCTGCGCGATCTGCATACGCTGTTCTGGATCGGAAAATACGTCTACCGCGTCCGCGCGGTCGAGGATCTCGTGGATCACGGCGTGTTCGACCGGGACGAACTGAAGCTGTTCCGGCGCTGCGAGGACTTTCTCTGGTCGGTGCGCTGCCACATGCATTTCGTCACGGATCGGCCGGAAGAGCGCCTCTCCTTCGACATTCAGCGCGAAATCGCGGTTCGCCTCGGCTACACCGCGCATCCCGGCATGAAGGATGTCGAACGCTTCATGAAGCATTACTTCCTGGTGGCGAAGGATGTCGGCGACCTCACCGCCATTCTCTGCGCCGCGCTGGAAGAGAGCCAGGCCAAGAGCGCGCCGCGGCTCGGTCGCATGATTGCGAAATTCAAGCCGCGCAGCGGACGCAGCCGGCTGCGTGAGTCGGAAGATTTCGTCGTCGACAATAATCGCATCAACCTCGCCGAGGCCGATGCATTCGCGCGCGATCCCGTCAATCTGATCCGGATTTTTCATCTCGCCCAGAAGCACAATCTCGCTTTCCATCCGGACGCCATGCGCACGGCCCAGCGCTCGCTCAAGCTGATCGACCGTGCGCTGCAGGAGGATGCGGAAGCCAACCGGCTGTTCTTCGAAATCCTCACCTCGCAGAACGACGCGGAGACCGTGCTGCGGCGGATGAACGAAGCCGGCGTTCTCGGAGCCTTTGTGCCCGCATTCGAACCCGTCGTGGCGATGATGCAGTTCAACATGTATCACCATTATACGGTGGACGAGCATCTGCTGCGCTGCATCGGCGCGATTGCCGACATCGAGCGCGGCGGCAACGAGGAATACAGCCTCGCCAACGACCTCATCCGTAAAATTCAGCCGCGCCATCGCGATCTGCTGCGCGTCACGCTGTTCCTGCACGACATCGCCAAGGGCCGCATCGAAGACCATTCGATTGCCGGCGCGCGCATCGCCCGCCGCCTGTGTCCGCGCTTCGGAATGACAGCGGCCGAGACCGAGACCGTCGCCTGGCTGATCGAGCAGCACCTGACAATGTCCACGGTGGCACAGTCGCGCGACCTTTCCGACCGAAAGACCATCGAAAATTTCGCCGCCGTCGTGCAATCGCTGGAGCGGCTGAAGCTGCTTACCATCCTCACCACCGCCGATATCCGCGCGGTGGGGCCGGGCGTATGGAACGGCTGGAAGTCGCAATTGCTGCGAACTCTCTATTACGAGACCGAGCCGGTGGTGACGGGCGGCTTCTCCGAAGTCGATCGCGAGCGCCGGGTGGCGATGGCAAAGGACGAATTCCGCTCCGAGATCAAGGACTGGTCGGCGGAGGAGATCGACGCCTATATCGCGCGGCACTACCCGGCCTATTGGCTCAAGGTCGATCTTGCGCACAAGATCGCGCATGCGCGGTTCCTGCGCGCGGCCGCAGAGAGCGGGCGGACACTCGCGACCGAATTCGGGTTCGACCGCGTGCGCGGGGTCACCGAGATTACCGTTGCCGCGCCCGACCATCCGCGGCTGCTCTCGATTCTGGCCGGCGCATGCGCGGCCGCGCGCGCCAATATCGTCGATGCGCAAATCTATACGACCACCGACGGACTGGCGCTCGACACCATCGCGGTGACCCGCGAATTCGAGCACGACGAGGACGAGGCGCGCCGGGCCGGACGCATCTCCGAAACGATCGAGAAAGCGTTGCGCGGCGAGATCAAGCTGCCGGATGTGGTGGCGCACCGCGCACCGGCCAAAGGCAGGCTGAAGGCCTTTGCGCTGGAGCCGGAGGTCAACATCAACAACGAATGGTCGAACCGCTATACCGTCGTCGAAATCACCGGCATCGACCGGCCCGGCCTGCTCTACGAACTGACCGCGACATTGTCGAAACTCAGCCTCAACATCGCCTCCGCCCATGTCGCGACATTCGGCGAGCGCGTCGTCGACGTGTTTTACGTCACCGACCTGATGGGAGCGAAAATCGCGTCTCCGACCCGGCAGGCCGCGATCAAGCGCGCGCTGATGCAGTTGCTTGCCGTTTCCGAGGAGAGCAGGAGCCCGAAGGCGGCCGCCGCCCGTTGAACGGAGCCGGCAAGAATAAAGGCGCCAGGTGCGACCCTGGCGCCGTTGAAGCAACGCAAACCGGATCGGCTTATTTCTTCTTCGCCGTCCACCACGGAGTCATCATCCCCTTGAGGATGTGGCCGGGCTGCTGGAACGCCGCGGCGACGAACTTCTTGCCGTTGGCGTTCGGATCGGCAGCCGCCTTCGCCTTTGCGGCGAGAGCAGCGGTCGGTGCAGCAGCGACCATGAGAGTGGCAAGCAAAAGAGCGCTCTTGCGCATAGCGATTTCCCCCAAATGTGAGACGCCGGCATGTCCGGCGTCTTCGGCATCATGCATAAATTTCCCGTACTGGAAACAAATTCGGCCGGCTCGCGGTCAAATCGCCGCAAGCCGGCCGTGAATATGAACAGTTTTTCAGGATACGTCTGCCGTATCGGGCAGCCGATATCGACCTGTGCGGCGACCTGTCGTCGCCTGCCTATTTTTTCTTCGCCTGGCCGGTGGCGTGCTGCCACGCATAGACCGGCTGCATGAAGGCTTCCTTGACGAATTTCTTGCCGGCCGCATTCGGATCGGCAGGAGCGGATTTCTTGCCGGCGGCAAGTGCGGCCGTCGGTGCGGCTGCGATTGCGAGAACTGCGAGAACGAGAGCGCCTTTGCGCATGAGTAATCCCCAGAGAGTTTCCACCGGTAGCCCCGGTCTTTGCATGATGCACAAAACCCGGCGCTTGAAAACATCGCGGCCGCGCTATCCCGCGCAAATGGCCGGCTTCGGCCGCCGCATGTACCGCCGCGGGCGGCTGCTTAACGTCGCATTAAAGCCGCAACCTTAGCGTCGCCGGGCACCGGGACACAGGCGCACGGGGATCGCTGGCATGTTCTCGAATGGCCGCAGACAGCGCGTGCGGCGCGAACCCAGGCTCGCGCCTGCGGCACCGTCGTCGGATCTGCGCCTCTCGGGCAGCGACCGCGTGGCGCCGTCCGGTCCCGCACCGCGCGCGCGCAGGCGCAAGTCGGGATTGCGGCCGGGTCGCGCATTGCGGCTGCCGCGCCTGCAACCGCGCCGCATCGTCTATTGGGGCCTCGTCGGCCTCCTCTGGATGCTGATTGCCGGCGCCGGCGCGCTGGCCTGGGTCGGGGCGCATCTGCCGCCGATCCAGTCGCTGGAAGTGCCGAAACGCCCGCCGGCGATTCGCATCACCGACGCCGACGGACGCGTGCTGGCCACGCGCGGCGACAGCGGAGCGCCGGTCACGCTGCGCGCGTTGCCGCCTTTCGTCGCTCAGGCCTTTATCGCTATCGAGGACCGGCGCTTCTACGACCATTTCGGCGTCGATCCGAAGGGCATTGCGCGCGCCGCCTGGGCCAATCTGGCCCGTCGCGGCGTCGCTCAGGGCGGCTCCACCCTGACCCAGCAGTTGGCGAAGAACCTGTTTCTGACGCCGGAGCGCACCGCGATGCGCAAGGCGCAGGAACTGATGCTGGCGCTGTGGCTCGAGCACAAATTTTCCAAGGACGAAATTCTCGCACTCTATCTCAATCGCATCTATTTCGGCGCCGGCGCCTATGGCGTCGAGGCGGCCGCGCAGCGCTATTTCGGAAAGCCGGCAAGCCGGCTGTCGTTGCCGGAAGCGGCAATGCTGGCCGGGCTGGTGCAGGCCCCGTCGCGGCTCTCTCCGTCGCGCAATCCGGACGCGGCCGAGCGGCGGGCGCGGCTCGTGATCGCGGCGATGCAGGATCAGGGCTTCATCCAGCCGGTTATCGCCCGGCTTGCCGTGGCGCAGCCGGCCCGCGCGATCAAGCAGCAGGCAACCGGCTCCGGCAATTATGTCGCGGACTGGATTATGGACGTCCTCGACGATCTCGTCGGCCGCGTCGAGGACGACATCGTCGTCGCCACGACCATCGATCAGAACCTGCAGGCGCTAGCCGAGAAAACGCTGGCCGACGAACTCGCAACCAAGGGCGAAAAAGCCGGCGTGACGCAGGGCGCGATCGTCGCAATGACGCCCGACGGCGCCGTGCGCGCCATGGTCGGCGGGCGCAATTATGCGGAAAGCCAGTTCAACCGCGCGGTAGCGGCCAGGCGCCAGCCCGGTTCGGCCTTCAAGCCGTTCGTGTATCTGACCGCCATCGAACGCGGGCTCTCGCCCGACACGATACGCGAGGACCGGCCGATTTCGGTGAAGGGCTGGAAACCCGAAAACTATACGCGCGAGTATTTCGGACCGGTCACGCTCACACAGGCGATGGCGATGTCGCTCAACACCGTCGCCGTGCGGCTGACCCTCGAATTCGGACCGACCGCAGTCACGCGCACGGCACACCGGCTTGGCATCGCCTCCCGGCTCGAGCCCAATCCGTCCATCGCGCTGGGAACGTCGGAAGTCTCGCTGATCGAACTCACCTCCGCCTTCGCGCCATTCGCGAACGGAGGCTTTTCCATCATCCCGCACGTGGTCGAAAGCGTGCGGCGCATCGAGGGGCCCGTGCTGTATCAGCGCCGGCCGCAAAGCCTCGGCCCGACCATCGAGCCGCGCTACGTCGCGATGATGAACGCCATGATGAAGGAAACGCTGTCGACCGGGACCGGACGCCGGGCGGAACTGGCCGGCCATCCGGCCGGCGGCAAGACCGGCACCAGCCAGAATTTCAGGGATGGCTGGTTCGTCGGCTACACCGCACATCTGCTGACCGGCGTGTGGCTCGGCAACGACGACAATTCGCCCACGCGCAGAATGACCGGCGGCGGTCTTCCCGCGGAAATCTGGGCGCAGATCATGCGGCCCGCGCACCGCAGCGTGGCGGCGGCCGAATTGCCGGGTCTGTCGCCGGGCGGGCCGTTCTGGCCAGGATCGGACCGCCCGCGGCCGTCATTGGCCGTCGCGCAGAATCCGGCGCAGGCTGCGACCCGCCCCGGGATCGACAGCTGGCTGATCGACAGTCTGTTCGGACGCCGCTGACGGCGTCGCCGTATCGTCTGCAAATCGGGTAATCGCGGCGGGCGCGACGAACGCGATTCAGCGCCGGCGCCGGCGCGCGGGCATTCCGGCATCGTCCCCGTCGCCCGGCGTCTGCAGTCCGTAGCGGTGCAAGTCCGTCCCGTGCACGTCGAGCCAGGTTTTGGCGCGCGCGACGTGCGGGCAAAGGCGGTTCACCAGGCGCCAGAAACGCACCGAGTGATTCATTTCAACGAGATGCGCCACCTCGTGCGCCGCCAGATAGTCGAGCACGTAGGGCGGCGCGAGGATGAGGCGCCAGGAATAGGAGAGTACGCCTGTGGTCGAGCAGGAACCCCAGCGGCTGGCCTGGTCGCGGACGGAGATGCGCCTGATCTTCACCCCGAGCTTCTCCGCCGCGGCACGGCTGGCAGCGTCGAGATCGCTCTTGGCTTCACGCCTGAGAAAATCGTGTACGCGGCGGTCGACATGTTCCGGCTGGCCGGCGACGCATAGCGAGCGCTCGCCGTTCTCGCCGATCTCGATCCACACCGTGCCGCGCATGCCGCGGCGATGCACAATGCGGTGCGCATGGCCGCGCAGCGGCACGACTGTGCCGTGGGCGAAGGGAGCCGCCTCCGGCAGCCGGTGCAGGCGCGCGGCGATCCATCCGCCGTGCTTTTCGGCAAAAGACTTGGCCTCCTTCAGGCTGCCGCGCGGCGGCATTGTCAGCACCACCTCGCGCGTGGCGGCCTGGATGCGCAGCGTATAGCGCCGCGCCTGCCGGTGCCGGCGCAGCCGGACCAGATAAATCGACTTGTCGAAGACCACCTGGATGGCCTTCGGCTCGGTCGGCCGCCGATAAAGCAGGGCGCGTAACGTCATCGCGGTCGAAATCCGGTTTCCAACCGTCCGATATTGCCACAACGGGGGTGCGCCGGACCCCCTCGCGCAAAATAAAGCGATCCTACAAAATATGGGGTGTGAGCCGAACGCAAATTACAACATAGTGCGTATTAAAAGATTGAATCTTGTTTCATTCTATAGCGGCAATCGCCCCGGCTCCGGCACCCTTACGCTGTGCGATTCACCGGCAGAAATTCCTTCAATCTCAACAGGTTGAGGACGGCTTCGTGGCGCAGACCGATTTTGCGGCAAAAACCGCACGGAACCGGGCCGGTTCGGGACTTATGTCCTAATACCGCCGTGCGGCGGCCGGTGTCGACCGGCCTATTCCGCCGCCGGCCGCATTGCCCCCGACGGCTGGCGCAGGCTGCCGGTCAGTACGAAATCGGCAATGCGCGGCGCGATCTCGGAGCGGAAACGGGAGCCGTTGAACACTCCGTAATGGCCGACGCCGAGCTGCACATAATGCGCCTTCCGGTCCGGCGGAATGGAAGGGCACAGGATGTGCGCGGCTTCGGTCTGCCCGACGCCGGAAATGTCGTCCTTCTCGCCTTCGATGGTCAGCAGCGAGACATTGCGGATCGCCGTCGGGTCGACCTTGCGGCCGCGATGGGTCATCTGCCCCTTCGGCAGATCGTGACGCACGAACACGGTCTCCACCGTTTGCAGATAGAACTCGGCGGCCAAGTCCATGACTGCAAGATACTCGTCGTAGAATTCGCGATGCTTCTGCGCCGAATCGCCGTCGCCCCTGACCAGATTGAAGAACAGGTCGTTATGCGCATCGAGATGGCGATCGAGATTCATGCTGACAAAGCCGTTGAGCTGCAGAAAGCCGGGATAGACGTCGCGCAAGACGCCTGGATGCGGAAACGGAACCTTGGTGATGACGTTGCGCCGGAACCATTCGATGCCGCGTTCCTCGGCGAGCTTGTTGACGGCGGTCGGATTGATACGGGTGTCGATCGGGCCGCCCATCAGGATCATCGAATGCGGAATATAGGGATCGTCCTCCGCCTCCATGCGCGCAACTGCGGCCAGTACCGGCACGGAGGGCTGGCAGACCCCGACCACGCCGCAATTGCCGCCGAGCCGGTGCAGGATGCTGATCAGATAATCGATATAATCGTCGAGATCGAAGCGCCCTTCCGCCAGTGGAACCATGCGCGCATCGACCCAGTCGGTGATGTAGACATCGTGATTGGGCAGAAAGGCTTCCACCGTTCCGCGCAGCAGTGTCGCGTAATGGCCCGACATCGGCGCGACCAGCAGAAGCTTCGGCTGCGGCCGGCGCGGCCGGTATTCGAACTGACGCTCGAAATGCAGCAGCCGGCAGAACGGCCGCTCCCAAACCGTCCTGATGTGAACGGGCACGCGCTCGCCGCCGACCAGCGTGGAATCGATACGCCATTCCGGCTTGCCGTAGCGCCGGGTGGAACGCTCGAACAGTTCCATGCCGGCGGCAACCGACTTGCCGAATGTCGTGTGCGAAAGCGGATTGAACGGACTCCTGAAATACAGCCGGGTGGCGTCGGCAAGCGCACGCGAGGGATGCAGCGCCGCCTGGCTCATCTCATAGAGCCAGTAGAGTCCGGTGGAAAATGCGGGGCTTCCGTCGCCCGGCAGGCGCGGCGCTCCGCCAAATTCACCAATAGGCATGTCTGTCGTCCCGGCCTTGTTGCGCCGCACACTGACGGTTTCCTGTCACAAAATCAACATAAACCCGGGAAGTTCCCGCCCGGTGGCAGCCATGACCTATTCGCCGGTCTGCATCAGCGAACCCTGCCGGCGCGCGCTGTCGAGCAGCTTCAGGAACCCCACAACGGCAAGCATGAAATAGACTGCGTTCAGTGCGAGCGCCGCGAGCATCAGGTCGGCGCGAAACGTCCGGTCGATCAGCAGCGCGCGCATGCCTTCGAACACGTAGGTCGGCGGCAGCAGCCACGCAACGATCTGCAGCCATTCCGGCAGAATCGATACCGGATAATACACGCATGCCAGCGGCAGGAGCAGGAACATGATGGTCCAGGCGAGGCCTTCCGCCCCCATGCCGTTGCGCAGGATCAGACCGGACACCAGGATGCCGACCGCCCATGACGTCAGAATCAGGTTGGCGAAGAAGGCGGCGAGCGCAAATCCCAGCCCGTAAAGATTAAAGTCGAAGAACCACAGCGCAACGATGGAGACCGGGATCATCCCGATCGCAAGCCGCACCAGGCTCATGATCATAAGCGCCGCGACAAACTCGATCGGCCGCAGCGGACTCATCATCAGGTTGCCCATGTTGCGCGCCCACATCTCCTCCAGGAACGAGACGGAAAATCCAAGCTGGCCGCGAAACAGGATATCCCAGAGCAGCACCGCGCCGATGAAAGTGCCGCCCGCCCGCGCAAAGAACGTGGCGTTCTGGTCGACATAGCTCTGCAGAAAGCCCCACATCAGCATCTGCACCATCGGCCAGTAGATCAGCTCGAGTATGCGCGGCCACGACGAGCGCAGCAGGTACCAGTAGCGCAGCACCATCGCGCCGACGCGATGCGCCGACAGCGCCGCGTAATCCGGAGACCGCTCGCTCATTGTGCGGCCTCCCGGGCATGCGGGCGGCCGCGCGCGATATCCAGAAAGACTTCCTCAAGCGTCTCGCGGCCGTAGCGGTCGAGCAGGCGCTGCGGCGTGTCGTCGTCGACGATTCGGCCGCGCTTCATCATGATGACGCGTTCGCACAGTCGTTCGACCTCCACCATGTTGTGCGACGCGAGCAGAATCGTCGCCCCGCGTTCCTTGCGATAGCGCTGCAGGTGGCCGCGAACCCAGTCGGCGGTATCGGGATCGAGCGAGGCAGTCGGTTCGTCGAGCAGCAGCACTTCGGGACGGTTGATCAGCGACTTGGCGAGCGAGACGCGGGTTTTCTGTCCGGCCGAAAGCTTGCCGGTCGGCCGGTCGAGGAACTCGCGCAGGTCGAGCTGCCCGGCCAGCTCGCCAATGCGCCGCTCCAGATCTCCGACACCGTAGAGCTTGCCGAATACGCGCAGATTCTGCTCTACCGTCAGCCGCATCGGCATGTCGACATAGGGGCTTTCGAAATTCATGCGGTGCAGGACGCGATGCCGATGCCGCGCCATCTCCACGCCGAGCACATGCACCGAGCCCGAAGTCGGCATGACCAGCCCCATGATCGAGGCGATCGTGGTGGTCTTGCCGGCGCCGTTCCCGCCCAGCAGCGCCGTCACCGAGCCGCGCGGCAGCGCAAACGTAATGCCGTCGACGGCCACGCTTTGCTTGTAGACTTTCACAAGACGATCGACGGAAATGGCGGGCGGATCGGAATTCATGAATCGGGCCGGAAGGTCGTTCGACGCCGGCCGGACGGGCCCGGGCTGCGCTCGTCCTCATTTGCAGGCTCGTCGGCTCCTGCGCAAGACCCGGCGGCGAACCGTCCCGGGCATGCGGGTTCAGTTGCGCGGATCGACCGGCTAGGATCGCACACATGACAGATACCAGCGGCTTCGCGCCAACCCGGCGCAATATCCGTCTCGATACTCTGGTGCGATTGCGCTGGCTGTCGGTGATCGGCCAGACGATCGCGGTTCTCGTCGTCTATTTCGGTTTCGAATTCGATCTGCCGATCTGGGCCTGCCTGTCGGTGATCGCATTGTCGGCATGGCTCAATATCGCGCTGCGGCTGCGGTTCCGCCACAACATGCGCATCGAGCCGGACCGCACCGCATGGCTGCTCGCCTTCGACATCGCGCAGCTTGCGATCATGATGTTTCTGACCGGCGGGCTGGAAAATCCGTTCGCCTATTTCTTTCTCGGCCCGGTATTGCTGTCGGCGACCGCCTTGCCGCCGCGCATGACCACGATGCTTGGCATTTTCGCAATGGTCTGCGCGACGGTGCTCGTCTTCTTTCACTATCCCCTGCCATGGCGCGACGTGGACAGGCCCCTGTTCCCGGCGGACTATCTGCTCGGCATCTGGCTCTCGAACCTGCTCGCGATTGTCGTGATCGGCATCTATGCGCGGCAAATCGCGGAGGAGCAGCGCCGGCTGGCCGATGCGCTCGCAGCAACGGAGCTGGTGCTGGCGCGCGAGCAGCATCTCTCTCAGATCGACGGCATTGCCGCGGCCGCGGCACACGCGCTCGGGACGCCGCTGTCGACCATTTCCGTCGTGGTGAAGGAACTGGAGCGCGCCATTCCGCCGACCTCCGAACATGCCGACGACATCAAGCTGTTGCGCGAGCAGGCCGAACGCTGCCGAGAAATTCTGGCGCGGCTGAACGCGCTGCCGGCGGAGCAGGAGCCGTTCATTCGCCTGCCGCTTCCCGCCCTGCTTGAGGAAGTGGTGGCCCCGCACCGCGATTTCGGGATTGCGATCGACATCGTTCTCTCCGACGACAGCGCGCCGCCGCTGGTGACCCGCAATGCGGCGATCCTCTACGGTCTGGGCAATATTCTGGAGAACGCGGTCGACTTCGCCGGTGCGCGGGTCGAGGTCATGGCGGAATGGGACGATGACGAAATTGTGATCGTCATCAGCGACGACGGGCCCGGTTTCGCACCCGAAGTGTTGCCGCGCATCGGCGAGCCCTATGTGCGAAGTCGTCGCAGGCGCCGCATGTATGCGCGCGACGATACCGGACTGGGGCTCGGCTTCTTCATCGCCAAGACGCTGCTGGAGCGCTCGGGCGCGAAATTATCCTTTGTCAACCGGCAATTCCCGCAGCGCGGCGCGATCGTAACCGTGCGCTGGCCGAGAACCGATTTCGAAGTCCTGCCGCAATCGCATGATCTTGAGGACAGCGCTGCGAACGCCTAACTTGTGGCGGACGACCGCAAAGGAGGATGAGGCCGATGGATGCAAGCACTGCCGTTCCTGCCGAACGCTCGCTTCTGATCGTCGAGGACGACAAGTCCTTCCTGCAGCGGCTGGCGCGCGCCATGGAAACGCGGGGCTTTGTAGTGACCGCCTCGGAAACCGTCGCAGACGGCCTGCAGCAGGTGGAGAAGGCGCCGCCGGCCTTTGCGGTGGTCGATATGCGTCTTGGCGACGGCAACGGCCTGGATGTGATCATGGCGCTGAAGAAGCGCCGTCCCGATGCCCGCGGTATCGTGCTCACCGGCTACGGCAACATCGCCACCGCGGTGAATGCGATCAAGCTGGGCGCCGTCGATTATCTGGCCAAGCCCGCCGACGCCGACGATGTCGTATCCGCACTGCTTTCGGTCGAGGGCCGGCCGGTGGATCCGCCGGAACATCCGATGTCGGCGGATCGCGTGCGCTGGGAGCACATCCAGCGTATCTACGAGATGTGCGGCCGCAACGTTTCGGAAACGGCGCGCCAGCTCAACATGCACCGGCGCACGCTGCAGCGCATCCTCGCCAAGCGCGCGCCGCGTTGACGCGTCTTCAGAATTCCCGGCCGTAGGGCCCTGCGGGATCGGTAAGCGCCTGCAGCCGCGACGCGGCGCATTGCGCGAAACGCAGCATCATGGTCTTGCGCGTCGCGGCGACCAGCCTGTGCTCGGGCGCCTCGCACATGATCTGTCCGCCAAAGCCGTCTGCAACGATCAGCCCCGTGTCGTCGGGGAAAACATCGCAGGGAACCTCAAGGCTGGTTGCAAAATACAGCCGGTCGCAATGCATGCGATAGTCCGGCCATTTCCGGTCGGCGCGGAAATCGGCAACCGAGGACTTGATCTCGACAATCCGGATTTCGCCCGCGGCATCGAGCGCGACGATGTCGGCGCGCCGTCCCGACGGCAGCGGCAACTCGCTGACGCAGCAGAAACCGAGCGACCGCAGCAGCCGCGCAGTCCCGCGCGCAACCGCCAGAGCCGTCTCCGACTGGCGGCCGTCGACTGGAAGACTGGTCAGCGGAACGATCTGCATGGCGCCACTCTGCCATGCCGGGCGCGATTCTCAAGCCCGGGACAGGGAACCCGGACTCATCGGCTGTCGCGCGGCTGACGCTTCAGCGAGGCGTGATCGGGAAAGGCCTGCGCCAGCGCCGCTGCATCGGCCCGGATCACGCCGCGCTCGGTGATCAGACCGGTGACCAGGCGGGCCGGCGTCACGTCGAAGCCGAAATTGGCGACCGGCGAACCGTCCGGCACGACCTGCACGGTTTCGAAGCGGCCGTCCGCGGTGCGCCCGCCGATATGCGACACTTCCGCGCCCGCACGCTCCTCGATCGGGATTTCCGCCACGCCGTCCGTCACCGTGAAGTCGATCGTCGGCGACGGCAGCGCGACGTAAAACGGGATGGCATTGTCGCGCGCGGCGAGCGCCTTCAGATAGGTGCCGATCTTGTTGCAGACGTCGCCCTGCGCCGTGACCCGGTCGGTGCCGACGATAACGATGTCGACCAGTCCGTGCTGCATCAGGTGTCCGCCGGTATTGTCGGGTATGACGGTGTGGCTGACGCCGTGCTGGCCAAGCTCGAACGCCGTCAGCGAAGCGCCCTGGTTGCGCGGCCGCGTCTCGTCGGCATAGACGTGGATCGGAATCCCGCCGTCATGCGCCATGTAGATCGGCGCCGTCGCCGTGCCCCAGTCGACCGTAGCGAGCCAGCCCGCATTGCAGTGGGTGAGCACATTGACGCGCTCGCCGGGCTTCTTTCCGGCGGCGATCCTTTCGATCAGTTGCAGGCCGTTGCGGCCGATCGCACGATTGATGGCGACATCCTCGTCGCAAATTTCGGCGGCGCGTCGGTAGGCCGCAGCCACGCGCTCCTCGCGCGGACGGTTGCGCACCGCGGCGGCGACCTCGTCGAGCGCCCATTTCAGGTTGATGGCGGTAGGCCGCGTCGCCAGCAGTCCGGCACAGGCGCGCTCCAGCGCCTCGTCGGAGGCGTCCTCGCGCAGCGCCAGCGCCAGGCCGTAGGCGGCGACCGCGCCGATCAGCGGTGCGCCGCGCGTCTGCATCGAGGCGATCGCATGCGCCGCATCGGCGAGACTGGCGAGCCGCAGCATCGCAAGCCGGTGCGGCAGCAGGGTCTGATCGATAATACCGACCGACCAGCCGTCGGCTTCGACCCAGATGCTGCGCGTGTGCCTGCCGTCGATCTTCATGCGATCTCTCCCGGACGCACGGACATAGCGGCACGGGCCGAAAGCGCAAGAGCGGCAGGCCGGATTTCGCCGCCGCACCGCCTGCGCCCTGCCCGGAATCCGGCCCGTGCGCGTCGCAGATTCGCGTCGGGCGACGGCAATCGTTTCGACCGTGCCGTGACGTAATCGCTGCGCCTGCCGATGCAGGCCTGTCGATCCTGCCGTGCTTGCCCGTGCCGCCGCCATGCTTCAATCTCCCGCCGGACCAATCCGGCGGGAGACTGGCATGGCTGCAATCGACTACGAGGCCGAATACAACAACCGTGCACGGGTGCCCGAGCATCCGCAGATTTTTTCCCGCTGGGAGAAGGATGCGAGTGCCTATCGTGCGGAAATGTCGGCCGCCGGACGCGCCGAACTCGGGGTCTCCTACGGACACGGCGAACGACAGATCGTCGACCTGTTCCTGCCGGAAGCGGATTCGGGCCCGCTCGCGCTTTTCATCCACGGCGGATACTGGCGCTCGCTGCATCCGTCGAGCTTCAGCCATTGCGCGCGCGGGCTGAATGGGCATGGCGTCACCGTCGGCGCCGCCGGCTACGATCTATGTCCGGCCGTCACGGTGGGCCGCATTATCGAGCAAATGCGCGCCGCCTGCCTGTTTCTCTGGCGTCGTTACAACAGGCGCATCACCGTCTATGGCCACTCCGCCGGCGGCCATCTCGCCGGCTGCATGTTGGCGACCGACTGGGCCTCGCTCGATCCGCAGGCGCCGGCCGATCTTGTACCTTGCGCCTATTCGATATCCGGGGTGTTCGACCTCTCGCCGCTGCTGAAGGTATCGATGAATGCCGACCTGCGGCTGGACGAAGCGCAGGTGCGCGCCGTGTCGCCGGTCTTCTGGCCGGTGGCGCCGGGCCGCGTGCTCGATTCGGTCGTCGGCGGCGCGGAATCGGGCGAGTTCATCCGCCAGGCGAAGATCATCGTCGACGCCTGGCGGCAGAGCGAGGCCGAAGTCCGCTTCGAGGCGCTGCCCGGGGCGAACCATTTCACCGCTGTCGATCCGCTGAGCGACCCGCACAGCGCCATGGTGAAGCGGATCGCCGAACTGTGCGCCCGGACCGAACGCGGCCGATAGGCTAGACCCGGCGCCGCGCGGCCGGTATCGACGGCAAAGCCGGCGCGCGGCGATCAGAAGAAGGCCTGGATGCCGGTCTGCGCGCGGCCGAGAATCAGCGCGTGGATATCGTGCGTACCCTCGTAGGTGTTGACCGTTTCGAGATTGCACAACACGCGCATGACATGAAATTCGTCGGCGATGCCGTTGCCGCCATGCATGTCGCGGGACATGCGCGCAATATCGAGCGCTTTGCCGCAATTGTTGCGCTTGAGCAGCGAGATCGCAGGCGGCGCGGCCTTCCCGGCCTCAAGCAGCCGGCCGAGTCGCAGCGCACCGTGCAGGCCAAGCGCGATTTCGGTCTGCATGTCGGCGAGCTTTTTCTGGATCAGCTGGTTGGCGGCGAGCGGCCGTCCAAACTGCTTGCGGTCGAGCGTGTATTGGCGCGCCGCATGCCAGCAAAATTCGGCGGCGCCCATCGCGCCCCAGGCGATGCCGTAGCGCGCATTGTTCAGGCAGCCGAACGGACCGGCGAGCCCCTGCACGTTCGGCAGCAGGCTGTCTTCGGGGACGACGGCGCCGTCGAGCACGATCTCGCCGGTGACGGAGGCGCGCAGCGACAGCTTGCCTTCGATCTTCGGCGTCTCGAATCCTCTGGTGCCGCGTTCGACCACGAAGCCGCGGATTACCCCGTCGAGCTTGGCCCAGACGACGGCAATGTCGGCAATCGGCGAATTGGAAATCCACATCTTGCTGCCGGTCAGCCTGTAGCCGCCGGAGACCTTTTCCGCGCGCGTTGCCATCGAGCCGGGATCGGAACCGTGATCGGGCTCGGTCAGGCCGAAACAGCCCACCATTTCGCCGCTGGCCAGCTTCGGCAGATACTTGCGGCGCTGCGCTTCGGTGCCGTAGGCAAAGATCGGATACATGACCAGCGAGGACTGCACCGAAAGCGTGGAGCGATAGCCGGAATCGACGCGCTCGATTTCGCGCGTGATCAGGCCGTAGGCGACGTAACCCAGACCCGCGCCGCCATATTCTTCCGGCACGGTCGGACCGAGCAGCCCGAGCTTGCCCATCTCCGGCAGAACGTCGCGGTCGGTCGTCTCCTCGCGATAGGCGGCGATCACCTTGGGCATCAGCCGGTCCTGCGCATAGCCGCGCGCGGTATCGCGCACCATGCGCTCCTCTTCGCTCAGCTCGCCTTCGAGATCGAGCGGATCGTCCCAGTTGAAGGCGGTATCCTTCAGCGGCGTCGCCGACTTCGCGATTCGCTGCTCAGCCGTCCGGCTCATCGCATGCTCCCTGGATGGCACGGCCCGCGTTTGCGGGCGGAAATCTGTACAATCGATGCGCACACTATCGAACCATTTACCCTGTTCCAAGCGACCAATGCATCGCCGGCCGGTCCCGCATTTCATAACATTTGATCAGGTTTCGGCTGGTAGATTGTCTCGCGCGCCGCTTTGCGGGGGAACCAGTGGACCGTCGACATCCATACCGAGGTGCGAAATTCCGGCGCCGCGCCGGCGCCGCGCTCTGCGTTCTTGTTGCGGCGATGCTCGCCGCGCCGGTTGCGGAAGCCGCCGCCAAACGCAAGCCGGCGCGCGCGCAGGCCGACGTCAAACGGACCGTACAGCGCGATTCCGCCCCGCAGATACCGCCCGGCCAGCTTCACATCATGGTGTCGATCCGCACGCAGCGGATTGCCGTCTACAGCGACGGCGTGCTCGCGGCACGCTCCAATGTCTCCACCGGCGTGCCGACGCACCCGACGCCGACCGGGGTGTTCAGCATCATCCAGAAGAATCGCCACCACCGTTCGAACATCTACAGCGGGGCGCCGATGCCGTTCATGCAGCGGCTCACCTGGTCGGGCATTGCCCTGCATCAGGGGCCGCTCCCGGGCCGGCCGGCTTCGCACGGTTGCATCCGCCTGACCGGCGAATTCGCCAGCCTGCTGTGGAAGCGAACGCGGCTCGGCGCCCGCGTCGTCGTCACGCGCGAGGAGGCCGCGCCCTACGAATTCTCGCATCCGCGGCTGTTCAGGGCGAGGCCGCAGGAGACGGCTGCGGCCGCCTCCCCCGCGAGCGCGATCAGAACCGCGCAGGCGGAAACGACGGCCACCGATGCCGGGCAATTCGCGATGCCCGCGCTGGCGCCGCTTCCCGATTATCCGCCGATCGTCGACATCACCGCCGATATCCGCAAGACCATCGTCGACGAGGATCCGAACGCGAAGAAAGCCCCCGCACCGAGCGGGCCGATTTCGGTCTTCGTCAGCCGCAAGGAGCGCAAGCTTTACGTGCGGCAGGGCTTCGTTCCGCTGTTCGAGACGCTGATCGAGATTCGCGATCACGACAAGCCGTTCGGCACGCATGTCTTTACCGCGACCGGCGGCGACGGCGCGCTCAGATGGCTTGCGGTGTCGCTGCCGGTGGACGCGCCCAAGCCGAAGATCGAGCGCCGGACGGTCCGCGACAAGAAAGGCCGGCCGCGGATCGTGCGCGAGACGACGCCGGTCGCAGACACGGCGCAGCCGACGCCCGACGCGGCTGGCGTGCTCGAGCGCATCGACATTCCGCGCGACGCGATCGAACGTATCGAGGCGCTGATCGGGCCTGGCGCATCGCTGATCGTCGCCGATGCCGGGCTGGGCTGGGAAACCGGCAAGGGAACCGACTTTATCGTGCTGACGCGCCCGATGTGAGCTTTCGACAGGCCGTCCGTCCGCTCCCGGGCGCAGAAGCCGGGGTTGAAGCGTCTTGCTTGTCGCGGCGCACCGGAGGGACATGTGCAGGAAGGCCCGTCCGACGCCGCATGGTCGCGAGCGGATTGCGGCCGCGCCGTCACATCGGCTATATGCAGTCGTACTGCACCCGTAGCTCAGCTGGATAGAGCGTTGCCCTCCGAAGGCAAAGGTCGCACGTTCGAATCGTGCCGGGTGCGCCAGCTTTCCTGCCGCACAATGGCGCGGGCCGCAGCGCTCAGTGCATGCGCGGTGTCTTCAAGAGCTTTTGCCGGTCGGTCGAGTTGATTGCGACGTCGAAGGTATCGCCGTCGCGATAGATGGTGAGCGGCACCTCGACGCCGGATTTTCCCAGCGACCACATCGCCCGGTAGAATTCGGCCAGCGTGCTCACTTCGCGGTCCTCGACCGCAAGCACGATGTCGCCCGTTTGCAGATCGGCGCGATGTGCGGGGCCGCGCTCGGCGGTGCCGACCACCACCACCTTGTCTTCGACCTCGGTGGAGAATACGCCGAGCCACGGGCGCGGCGGTTTGCCGGAGCGCCCGAACCGCATCATGTCGTCGAGCACGGGCGGCAGCAGATCGATCGGCACCGCCATGTTGACGTGGCCCTTGCCGCGGCCCTGTTCGAGCTGCAGCGAACCGATGCCGAGCAGTTCGCCCTTTGCCCCGATCATCGCCGTGCCGCCCCAGTTCGGATGTGCAGGCTCGGTGAAGATCGCCTCGTCCAGCAGGTATTCCCAATAGCCGGCGAATTCCTGTTTGCCGACCACCTGCGCTGCCACCGAGCATTGCCGCCCGCCGGCGCCGGCGACGATCACCGGGTCGCCAAGCTTGATGAGTTTCGACTGCCCGATCGGCACGATCGGAAGATCGACCCGCGCCAGAAGCTGCACCAGTCCGAAGCCGGTGTCGTAATCGTAGGCAAGAGCGTGCCCCTCGACGATGCGGTCGTCATGCAGGGTCACCCAGATGCGATCCGCCTCGGTGATCAGATAACCGATGGTCAGCACGAGGCCCTTGCCGATCAGCACACCGTTACCGGCGCGCTCGGTGCCCAGGGTCTGCGCGGTGAAGGCATCCGCCGGAACGGTGGCGCGCAATCCGACCATCGCCGAAAGTACGGCATTCATATCGAATGCATAATCCTCCACCTTCGGCTGCACCGATTCCGCCACCTTCCAGTCACTCTCAGATGTCATCGCGATACGCCCTTTGCACCCGATCCATGTTGCAGCCAATCTAAGCACGACGGCACGCCATGAACAGGCCCCCGGCGGCGGTCCGCTGTCACACGCCCCGCCATAATCGTCTTCCACGATTTTCGCCGCGCCGGACCGGATTGCCGGCGACCTACTCGCCGAGCAGCGCAAACGCCCAGTGGCATGTGCCGCGCCCCCGGACGGTTATCGTGCTCCAGTCCCTATCGGTATCGTCGGGCGCGATCTGGAACCCGATGCGGAAAGGACCGTCGGACTGAATTTCGTCGGTCGTCAGCCGCGCCACGCCGACGACCGATTCCCAGCGCCGGGTCGTTTCGTTTGCGACGTCGATCGTATGCAGGACATAGCGCCTGGAGGCGATGCGCACGGCGCCTGCACGCAAAGCCGCGAGCGCGTCCTGCGAACCGAACAGCAGGACATGTCCCGATTGCGCCATCGCCTTCGCGTTCCATTCGGCGCTGTAGTTCTTCGCGCGCTCCAGCGGCACGATCAGAAAATTGAGCGATGCCGGGCGCGTTACGGCATCCTCCTCGCACGCGGCGAGCGTGTGCGACAGCCAGGCATAGTCCCGGTCCGGGGCGGTCAGATCGAGCACTGCCCGTCCGAGGCCGGACAACCCGATAGCGGTTCCGGCAAGGACGAAAACGGCAAGGGCGGTGCCTGCTGCGATCAAACGGCGCATCGTCTCCAACCTGTGCGGGACAATTCCGAACATCGATGGCCTGACGGCGTCCCGGCGCCCACCGTGCCGATGGAACCGGCCGGTCTTGCGGCACCTCGGCAATCCGTGCGAATCTGCCGCCATTCGGAATCCGGCGGCAGACAAACCCTGCGCCGGCAGGTGCGCGCCTTCATCCTGCCTAAACTCGCGGGCATGCAATATGGAAATGCCGGGTTTCCTCTCATGCGGGCCGCATTCATGTCTGTTCGTCCCATTGTACTTGCCGTTCTGACGACCGGCCTGACGGTCGTTTCCGGTCCGGTCATGGCGCAGTTCCTGCCGCCGACCTTCTCCTATCCGTCGGGAGGTTATCGCGGCGTGCCGGACCAGGACGGCGTGATGACGATCGATCCGGACGATGACGTGGATACGCGGCGCCGGCCGGGGCGGACGCCCAATGCCCGCGCGCCCTACCAGCAGGGTGCGCCCTACCCTTATGACCCGCGGTCCGAGCGGGACAGCGCCTCCGGCTACGACCCGCGAATTCCGGCGCAGCCGGACTCACGCCGGCAGCCGGCGGAGCCTTACGCCGCAGCTCCGAGCGGCGCGTATCAGGCGCCGAATTATGGGACACCGCGCGGACCCTACGGCCATATCGGCGACCGGGCGCCGGACGCGCCGACGTCGCTGCAGCCCGGCGCGGTCCAATCCTCGCCGCTCCCGCCCGCGATCGTTCCGTTTCCCGGCGCGCAGCCGCCGGCGGCCGCGACCGCGCCGGCCGCTCCAAGGCCGAATACGGTCGCTGCATTGCCGCCCGAGGATCAGCCCGAAGTCGGTGAGCCGAAGGAATTGCCGCCGCAATTCAAGCGGCAGGTCGTCCCCTTTGTCACCAAGGAACCGGCCGGCACCATCATCGTCGATACGCCGAGCACGTACCTGTATTACGTACTCGGCGACGGAACGGCGGTCCGCTACGGCATCGGCGTCGGCCGCGAGGGATTCACCTGGTCCGGCACCGAAAAGATCACAAAGCTGGCGGAATGGCCCGACTGGCATCCGCCGGCGGAAATGATCGAGCGGCAGCCATATCTTCCCCGCTTCATGGCCGGCGGTCCGGGCAACCCGCTCGGCGCACGCGCGCTGTATCTGGGCAGGACGATCTACCGTATTCACGGCACCAACCAGCCCTCGACCATCGGCCAGTTCGTGTCGTCCGGCTGTATCCGGATGCTGAACGAAGACGTCGAGGACTTGTACAGCCGGGTCAAGGTCGGTACCCGCGTCGTGGTGCGGCCGGGGGGGCCGCCGCCGTCGATCTCCAGTTCGGCCGTACCCGTCACACGCTGAGATTGCCGCATCTCGCGCGGCTTCACGCGTGACCCTGCCGCCCGAATCAGCAACATTGCTGCCAGGATGGGCGGATGCGGGCCCGCGCGAGCGCATCGCTGCGGCATGGCGGTGCCGGCACCGTTCACAATCCTGACTGTCTGTCGTGGCGTGCGGCGCCCCGCCCGGGCGAGCCTCGCGGGATTCGGAACGATGCTTCCCGATTTGCGGATCTTGATCCCCGCTACGATTGCGACGTTCGTTCTGTCGGCAGCCGCCGGACTCTATGCGTCGATCCGCATTACGCAGGAGCCGTTGAACGCGCTGGCGGAAGGCCGCAGCACCGACGAACAGACACCGAGCATGCGAATTTCCGCAAGCTGGCCGACGCGCGAACTTCCACGCGGCGCGTCCTTGCACGAACTTGCGCTGCTGCAGGACAACGCGCGCGATGCCGGCGAAGCGCTGTCGTCGGCTTCGTTCGCGATACAGCATGATGCGCACGCAGCGCAGTCGCCCGCCATCGACTGGCCGGACCGGCAACTTGCCCTCGTCAACGTGCCGCGGCCGGAAAACGCATCGCTTCAGCCCGGTCCCGAATTTGAAACGTCGGCCAAGGATTCAGATCGCGTGCCGGTAACGCAAGACAGCGCCGGCACCGCTGACGAACGGCAGCGGGCCCCGGCAGCCGGGGAAGCGCGATCCGAATCCGCGCAAACGTCCGTCGTTCCCAAATCTGCGCCCGCCGAGGGAACGCCGGAACTGGCTACGCAGACGGCCGCGCCTGACACCCATGGCGCCGCCACGCCGGAGCCGGTCCTGCCGCGCATGGCCGTGGACCGCGCCGCCAACGACCTGCCCGAGACGACCGGCAGTATCGGACGAGCCGATGCGACAACGGAGGCAAAGCCGGCGCCGGCGCGCCCGGTGCGGCGCAGCGTGCGTCGTCCCGCGGCCGAACCGGGGCCCGTTATCGACAACACCGTCACCCAATTCCCGCCCATTCCGATCGCAAACTGATCGCAACCCTCGCAGCGCCGGCCGGGGTTTTCTGCGCCCTGCGCGTCCGTGCTACATCCCCGGACCAGTGCTTTGCGCCCGAGGATGACGATGCCGCCGCTGTCGGTTCTCGACCTTTCGCCGGTGACGACTGCAACGCCGGGCTCGCAGGCCTTGCGTAACACGCTCGACCTTGCGCGCCACGCCGATGCGCTCGGCTATCGCCGCTATTGGGTTGCCGAGCATCACAATCTGGCGAATATCGCGAGTTCCGCGCCCGAGATCATGATCGGGCAGATCGCCGCACTCACAACGCGCATGCGCGTCGGTTCGGGCGGCGTCATGCTGCCCAATCACGCCCCGCTCGCCGTCGCCGAGCGCTTCAAGGTTCTGGAGGCGCTGTATCCGGGACGCATCGATCTCGGCCTCGGACGCGCGCCCGGGACCGACCCGGTCACCGCCTATGCCTTACGGCGACGGCAGGACGTCGCCGAAGACGACGACTTTCTCGAACGACTGCAGGAATTGCTGCTGATCGGAAGCCGCGGCTACCCGCCGACGCATCCATTCTCCGGCGTGCATGCCATGCCGGCGGACGCTCCTTTGCCGCCGATTTTCCTGCTCGGATCGAGCGATTACAGCGCAAGGCTGGCAGGCTCGATCGGCAGCGGCTTCTCCTTCGCGCATCACTTCGCAAACCACGACGCGGCCGATGCGATGCGGCTCTATCGCTCCGCGTTCCGCCCCTCGCAGCTTGCTGCCTCGCCACATGCGATCCTTGCCGTGGCCGCGGTCTGCGCCGACACCGATGCCGAGGCCGAACGTCTCGCGGCCACCGTCGACCTGAACTTCGTCCGCCGTGCGCAAGGCCGCTATCTGCCGCTGGAAAGCCCCGAGACGGCGCGCGCATTCGACTATAGCCCGGTCGACCGCGAGCGCATGAAACACAATCGCGCCCGCCTGTTTGTCGGATCGCCGACGACGATCGCGGACAGGCTTGCGCCGCTGATCGACGCGACGCAGGCGGACGAGCTCATGATCACAAGCATGATGTTCGATCATCAGGCGCGGAAGCACAGCTACGCTCTGCTCGCGGAAGCTTTCGGCCTGATCGCATCGCAATGACGAAAAACCCCGGCCGGGCCGGGGTTTTCCTGAAGGCATTCGCCGCGCTTACTTCGGCTGGTTCTGCGGAGCCGGCTCGCTCTGGGGGAGCGGAGCCTGCGGCTGCTGGAAATTGCCGCCGGCGAAATTCTGCGGGTTGGCGCCGCTCTGCTGTTGCACGCCGGGCACCTGCGCGACGGCCATCTCGTTGGTGCAGCGGTCCTTGAACACGACATATCCGTCGGGGCTGTATTCCTTGGTCAGGCAGGCGCTCGGATTGGTCATCGCGGGCTGGGCCTGCTGCACGGGACGGGCCGGACGGTAGGCCGGCGCGGCCGCGACAGGCGCGACGACATAGATGGGCCGGCGCCAGTGGCCGTGATGCGGATAATAGGGCTTGTGCCAGTGCGGCTTGTGCCAGGGCTTGCCCCAGTGCGGCTTGCCCCAGTGATGCGCGGAGGCTTCGGTGGAGGCAAAACCGGCGATGCCGAATGCGACGGCGGCGGTCAGCGCCAGCATGCAGGTACGGGTGAAACGGGTCATGGCGATCTCCTCGGGTTTGCTTGTTACCCGTTTGTCGAACAGCCCCCGGGGGTGGTTCAGATTCGCCAAGCGGCCTGAAAACTTTAGTATTTACAAAGCATTATGAAAGGCGCGCTAGCGCCTGACGAAAGCCGGCTCTACAGTGGCGGGCGCGCCCCGCCACCGCAGCCGCCATGAAGGGAGAGCACCTTGGGCCAGCACGTCAGACTTACCGCATCCGACAACCACCAGCTCGGCGGCTACCGCGCCGAACCCGAAGGCACCCCGAAGGGCGGCATCGTCGTTGCGCAGGAGATTTTCGGGGTCAATCGGCACATGCGCCATGTCTGCGACCGCCTCGCGGCGGCGGGCTATGTCGCGACGGCGCCGGCGCTGTTCGACCGTTTCGTGCGCGACTTCGAATCCGGCTATTCTCCCGAGGAAGTCGCCAATGCCCGCAAGCATCTCGGCAATATCGACTGGGACGCCATGTTGCGCGATGTCGCGGCCGCCGCCGATGATTTGCGGACCGCCGGACCGGTGGGCGTGGTCGGATTCTGCATGGGCGGCAGCGTCGCCTTCCTCGCCGCCACGCGGCTGCCGGGCATTTCCGCCGCGATCGCCTTCTATGGCGGCCAGATCGTCCGCTTCGCCGACGAGAAAGCGAAATGCCCGGTGCAGATGCATTTCGGCGAAAAGGACGATCACATTCCGATGAAGGACGTGGACGCTATCCGCAGCAGGCAGCCGCAAGCGGAAATCTTCACCTACCCCGCCGGCCACGGCTTCTATTGCGACGAGCGCGGCAGCTTCCATCAGCAAAGCGCGACCGAGGCATGGCAGCGCACGCTCGCATTCCTTGCGGCGAACCTGAGACGATGATCAGAACCAGCGTTCGGGCACGTTGACCGTGTCGCCGGGGCGCAGCGGATAACCGCCGGGAACACGCTGGCGCACGATCTGCCCGCCATAGCTGCGCGTCAGTTCGGCGCTGCGCTTGTCGGCGCGCGGCGAATAGCCGCCGGAAATGGCAATCGCGGTCTCGACCGTCATGTTGGGCTGGTACGGATACTGGCCCGGCGCATTCACTTCGCCGAGGATGAAGAAGGGACGATAGGTCTCCACTTCGACCGCCACGTGCGGATCGCGCATGTAGCCGGCGCGCAGGCGCGCGGTGATTTCCGCCGCAAGCATCTGCGTAGTCAGTCCGCGCGCGCGCACCGCGCCGATCAGCGCGACATTCACGTTGCCGGCGGTGTCGACGGCATAGATGTTGGTGACGCCTTCCTGGCCGAATACGGCAACGCGCAGTTTGTCGCCGGAATCGAGCAGGTAGGCCTGCTCATAGGCCGCGGGCGCGGCAACCGCATTGGCCGGAACATAGACCCCGCCCTGGGCCGGGGCGGCGGCATAGGCCGGCATAAGCACCTGCCGGCGCGCGCAGCCGGTCGCGGCGAACGCCACAAGGACGCATACCGTCGCCAGACGCAGCGATGCACGGCAGGATCGGCGTGGCGGCATGCGAAATCCGGGCCCGGGAACGTTAAGCCCGATTAACGCCCGCTATGGTTAACAAAGGCTTTCCAGGTCGCGCCCGCCTTATTTGCCGCGCGCTGGCTTCGGCTTGACCTCTTTCACGGAGGCACTGATGCGATCGGCGATCACCACCACCAGCAGCGATCCGAGAAACACGCCGTGAATGCCGACCAGCCAGCCGAGCCGGGTGGTGTCGTATTTTTCGATATTCATGAAACCCTTCAGCACCTCGACTGCGGAGATTGCGACAATCGAGGTCATCAGCTTCTGCTTCAAGCCGCCGAAATCGACCTTCGCCATCCAGTCCGGACGATCCTGATCGCGCACGTCGATCTTCGACACAAAATTTTCGTAGCCGGAGAAAATCACGATCAGGATCAAATTGGCGGTGAATGACAAATCGATCAGGCTGAGAACGCCTAGAATGACTTCGCGCTCGGCGGCGTTCGGGATAACTGCGGCAAAATGAACAAATTCAACAATGAAGTGATAGAGCAGAAGAACAAGCGCAAACATCAGTCCGACATAGAACGGCGCCAGCAGCCAACGGCTGCCGAACAAGACCCGCTCCAACATCCGCTCGATTGTCATCCCGGCCTCCCCGCCCGTATACGCACCAGCGGAAAGCGAATAGCCCGGAATGCCGTGCCGCGCATAGCGAGGTTCCGGCGAAGCAGGCCTGCTTCGCCGGAAGATCGCGCTTAGATTCGATGTCCGGTGCCGGTCGAAAAACGGCCAGGCAATCAATGCGCGGCGGCAACGCCGGTGCCGATCACGCAGGCCACGCCGGTGCCGCCGAGGCCGCAATAGCCCATGGGATTCCTGGCCAGATATTGCTGGTGGTAATCCTCGGCGAAATAGAATTCCGGCGCGTCGAGGATTTCGGTCGTCACCGGACCGAAATTGCGGCCCGCGAGCGCTTTTTCGTAAACGGCCTTGCTTGCCTCGGCGGCTTTGCGCTGCGCGGCACTGAATACGTAGATGCCGGAACGGTATTGCGTGCCCACATCGTTGCCCTGGCGCATGCCCTGCGTCGGGTCGTGATTTTCCCAGAATGTCTTGAGCAGATCCTGGTAGGAAATCCGCTCGGGATGGTAGACCACCAGCACCACCTCGTTATGCCCGGTGCGGCCGCTGCAGACCTCCTGGTAGGTGGGATTGGGCGTCAGGCCCGCGGCATAGCCCACCGCGGTCACATGCACGCCATCGCCGAGTTGCCAGAACTTGCGTTCCGCGCCCCAGAAACAGCCCATGCCGAACATCGCCCTCTCGACGCCTTCCGGATAAGGCCCCTTCAACGGACGGCGATTGACGAAATGACGCTCTGCGGTGGGGATGGCCATGGCGCGGCCGGGCAACGCATCCGACCGGTCGGGAATGGACATCGGCTTTTTCTTGAACAGGAACATGCGGCGCCTCCCGGTTATGGCTGCAATATAGTGCGGGAAATGGCCGCATGCATTGGCCTGTCCGATCACGTCTCGGATAACGGGCCCGCCCGCGCCGTTCACGGCAGCGCGAGCGATGCCGCGCTTGCGGGGCTGGCCCCGGCCCCTATTCTGCGCTATCGGCAATCCGATTCAGCCTGTTGCGCGGCGAGAGGAGCAGTCATGACGGTGAGGACGGTTGCGGCCGCGATTCTGGTCAGCCTGATGGCGGCTCTGCCGTCCCGGGCGCAGCAGACGCCGCCCCCTTATGGACCTCCCATCACGCTGGAAATGGCCAAGAAGGTTATGGCCGGCGCGGAAGCCGAAGCGGCGCGCAACAACTGGAACGTCTACGTCGCCATCATCGATAGCGGCGGCAATCTGGTGATGCTGCACCGGATGGACAATGCCCAGCTCGGCTCGCTCGATCTGGCCAAGGGCAAGGCGCAGACCGCATTGTCGTTCAAGCTGCCCACCAAGGCGCTGGAGGATGCGATTTCCGCTGGCGGCTCCGGCTGGCGGCTGACCACGCTCAGGAACATTACGCCGCTGGAAGGCGGGCTGCCGATCGTCGCCGACGGCAAGATCATCGGAGCAATCGGCATTTCCGGCGTTCTGTCGGCCCAGGACGCGCAAATCGCGCGTGCCGGCATTCAGGCTCTGCAATAGGGGGCGCAGCGCAGGCGGCGGCTCATTGGCGGCTGTAGCCGATCAGTGGCTTCTTCTTGCGGCCGATCAGGATCAGCAAAACCCCGATCACGCCCAGCACCAGCCAGGCCGGCTGCCGCAGGATCGTATCCGCAACGGGATCCCACAGCCAGACTGCCTGGCGCTCGAGCATCGGCCGCAGCGCCGTCAGGCTGGACTGATGAATGGCGGCCCAGACTTCGCCCGTGCGGGTGACGAAGAAGCTGGTCCGGTCGGCAATCGTCTTGGTGCCGTCATAGATCAGGAAAATGAATGCTGCGGCGAGAATCCAGAGACCGACAAAGCGAAACAGGAAGCGGATCATTCTTGGAGGCCTTCCAAATGAGGGAGCGCCCGGTCCCCCCGAATTACTCTTCCCGCTGAAGTGGTTCAACTCGCCCGATCGGTTCAATCGCCCGCACATCGGGGCCGGAATCGCCTGCGGGCGGCGCTGCGGCATGCCGGCGGGTCACTTGAGCAGCGGCGCCCCGTTCGTCTAGTTTTCACTACGGCGGGTGTGCCGCCTGTAAGGAGTTGAAATGCCCGCCAAATCCGGAGGCCGCTCGGGGCGGCCCACTTTCACCGACCAGGAAGCGCTGCTTTTTCACTCCGAGGGGCGTCCGGGCAAGCTCGAAGTCGTCGCTACCAAGCCGATGGCGACGCAGCGCGATTTGTCGCTGGCCTATTCGCCCGGCGTGGCCGTGCCCGTGCTGGCCATCGCCGAAGACGAAAACCGCGCTTTCGACTACACCACCAAGGGCAATTTCGTTGCCGTCATCACCAATGGCACTGCGATTCTCGGGCTCGGGAACCGCGGAGCCATCGCCGCCAAGCCGGTGATGGAAGGCAAGGCGGTGCTGTTCAAGCGCTTCGCCGACATCGATTCCATCGACCTGGAAGTCGCCACCGAGGATGCCGACGAATTCGTCGACTGCGTCAGACTGCTCGGCAAGGGTTGGGGTGGCATCAATCTCGAGGACATCAAGGCACCGGAATGCTTTGTCATCGAGCAGCGGCTGCGCGAATTGCTCGACATTCCGGTTTTTCACGACGACCAGCACGGCACTGCGATCATCGCCGCCGCGGGGCTGATGAACGCGCTGGATCTGACCGGACGCGACATGAAGGACGTCAGGCTGGTCTGCAACGGCGCCGGCGCCGCCGGTATCGCCTGCCTTGAACTTCTCAAGGCGACCGGCTTCACGCCGGAAAACCTGATCCTCTGCGATACCAAGGGTGTCATCTTTCGGGGCCGCAGCGAGGGCATGAACCAGTGGAAATCCGCGCATGCGGTCGATACGCGGGCGCGCACGCTGGCCGAGGCGATCGAGGGCGCGGACGTGTTCTTCGGCCTGTCGGCCAAGGGCGCGGTAACCGCGGACATGGTCCGCTCGATGGCCGACAAGCCGATCATCTTCGCCATGGCCAATCCCGATCCGGAAATCACCGTCGAGGAAGTCGCCGAAGTGCGAAACGACGCGATCATGGCGACCGGGCGCTCCGACTATCCGAACCAGATCAACAACGTTCTCGGCTTCCCTTACATTTTTCGCGGCGCGCTCGACGTGCGTGCGACCACCATCAACATGGAAATGAAGATCGCCGCGGCGCGGGCGCTGGCGGAGCTTGCCCGCGAGGATGTGCCCGACGAAGTGGCGGCGGCCTATGGCGCACGTCCCAAATTCGGTCCGGACTACATCATCCCGGTGCCGTTCGATCCCAGGCTCATCTCGTTCGTGCCCCCGGCCGTGGCCAGGGCGGCGATGGACACCGGTGTGGCGCGCAAGCCGATCGTCGACATGGATGCCTATCGCCAGCAATTGCGCACGCGGCGCGATCCGGTCGCCGGCGTGCTGGCGCGCATTTTCGAGCGGCTGCGGCGCGCGCCCAAGCGCGTCGTATTCGCGGAAGGGGAAGAGGAGCAGGTGATCCGCGCTGCCGCCAGCTTTGTGCATGAGCGGCTCGGAACGGCGCTGCTGTGCGGACGCGAGGATCGCGTGCGGGAGAGCGCACGCAATCTGGGGATCGAGCTTGGCGGCGGCATCGAGATCGTCAATGCCAGGCTGTCGCACCGCAATGCGGATTATGCGGCCTACCTGTACGAGCGGCTGCAGCGCAAGGGATATCTGTTCCGCGATTGCCAGCGTCTGGTCAACCAGGATCGCAATCACTTCGCGGCCTGCATGGTCGCACTCGGCGACGCCGATGCGATGATTACCGGCGTGACGCGGAATTTTTCCGTCGCGCTCGACGACGTGCGCCATGTCATCGACGCCAAGCCGGGACATCGCGTGATGGGCCTGTCGCTGGTGCTTGCGCGCGGACGCACTGTGCTGGTCGCGGACACCGCTGTCACCGAAATGCCCGAAGCCGAGGATCTGGCCGACATCGCGGTGGAAGCCGCACGCACGGCGCGGCGGCTAGGCTACGAGCCCCGGCTGGCGATGCTTGCATTCTCCACCTTCGGTCATCCGCCCGGCGAACGCGCCGCGCGCGTGCAGGAGGCGGTGCGCATTCTCGACCGGCGTCAGGTCGATTTCGAATATGACGGCGAAATGGCGGCGGACGTTGCGCTCAACCCGGACTCGGCGGCGGCCTACCCGTTTTGCCGTCTGCAAGGTCCGGCGAATGTGCTGATCATGCCGGCGTTCCATTCCGCATCGATCTCGACGAAAATGCTGCAGGAACTGGGCGGCGCAACGGTGATCGGTCCGATCCTGGTCGGGCTCGACCGCTCGGTGCAGATCGTGCAGCTCGGCGCCAAGGACACGCATCTTGTCAACATGGCCGCGCTGGCGGCGTTCAACGTGAGCGGCTAGGCGACGCGGGCGGCGCGTCGAAACGCCAGGAGTTTGCCGCACCGGTGACGGCAGGCACGAAAGCCGGTAATCAATTCGCCGCATGCAGGGATCATACACATGACCGACAAGAGAATGGGCGGCGTGATCGCCGCCGTCGCAACCGCCGTCGCAGCGGACGGTGCCCCCGACCGCGAGCGCTCGCTCGCACTGGCGCGGCACCTTCTCGCCAACGGCTGCGACGGCCTCAACGTACTCGGCACGACCGGCGAGGCGACCTCGTTTTCGCTTGCCGAACGCAAGTCGCTGATGAGCGCCTATCGCGAAGCGGGGCTGCCGATGCAGCGGCTGATGGTCGGTACCGGTGCGGCGGCGGTTGCCGACGCCGTCGCGCTGACCGTGCACGCGGCCGAACTCGGATTCGCCGGCGCGCTGGTGCTGCCGCCCTTCTACTACAAGGGCGTTCCCGACGACGGCCTTGCCGCCTATGTGCAGGCCATCGTCGAGGCAACCGCAAGCCGGCCGATCCCGATCTATCTCTACCACTTCCCCGCGCTCTCCGGCCTGCCCTGGCACGTGCAACTGATCCGCAGACTGGTCGACACATTCGGCCCGCGCATTGCCGGGCTGAAGGATTCCTCGGGCGACATGCCGTTTGCGCGCGAGGCGGCCCGGGCCGTACCCGGATTTGCCGTCTTTCCCTCGACCGAAGCATGCCTGATGGAGGCCCGCACGGGCATTTTCGCCGGCTGCATTTCCGCCACCGCCAACTGCAACGCCGACCTTTGCAGCCGCGCCTGGCAGGGCGGCGACAAGGAGGCGCTGGAACGGGCGGTCGCGATCCGCGGCCTGTTCGACGGCAAGCCGCTGGTCCCCGGGATCAAGGCACTGCTCGCCCATATCCACGACGATCCGGAACTGGCGCGGGTCAAGCCGCCGCTTGCTGCCTGTGCGGCTGCCGACCGGGCGGCCGCGATCGCCGGTTACGACGCCGTGCGCGCCAGACGCGTGGCCTGACGGCGGCCGGCCCTTCTCGATCCGGCGTTGACGCCCCGGCGTGCCGCCACTATAAGCTGCCGCCATGTTTGTGGCGGCGGAGCTTCCGCCGCTTTTCCATTCAGGAACGTCGTATGGCCAACACCAAATCCGCCAGGAAGGCCGCGCGGGTGATCGCGCGCCGGACACAGGTCAACAAGGCACGCCGTTCGGTCATGCGCAGCAACGTGCGCAAGGTCGAGGAAGCGATCGCGAGCGGCGACAGCAAGTCGGCGCTGGAGGCGCTGAAGGCTGCCGAGCCGAAAATCATGCGAGCGGCGCAGAAAGGTGTCCTGCACAAGCGCACCGCGAGCCGCAAAATTTCGCGGCTGTCCCGCCAGGTGGCGAAGCTGGGCAAATAATCGGCCCGTTCGGCTGCATTGCGTTTACGGCCCGGCTATATGCCGGGCCTTTTTGCTGCCGGACGCGGCGAACCTACCCGCAATGTTGCAGCGAACGCCGGTTCGCAACCCGGGGACAATATCCGGCGTGCGCATCCGGCACTTTCCCCGTGCTGGCGCGCCTTTCCGGGCGCGGGTTACCCGCAAATTCGCTCAGAAAAATTGACGCCGCCATAAAGCCTTAAGCCAAAAGCAAATCTGGGGCCTGCAAAACCGCCCTATGACACCGCTATAAAATGCAGCATTTGTAGGGTTTTCTCGCGCTGGCGGCCGCAGCGCCGCGCGCCCTTTCGCGGAAAAAAGCCTACGCCGATTCAAGACGTTGAGATGACAACTTGGAGCGACTTGGCGTGACCTTGCGGCCACAATCGCCGCGCATGCATCAGCGGCGAACGAAATTCGTTGCAGGGTGATCGAAGGCGTGTATTTTCGATCTGCCTCCGCGTCAGCGGAAGCACTTTCAGTTTAACGGTCTTTCTGCGAACTCATCGAAGATGAGAACGGGGCGGCATGTCTGTTCAATCCTCAGTTTCGACGAATCCTCGGTCAAGACCTGAGCAAGACCTGAGTTAGCGTAAAGTTTGCCACTGATCTTCGCGACGCTGTGTGGTGTCGGTCGGCGCAAGCGAAGAACGGTTCCCGGTACGCCAGACTCTGAATTGCAATTGACCACCGCGCATTTGCGCGCGCGTGGGAGGGGGACTTATGACGATGACGGGTCAAACGTGGCGATGTGCGCCCGACCAATCCACGCGAATTGATTGCATCGACCGCCCCGGCGGTCTCCGGCACAACGCCGGACCGGCTCGTTTCAACCGTACCTGCATTTATGCGAAGCCGCGGATCGTCACCGATCATTGCGGCAGCGCAGCGCCCCCCGGCTGATCCGCGCGGCATCGCCTGCCGAGCGGATCGCGACAGCCACCACACTGCATCGTACGGCAAATGCATCGTGTGACAATTGCACCGTTTGACAATTGTCGGCTGACCCCGCCTTCCGCCCGAAAACACAACACATGCAGGCGCATGCCCAGGAACGAACCGCGCGCGGAGCACGGCATTCCGCCGCGCGATCACGGGGCAGATATCGGGAAGAGGCGACCGATTATGACAAATACCAGTCAGGAGCAGTGGGCGCGCGTCAAAGGGCGCCTGAAAGCCGAAGTAGGCGACGATATTTTTTCAAGCTGGTTCGCGCGCATGGATCTGGAGGCGGTCGAAAACGATACCGTACGCCTGTCCGTCCCGACCCGCTTTCTGAAAAGCTGGGTCCAGTCGCATTACGGCGACCGCGTGCTGAGCTGCTGGCAGGCGGAGGAGAATTCCGTGCAGCGCATCGAGCTGACCGTGCGCTCCGCGGTCCTGCGCAGCAATGCGATGAGACCGAAGGCCGATGCGCGCGAGACCGCGCGCGAAGCCCGTCCAATGAAACTCGACGGCGAGGAATTTCGCAGCCCTGCCGCGCCGGTCGCCAGCGCGCATGATGCGCTCGGCGGTTCGCCGCTCGACCAGCGCTTTACCTTCGAGACTTTCGTCGTCGGGCGCTCCAACACGCTTGCGCATGCCGCCGCAAGGCAGGTCGCGGTGGCGCGGCGCAGCGATCCGGTGATGTTCAACCCGCTCTACATCCATGCCGGGGTCGGCCTCGGCAAGACCCATCTGCTTCACGCCGTGACCTGGTCCGGCAATGCCGGCGGCGAACGCAAGGTGCTTTATCTCACCGCCGAAAAGTTCATGTACGGCTTCGTTTCCGCGCTGAAGACGCAGACCGCGCTTGCCTTCAAGGAAGCGCTGCGCGGCATCGACGTACTGGTCATCGACGACCTGCAATTCCTGCAGGGCAAGAACATCCAGGCCGAATTCTGCCATACCCTGAATGCGCTGATCGATGCCGGCCGCCAGGTCGTCATCGCGGCCGACCGCCCCCCGCTGGAAATGGAAACCCTGGACGAGCGGGTACGCTCCCGGCTGGCCGGCGGATTGGTGGTCGAGATCGGGCCGCTCGGCGAAGAATTGCGGCTGGAAATCCTCAAAAATCGCATCAATGCGGCGAAAGCGCACCACCCGGGATTTGACGTGCCCGAGCCGGTCATCGCCTTCATCGCCCGCTCGATCACGCATAACGGCCGCGACCTGGAGGGCGCGCTCAACCGTCTGCTGGCAAACAGCAAGCTCACCGGCCAGCCGGTCACGCTGGAAATGGCGGAGCGCGAGGTGCGCGACCTGATCCGCCCGCAGGAACCGAAGCGTGTCAAGATCGAGGACATCCAGCGCGTCGTGGCCCGGCAATACAATGTGAGCCGGTCCGACCTGCTGTCCTCGCGACGGACCGCCAATGTCGTGCGCCCGCGGCAGGTCGCGATGTATCTGGCCAAGACGCTGACGCTGCGATCGCTGCCGGAAATCGGCCGTCGCTTCGGCGGGCGCGACCACACCACCGTCCTGCACGCGGTGCGCAAGATCGAGGGCCTGGTCGGGTCGGACACGGCACTGGCGGATGAAATCGAGCTGCTGAAGCGTCAGTTGCAGGAGTGAATGGCCGGCGCGACGCCGCACTTGCGAAAACGCGTCCAACCGTTCAATTTTGCCGGTCCCGGCCCGCCGCCCCAGGCGTGCGGCCGGGATTGTCGTCAATCCGGCGCGCTGCGCGCGGACCAGGTCGGGCGGGGAAATCGAGATGAAAGTGACGGTGGAACGGGCGCAGCTCCTGAAGTCGCTCGGTCATGTTCATCGGGTGGTGGAACGGCGTAACACCATTCCCATTCTCGCCAACGTGCTGATCCGTGCCGAGAAGTCCAGGCTTGGGCTGAAAGCGACCGACCTCGACCTGGAAGTGAACGAGAGCATCGCCGCCGACGTCTCCCCCGGCGGCTCGACCACCGTGCCGGCGCACATGATTTACGACATCGTGCGCAAATTGCCCGAGGGCTCGCAGGTCGTGCTGGAAGCATCCGGCGACCGCGCCGTTCTGGCGATCCGTGCCGGCCGTTCGCGATTCACGCTGCAGACCCTGCCGGAGAGCGACTTCCCCGATCTCAACGCGGGAGAGATGACGCACAACTTCAAGATCGCCGCCGCCGACCTCAAGCGCATGATCGACAAGACGCAGTTTGCGATTTCGACCGAGGAGACGCGCTATTATCTCAACGGCATCTACCTGCACACTGTAGCGACCGGAAAATCCGAGACCCTGCGTGCGGTCGCGACCGACGGCCATCGGCTGGCGCAATTCGAAATTCCGCTCCCCTCCGGTGCCAAGGGCATGCCGGGGATAATCGTCCCGCGCAAGACGGTGAGCGAGGTCCAGCGCCTGATCGAAGACAGCGAAATGGAGGTTTCCGTCGAGCTGTCGCAGGCGAAAATCCGCTTCACCATCGGCGATGTCGTTCTCACCTCCAAGCTGATCGACGGCACGTTTCCCGACTACGCACGCGTGATCCCGCTCGGCAACGACAAGGAGCTGAAGGTCGACAAGGCCGAATTCGAAGCGGCGGTGGATCGCGTGTCCACTGTATCCAGCGAGCGCGGCCGCGCGGTCAAGCTGGCGCTTGCCGGCGGCAAGCTGACCCTGTCGGTGACCAATCCCGATTCCGGCAGCGCTACCGAGGAACTGGAAGTCGAGTACGATTCCGATCCGCTCGATATCGGCTTTAACTCGCGCTACCTGCTCGATATCGCCTCGCAGATCGAGGGCGAGACCGCGATCCTGAAGCTTGCCGACCCCGGCTCGCCGACGCTCATCCAGGACAAGGACACCAGAGGCGCGCTTTACGTTCTCATGCCGATGCGGGTGTGAGACAGCCCCTCTGCCGCGCAGGGGGATCGCCATGACGCCCGCCCGCGTGCTCCGCCTTTCGGTCGGCAACTTTCGCAGCTATCGCACCGCCGCCGTCGCGATTGCCCGCGATCTGGTGGTGCTGACCGGTGCAAACGGAGCGGGTAAGACGAATCTGCTCGAAGCGATCTCGTTCCTGGCCCCCGGCCGCGGATTGCGGCGCGCGACGCTCGAGGAAGTCGCCTTCGCCGAAGGCGACGGGTCGTGGGCGGTGTCCGCGGAGATCGAGGGCGCGCTCGGCCTTGCCACGCTGGGCACCGGGATCGAAGCGCCGGCCGCTCCCGATATGACCCCGTCCCGCCTGTGCCGCGTCGATCGCGAACCCGTTTCCTCCGCGGCTGTCTTTGCCGACCATCTGCGCATGATCTGGCTGACGCCGGCGATGGACGGCCTGTTCGCGGGTCCGGCTTCCGAGCGCCGGCGGTTTCTCGACCGGCTGGTCGCCGCGGTCGATGCCGAACACCGCAGCCGCGTTTCCGCGCTCGAGCGCTCGCTGCGTTCGCGCAACAGGTTGCTGGAAAATTCGCGCCCCGACCCGCACTGGCTCGATGCGGTGGAACACGAGACCGCCGAACTGGCCGTCGCGGTCGCGGCCATGCGCGCCGAAACGGTAAGGCGACTGCAGGCCAGCCTCGCCGTCAGCAGATCGGTCGACGCCGTCTTCCCTTTCGCCGAAGTCTCTCTCTCCGGATGGATGGAAGACATGTTGCTTCGCTACCCGGCGACCGAGATCGAAGACCGCTATCGAATCGTCTTGCGCGACAACCGCGCCAGAGACGCAGCCGCCGGCCGCACGCTGGACGGTCCGCATCTTTCCGACCTGTCGGTCGTGTACGGGCCGAAGAATATCTCCGCCGCCGACGCGTCGACGGGCGAGCAGAAAGCGGTACTGATCCGGCTGGTGCTGGCGCATTGCATGCTGTTGTCGGACATGACCGGATTTGCCCCGGTTCTGCTTCTCGACGAAGCCGTCGCGCATCTCGACCCTGTGCGGCGCAGCGCGTTGTTTGCGGCGCTGTCCAATCTCGGCGCGCAGGCCTGGATGACCGGCGCCGATCCCGCGGCTTTCGCCGAAATCTCCGGTCGGGCCAGCACATTCTGCGTCGCAGCGGGCCTGATCGAGCCGCAGTGACGCGCCGCGCGCCGTGCCGCGCGTCGTGCCGCAAGTTTTGGTTAAGGCTAACGAAGTCCGAAGGCCGTGCGCCCCTCACCTAACAGAATTTTCAGACTCGACGGCGTAATTTACGGCAGTTTTCGCCGGCAAAACGCTTTCAGGTCGCATCAATGCACGCATCGCGGCTGCAGGGACGGAAGATTGCGAGTCGCGCGGCTGCCAGCACTTTTGGCATCCCGCCTGCCCGCGCACGCCGCGCGCGGCTGCGTTGCATCTTCCCGGCACGGGCGGTCCGTGCGCCGCATGTCTGCGCCGGAATGTCTTGATGCACAAGCTGATTGCAAAGCAGCTGGCAAGAGCCACGCGCAGCGACGGCACCGTCGATATCGATCGGCTGGTCGGTCTCATCAGCGCTGCTTACGAGGAAACGGACCGCGACTACCGGCGGACCGACCGCTCGATCGCCACGATGACCTCGGAGCTGGAACAGCTCAACCGCAATCTCGAATCCCTGGTCGCAAAACGCACGGCACAATTGCGCGAACGCGAAAGCGAGCTGCAGGCACAGAACCTCATGTTCGAGGCGGCCATCAATAACATGACCCAGGGGCTCTTGATGTTCGACGCCTCGGGCAGGCTTCTGATCTGCAACAACCGCTATCTGCAGATGTACGGGCTGTCTGCGGAAGACGCGCATCCGGGTTGCACCGTTCGCGAGCTGCTCGAACTGCGCATTGCCAACGGTACTTTCACCGGCGATCCGGAAGAGCACGAAGTCGAGATGTGGAACGCGCTCAGCTCCGGCAAGACCGCACCCGAGATCGTCGAACTTCCGGACGGTCGCACAATGGCGGTCCTGCGGCGGCGCATGGCCAACGGCGGATGGGTGGTGACGCACGAGGACATCACCGAGCGCCGGCGCGCGGAGCGGCAGATTGCGCATATGGCGCATCACGACGCGCTCACCGACCTGCCCAACCGCATCCTGTTGCGCGACCGCCTCACCGCGGCGCTGGCGGACGTGCATGGCGACGAGCGCGTGGCCGTGCTCTATCTCGATCTCGACCACTTCAAGACTGTCAACGACACCCTGGGACATCCGATCGGCGACGAATTGCTGCACGGCGTGGCCGAGCGGCTGCGCGCATGTGTCCGCGAAGCCGATCTCGTTGCGCGTGTCAGCGGCGACGAGTTCGCCATCATCCAGACCGGCATTTCCGCGCCGCAGGACGCCGCGCGGCTGGCGCGGAGCATCGGTGAGGCGCTGCGGCAGCCCTACGAAATCCAGGGCCATGTGGTGATATCGGAGTGCAGCATCGGGATTGCGCTCGCCCCCGACGACGGGCTTGAACCGGATATCCTGATGAAGAACGCGGACATGGCGCTTTATCGCGCCAAGGGCGACGGGCGCGGAACCTACCGCTTCTTCGAACCGGGCATGGACGCGCGCATGCAGGCGCGGCGCCTGCTGGAGCTCTCGTTGCGCAAGGCGATCGCCAATCAGGAATTCGAGATTCACTACCAGCCGATCGTCGATCTGCGCACCGACGCGATAACCGGCTTCGAGGCCCTGCTGCGCTGGAATCATCCCGAACGCGGCATGATCTCGCCGGCCGAGTTCATCCCGGTGGCCGAGGAGATCGGTCTGATCCTGCAGGTCGGCGAATGGGTCATCCGCAAGGCCTGCGCCGACGCCGCCAACTGGCCGCACTACATCCGGATCGCAATCAACCTGTCTCCGACCCAGATCGCCAGTCCGCAGATCGTCTCCACCGTGGTCGGCGCGCTCGCCGCTTCCGGCGTTGCGGCGCAAAGGCTCGACTTCGAGATTACCGAGGCGGTGCTGATGCATCATACGGAGACGATGCTGTCGACGCTGCACCAGCTTCGGGCGCTGGGCGCGAGCATCTCAATGGACGATTTCGGTACCGGCTATTCCTCGCTCAGCTATTTGCGCAGCTTTCCCTTCGACAAGATCAAGATCGATCGCTGCTTCATTCGCGGGCTTGGCGAGGGCGAGGAATCGGCGGCAATCGTGCGTGCCGTGACCTATCTGGCGCAGAGCCTGAACATGCGCACGACCGCGGAAGGCGTGGAGACCGCGCAGCAGATGCAGCAGGTGCGCGCGCTCGGCTGTTCGGAAATGCAAGGCTATCTGTTCAGCCCTCCGGTGCCGCTGGCGCAGGCGTTGCGGCTGCTGGACAAGCAGCAGGGGCGGCGCGCACGCCGCAGCGTCGCCTGAGTCCGCGTGCGGCGGAAAACTGTCTTGCCGGACGCTGTACCGGCGCCCGCGGACCGCATCCTTGAAATCTTAAATACCGATATTAAATCAATGCCTTGCTCAGGGTCACTTTGCCCTGTACGCCACTGCCTTTTCGTGTCAAACCACCGCCGCTCCAAGCGCACAACCGAGAAGATGATTCGAGGCCCTCATGGCCGATTCCGCCCGTGACGATCGCGACAATGGCTCCCCCGCCTACGGCGCCGAACAGATCAAGGTGCTGAAGGGTCTCGACGCCGTGCGCAAACGGCCGGGCATGTATATCGGCGATACCGACGACGGCTCCGGCCTGCATCACATGGTGTACGAGGTCGTCGACAATGCGGTGGACGAAGCGCTCGCCGGCTATGCCCGGGAAGTGCTGGTCACGCTCAATCCCGACGGCTCCTGCACCGTGCGCGACGACGGCCGCGGCATTCCGGTCGATATCCACAAGAGCGAAGGCGTGTCCGCCGCCGAGGTCATCATGACCCAGCTGCATGCCGGCGGGAAATTCGACCAGAATTCCTACAAGGTTTCCGGCGGCCTGCACGGCGTCGGCGTTTCCGTCGTCAACGCGCTCTCGAGCTGGCTGAAGCTGACGATCTGGCGCGACGGCAAAGAACATTACATGGAGTTCCGCGACGGCGTGGCGCAGGCGCCGCTCAAGGCGGTCGGCAAGACGGAAGGCAGGACCGGCACCGAGGTGACGTTTCTGCCCTCGCCGCAGACCTTCAGCATGACCGAGTTCGATTTTGCGACGCTGGAGCACCGGCTGCGCGAGCTCGCCTTCCTCAATTCGGGCGTCACCATCGTGCTGTCCGACATGCGGCATGCGGTCGAGAAGCGCGAGGAGATGCGCTACGAGGGCGGCGTCGAGGCGTTCGTGAAATACCTGGACCGCAACAAGACCGCGCTGATTCCCGCTCCGGTCACGATCAAGATCGAGCGCGAGGGCATCGGCGTCGAGTGCGCGCTGTGGTGGAACGACGGCTACCACGAGAACGTGCTGTGCTTCACCAACAACATCCCCCAGCGCGACGGCGGCACGCATCTGGCCGGTTTTCGCGGCGCGCTCACGCGCCAGGTGACGCAATATGCGGAGACCGGCGGCGTCGCCAAAAAGGAGAAGGTCGATTTGACCGGCGACGATTGCCGCGAGGGATTGACCGCCGTTCTTTCGGTGAAGGTCGCCGATCCGAAATTCTCCTCGCAGACCAAGGACAAGCTCGTGTCCTCGGAAGTGCGCCCGGTGGTCGAAAACGTGATCAACGAAGCGCTGCAGGACTGGTTCGAGGTGCATCCGCAGGAAGCGCGCACCATTGTCGGCAAGGTCGTGGAGGCGGCTGCCGCGCGCGAGGCTGCGCGCAAGGCGCGCGAGCTGACCCGCCGCAAGGG
>CAYWCE010000007.1:82632-82882 GCA_964456755.1 uncultured Hyphomicrobiales bacterium
CAAGCAGGGCCGCAACCGCGAGTTTCAGGCCGTTCTTCCGCTGCGCGGAAAAATCCTCAACGTCGAGCGCGCCCGCTTCGACAAGATGCTGTCCAGCCAGGAGATCGGCACCCTGATCACCGCGCTCGGCACCGGCATCGGCCGCGACGAATTCAACCCGGACAAGCTGCGCTATCACCGCATCATCATCATGACCGACGCGGACGTGGACGGTTCGCACATCCGCACGCTGCTGCTCACGTTCTTTTAC
>CAYWCE010000008.1:0-60359 GCA_964456755.1 uncultured Hyphomicrobiales bacterium
ATGGTCTTCCAGAATTACGCGCTCTATCCGCACATGACCGTAGCGGAAAACATGGGCTTTTCGCTCAAGCTGCGCGGAGCGCCGAAGAACGAGATCGATCAGCGCGTCCGCCGCGCCGCCGAAATTCTCGGCCTGCTGCCGCTGCTGGCGCGCTATCCCCGGCAGCTCTCGGGCGGCCAGCGCCAGCGCGTCGCCATGGGGCGCGCCATCGTGCGCAATCCGCAAGTGTTTTTATTCGACGAGCCGTTATCCAATCTCGACGCCAAGCTGCGCGTTCAGATGCGTACCGAAATCAAGGAATTGCACCAGCGGCTGAAGACCACGACCGTCTACGTCACCCACGACCAGATCGAGGCGATGACGATGGCCGACAAGATCGTGGTCATGCATGACGGCATTGTCGAGCAGATCGGCGCGCCGCTGCAGCTCTACGACAAGCCCGACAATCTGTTCGTGGCCGGATTCATCGGTTCGCCGGCGATGAATTGTCTGCCGGGCAGGCTTCGGGTGAACGGCAGCGCGGTTTTCGAGGGCCCCGGCGGCGTCAGGCTGCCGGCCGGCGCGGTGCCGTCCGGCTCCGACGGCCGCTCCGTCGTCTTCGGCGTGCGACCGGAGCATTTTCAGCTCAGCGACGACGGTGCGGAGGCGCAGATTCAGGTGATCGAACCCACCGGCTCCGAAATCCAGGTGGTCGCCGCGCTTGGCGGCCACGACATCGTTGCCGTGTTCCGCGAGCGGCATCCGTTCAAGCCGGGCGACAAGATCCGGCTCAAACCCGATCCGGGCCTCGTACATCTGTTCGACGCGGATTCGGGAAAACGACTGACGACGTGATTACCAACGGAGGAAACACCATGTCGCAATTCACCCGCCGATCCCTGATGCAGGGCGGCACCGCGCTTGCCGCCGTGTCTGCGTTGACCGGCCCGGCCCTGCTCGATTGGGCCAGGGCATGGGCGCAAACGGCACCGTGGAAGCCGGAAAAAGGCGCTCAGCTTTCGCTGCTGCGCTGGAAACGGTTCATCCAGGCCGAAGAAGACGCTTTCATGGAACTGGTTGCCAATTTCACCAAGGCAACCGGCGTGAAGGTCAATGTCACCAACGAATCGCTCGACGACGTGCAGCCGAAGGCGTCGGTTGCCGCCAATACCGGCCACGGACCGGATATGTTCTGGGGCCTGTATTCGCTGCCGCACCTGTTCCCGCAGAAATGCGTCGATCTGACGGACGTCGCCGACTATCTCGGCAAGAAATACGGCGGGTGGGCGCCGTCGGCAGTCACCTACGGCAAGAGCGGCAACAAGTGGATCGGCATTCCGGTCGCCTATAACGGCAACATCCTGAATTACCGCAAGTCGCATTCGGACAAGGCCGGCTTCTCGACCTTCCCGAAAACCACCGATGAATTCCTCGCTTATGCCAAGGCGATGAAGGCGCAGGGCACGCCCGGCGGCATGGCGCTCGGCCACGCCTCCGGCGACGGCAATGCGTGGGTGCATTGGTGTCTGTGGGCCTTTGGCGGCAACCTGGTCGACAAGAACGACAAGGTGATCATCAATTCCGCAGAGACGGAAAAGGCGCTGGTTTACGCCAAGCAGCTCTATGAGCATTTCGTGCCGGGCACCGCGTCCTGGAACGACGCCTTCAACAACAAGGCGTTCCTCGCCAACGAAGTCCACTGGACCAACAACGGCGTGTCGATCTATGCGGCCGCCAAGGCCGACCCGACGAAGAAGGACATCGCCGAGGACGTCCATCACGCGCTGTGGCCGGTCGGCCCGGTCGGAAAGCCGACGGAATTCCACGTCGCCTATCCGATCATGATCATGACCTATTCGAAATTCCCGCAGGCATCGAAGTCGTTCATCGCCTTCATGATGGAAGCGGCGAATCTCGATCCGTGGGTAGAGAAATCGGTCGGTTATCTGACGCCGGGCCTCACTTACTACGAGAAGAACAAGATTTGGACTACCGATCCGAAACTGACGGTGTGTCGCGACGTCGCCAAGACGACGCTCACTGCCGGCCATCTCGGCTCGGTCGGCGAGAAGGCGGCGGCAGCGCTGGCCGACTTCATCGTGCTCGACATGTTCGCCAACGTCGCCACCGGCCGAGAAGAGCCGAAGTCGGCCATGAAGATGGCAGAGCGGCAGGCGCAGCGCCTGTATCGTTCCTGATCGTAACCGGCGGGCGGCGATTTTGCCGCCCGCCGCAATCCGGATCCGGATATGACCGACGTCACGCTGCAGAACGCCAGCCGTCCCTTGCCGCGCGAAACGACGGCATGGGAACGGCTCAAGGTAAACAGGAACTGGCTCGGCTTCTGGTTCATGATGCCGGCCGCCGCCTTCCTGATATTGTTCCTGGCCTATCCGCTCGGCCTCGGTGTATGGCTTTCGTTCACCGATACGCGCATCGGCCGCGCCGGAGTATTCGTCGGGCTGGAAAACTACGACTGGCTGCGCGACGACGCCGTATTCTTGCTCTCGGTGTTCAACACGCTGCTCTATACCGGCGTGGCCAGCGTATTCAAATTCGCCATCGGTCTCTATCTGGCACTGCTGCTCAACCAGCACATGCCGTTCAAGGCGATGATCCGGGCGATCGTTCTGATTCCTTTCATCGTACCGACCGTGCTTTCCGCCATCGCATTCTGGTGGCTGTTCGACAGCCAGTTCTCGATCATCTCGTGGACGCTCAAACAGACCGGGCTGATTTCCGACAATATCAATTTTCTCGGCGATCCGTGGAACGCACGCTGGTCGGTCATCTTCGCAAATGTCTGGCGCGGCATTCCCTTCATCGCGATTACGTTGCTGGCGGGCTTGCAGACGGTGCCGCCCTCGCTCTACGAGGCCGCGACCATCGACGGCGCCAACCGTTGGCAGATGTTCCGCTTCATCACCTATCCGCTGCTGACTCCGATCATCGCCGTTGTGATGACCTTTTCGGTGCTCTTCACCTTCACGGATTTCCAGCTTATCTGGGCGATGACGCGCGGCGGGCCGGTCAACGCCACGCACCTGATGGCGACGCTCTCCTACCAGCGCGCGATCCTCGGCGGGTATCTCGGCGAAGGGTCCGCGATCGCGACCGCCATGATCCCGTTCCTGCTCGCGGCCATCCTGGTCTCCTGGTTCGGGCTGCAGCGCCGCAAGTGGCAGCACGGTGAAAGCAATGACTGACGCCGTCGCCGCCAAACCCGTCGCCGGCCGTGTCGCGCTGGCCGGCTCCGCGCCGGCGACCGACCACAGCGAGGGGATGAGCTATCTTGAGACGCTGCCGCGGCGTCTGGTGACGCTGTATCTGCCGCTCGTGATCATCGTCGCCGTTCTGATGTTTCCGTTTTACTGGATGGCGCTGACCTCGATTAAGCCGGACGAGCAACTGCTCGACCTCGACACCTACAATCCGTTCTGGACATGGACGCCCACGTTCAAACACATCCAGAAGCTGCTGTTCGAGACCAATTATCCGCTCTGGCTCTGGAATACGATGTTCGTGGCCGTTTCGGCGACGATCCTGTCCATCATTGCCAGCGTGCTCGCCGCCTATGCCATCGTGCGGCTGCGCTACAGGGGCGCGCAATGGATCGGGGCATCGATCTTTCTCGCCTATCTGGTCCCGCCCTCGATCCTCTTCATCCCGCTATCGACCGTCGTGTTCCAGTACGGCCTGTTCGACACACCCTTTGCGCTCATTCTCACCTATCCGACGATCCTGATTCCTTTCTCGACCTGGTTGCTGATGGGCTATTTCAAGACCATCCCGTTCGAGCTGGAGGAATGCGCGCTGATCGACGGCGCCTCCCGCTGGCAGATCCTTACCAAGATCGTTCTGCCGCTCGCTGTGCCCGGGCTGATTTCCGCGTTCATCTTCTGCTTCACGCTGTGCTGGAACGAATTCATCTATGCGCTGACATTCATCTCCTCAAGCAGCAACAAGACGGTGCCCGTCGCCATCGTCAACGAGTTCGTCGACGGCGACATTTATCGCTGGGGATCGCTGATGGCCGGCGCGCTGGTCGGCTCGCTGCCGCTGGTGGTCCTCTATGCCTTCTTCGTCGAGCATTACGTATCGGCGATGACCGGTGCGGTGAAAGAATAGGCGGCCGGGGCCGGGCCTTGGATCGCGCCGGCACCGCAGCCGCCGGCTGCGAATCCGAAAACATGGCAGGAGGCAAGAATGGCGGAGCGTATCGGATTTGTCGGCGTGGGACTTATGGGCCACGGTATGGCGAAGAACCTGCTTGAGAAGGGCCATCCGCTTTCCGTTCTCGGCCATCGCAACCGCGCGCCGGTCGACGATCTGGTCCGACGCGGCGCCCGGGAAGCGAAAAACGCACAGGAGATCGCGGCCAGCTCAGACATCGTCTTTCTCTGCGTCACCGGCTCGGCCGAAGTCGAAGCCCTCGTCCGCGGCGTAAACGGATTGAAAGCCGGCGCGCATCCCGGTCTCGCGATCGTCGACTGCTCCACTTCGGATCCGAATTCGACCGTGGCGCTCTGCGCCGAATTGCAACCGCTCGGCGTCTCCTTCTGCGATGCGCCGCTCGGCGGCACGCCGGCGCAGGCGGAAGACGGCAAACTGTCCGCTATCGTCGGCTGTCCGCAGGACGTCTGGCCGCGGCTCGAGCCGGTGATCCTGCGCTGGGCCGCCAAGGCCGTGCGGGTCGGCCCGAGCGGCGACGGCCACAAAATGAAGCTGCTGATGAATTTTCTGGCAATGGGATATGCCTCGATCTATTCGGAGGCGCTCGCTGTCGCACGGAAGGTCGGCCTGAGCGCACAGACATTCGATGCCGGCCTGCGCGGCAGCCGCATGGATTGCGGCTTCTACCAGACCTTCTTCTCCTATGTGCTCGACGGCGATCGCGAGGCGCACAAGTTCACCTTGCGTAACGCGCACAAGGACATGAAGTATCTGGCTTCGATGGCACAGAATGCCGGCGTAGCCAATCCCGTCGGCTCGGCGGTGAAAAACTATTATGCCTTGGCCGAATCGGCCGGCCGCGCCGACGATTACGTGCCGATGCTGTCGGATTTCGTCGCCGGGCTGAACGGAATCGCGCCGGGCACGGCTCGCAAGGCCGCGGAGTGAAAGCCGCTCTTGTGCGGCGGGCCAACAGGGAATAGGTGAGCGGCATCCGCCAGCCCGACCGCTCCTCATGACCATTGCCGCCGTCCAGACCATCCGCAAGATCGTGCTGTTTGTTGCGGTCGCCATCGGCATTTTCGTATTCGCAGTCACCACTTCGCGCTATCCAGGCGGCGGCACGGTGCATGAACTGGTGGAATGGGCCGGCATCGTGCTGATCGTAGTCTGCATTCTCGGCCGCACTTGGTCATCGCTCTATATCGGCGGCCGCAAGATCGCCCAGCTTGTCGCCGTCGGCCCCTATTCGGTGAGCCGCAACCCGCTTTATTTCTTCTCCGTCATCGGCGCCGTCGGCGTCGGCATGCAGGTCGGCTCGGTCGTGCTCGGCCTGATCTGTGGAGCCCTTGCCGCGGCCGTGTTCTTCCCGGTGATCCTGCAGGAAGAGAAGCTGCTCGCCGGGCGCCACAAGAAACGCTATCGCGACTACACCGCCCGCGTGCCGCGGCTTATTCCCGATCCGCGGCTGTGGCGCGACGGACCGACTCTGACCATCAGGCCGCCGCGCGTGCTGATGACTTTCGCCGACGCGCTGGTTTTTCTGTTCGCAGTTCCGCTTGCCGAGTTTTTCGAGCTGCTGCAGGAGAGCGGAATCGTCCCCGTATTGCTGCATCTGCCATAGGCGACCGCCGGTCAGTCGCGCACGACAATCGCGGTGGCGGCACCAGCCATCGCCAGGCCGGAGCTGCGGTTGACCAGCCGCAGCGAGCGCGGACTGGTGAAAATGCGGCGCGCACGCTCGGCAAGGAACACGTAGGCGCCGAATACGATGGTAAAGACCGCGCAGATGACCGCGCACAATTCGATGAATCCAAGTGGCGTGAGGGCGGCGAGATCGATCACGGTCGGCACCAGCGCGAGATAAAAGAGCATGGTCTTCGGATTGCCCATCGCCAGCAGCAGTCCGGGCAGGAACAGCGACATGCCGCGCCCTTTCACCGTTTCGGCGGCAATCGGGGCGGCAGGTGCCGTCCACAGCTTCCATGCAAGATACAGCAGGTAGGCGGCGCCGGCATGTTTCAGAATGAGAAACAACGGCTGGAACAGTGCAGCGAGCGCGGCGATCCCGAACACCGCACAGCTCAGCCAGACCAGATCGCCCAGCAGCAGTCCGCCAACAAAGGCAGCGATGCCCGCCGTGCCCTTTGCCATGACTCGGGCAAGAACCGCAGCCACGGCGGGGCCGGGGGAGGCCGCGGCGGCGGCGAAGATGACTGCGAAGCTTGCAAGCGCGAGCGCGGACACGAAGCTATACCAGCATTGTGACCGGCTGTTCGATCAGCTGCCGGAACGCGGTCAGCACCCTGGCGCCGACCGCGCCGTCGATCACGCGGTGATCGCAGGACAGCGTGACGGTCATCAGCGTGGCGAAACGCAGGCCGCCGGCCTCGGCTTCGAACGGCGCGCGGCGCGTCTCGCCCACGGCGAGAATGCTCGATTGCGGCGGGTTGACGATGGCGGAGAACTCACGCACGCCAAACATGCCGAGATTGGACACCGTGCTAACTCCGCCCCGATATTCGTCCGGCGCAAGTCTGCGTTCGCGCGCGCGCGCAGCCAGATCGCGCATTTCTCCGGATATTGCGCCGATCGATTTCGATTCGGCGTGCCGCAGCACTGGCGTCTGCAGCTCCTCTTCAAGTGCGACCGCCACCGAAATATCGGAATGGGTAAAGCGCAGGATGCGATCTTGCGCCCACACCGCGTTTGCGGCCGGCACGCGCTGCAGCGCCAACGCAAGCGCCTTGACGATGAAGTCGTTGACCGACAGCCGGTAAGCCGGCTCGCCGTCCTTTATCGGTGCGGCCGCATTGGCCTGTTCGCGAATGCGCAGCAATTCGTCGACGGTCACGTCCGCGGTGAGATAGAAATGAGGGACAGATTGCTTGGCCTGCGTCAGGCGCGCGGCGATGGTTCGGCGCATGGGATCGAGCGGCACTTCGGCGAAGGGCACGTCGTAATAGAGCGCCACGATTTCGGCGGCCGAGGGTCCGGCCGGCGGGGCGGCGTGCTGCGTCATCGCTTTCTCGACATCGCGTGCGACAATGCGACCATGCGGACCGGATCCGGTCACGCGCGCCAGATCGATGCCCTTCTCACCGGCCAGACGGCGGGCGAGCGGGGTGACCGCGACACCGCCGGCAAGCCGGGCCGGGCCGAAATTGCGCTCCGGCGTTCGCACTTCGTGGAAAAGGTCCATGTCAGGATAGGCAAAGGACTTCGCGCTGCGTGCCCCGTCGCCAAAGCGGGGACTCAGCGCTTGCGTCTGTGCGTGGGCCGCGCCTTGCGCCGACCCGGACTTGGAATTGAGCGGTGAAAGCAACGTGGGCGCGACACCGGCAGGCGCGCTCACATTTCGCGCCGGCGGAGCGGTGTGCTGCCCGCCCGTTGCCTCAATCACCGCGACGACCGCACCGACCGGCACAACGGCACCTGCGGCAACTCGGATCTCCAACAGCGTGCCGGCACTGGTGGCCGGCACTTCCATTGCGGTCTTGTCGGTCTCGATCTCGAACAGCAGGTCGCCGGGCTGCACGTCGTCGCCGGCAGCCTTGAACCACTTGGCGATCCTGCCCTCGGCGACAGTCTCGCCAAGTTGCGGCATCAGAACGTCCATTGCAGCCTTCCCAGTCCCCTCGCCGTCATGCTCCGCGAAAGCGGGGCATCCGGAAATCGCGGCAGCATCGGCGCCTGCCGGTCCGCCGTCGCGGACGACGACAACCTCGACTACCAAGCCACCGACACATATTGCGTTTCAAAAAATTCCATGAGGCCTTCGTGCGCGCCCTCGCGTCCGATTCCGGACTGCTTCATTCCGCCGAACGGCGCGGCGGGATCGGAGACAAGACCGCGATTGAGACCGATCATGCCGAAGTCGAGCTTTTCGGAGACGCGCAGGCCACGGCTCAAGTCCTTCGTGTAGAGATAGGCGACCAGACCGTACTCGGTGTCGTTGGCGCGCCGCACCACCTCGTCTTCCGATTTGAAGGTCTGGATCGAAGCAACCGGCCCGAAGATTTCTTCATTCAGCATCTTGGCGTCGTCGGATACGTTGGTGAGCACCGTGGCCGGATAGAAGAAACCGGGCCCGTCGGGCAGCTTGCCGCCGGTCAGCACTTTCGCACCCTTCTTCACCGCATCGTCGACCAGCTCGATCACCTTGTCGCGACCTTCCTTGTTGACCAGCGGCCCGAGATTGACGCCCTCGTCGAGGCCGTTGCCCATCCTCAGCGAGGTCATCTTGTCGGTGAGCTTCCTGGCGAAATCGTCATGCACTTTCTCATGCACGTAGAAGCGATTCGCAGCGGTACAGGCCTCGCCCATGTTCCGCATCTTCGCGATCATCGCGCCGTCGATCGCAGCATCGATATCGGCATCCTCGAACACGATGAACGGCGCGTTGCCGCCAAGCTCCATCGCCGGCTTGACGATATTTTCGGCCGCCTCACGCAGCAGCTTGCGTCCGACCTCGGTCGATCCGGTAAAGGAGACGACGCGGACGCGCGGATCGTGCAGCATCGCGCTCACGACCTTGCCGGACGAACGCGAAGGGATGACGTTGACTGCTCCGGCCGGCACACCCGCCTCTTCGAGGATCGGCATCAGCGCCAGCATGGTCAGCGGCGTGTCGGAGGCGGGCTTCAGCACCATGGTACAGCCGGCCGCAAGCGCGGGTCCGATCTTGCGCGTCGCCATCGCGGCGGGGAAATTCCACGGCGTCACCAGCACGGCAACGCCAGCCGGCTTGTGCTGCACGAGGATGCGCGCACCCGACGCCGGCGCATTGGAGAACGAGCCGAGATTGCGAACCGCTTCTTCCGCGTTCCAGCGGAAGAACTCGGCGGCATAAGCGACTTCGGCCCGCGAATCCGGCAAGGCCTTGCCGTTCTCCAGCGTGATCAGCTTCGCGAGCCGCTCCGCATCGCGCATGATCAGCTCATAGGCCTTGCGCAAAATCTCTCCGCGCTCGCGCGGCTTTCGCGCCGCCCAGGCGGGGAAAGCGTTCTGCGCTGCGTCGACCGCAGCAATTGCATCTTCCACGGTGGCGCTGGCAACCGAGGCAATCGCATTCTCCGTCGCAGGATCGATGACGTCGAAGCGTTGGCTGTCGGAAGATTTCCGCCATTTGCCGTCGATCCACAGGTCGGTCGGGACATTGGCGAGCAGGTTGTCGTACATAAAGCTCTCCACTTCTCCGCTCATTCCCGCACTAACAAGAATCCGGTTTTCTTGCGCCAGACACCCGTCTTCGCGCGTTCGAACGGGAAACTAACTCTGCAAACTCCGCCGCACCGTCTCGGCGATCCTGTCTGCGTTCGGGAGGACGGCGTCCTCCAGAACATCGGCCGCCGGCAGCGGAATATGCGGCGTGGTGATGCGCACAGGCGGTCCGTCAAGCTCGTAGAAGGCCTCATCCGCGACGATAGAGACGATCTCCGCGCCCCATCCGCACAGGCGAGGATTCTCTTCTACCGTGAAAAGCCGGTGCGTGCGGGCGACCGAACCGAGGATCGTCTGCGTGTCGAGCGGAACCAGCGACCGCACGTCGACAACCTCGCAGTCGATGCCGTGTTCCGCCTGCAGCCGCTCCGCCGCCTCCAGCGCACGCGGCACCATCAGCGCCAGCGCCAGAATCGTCGCGTCGCGGCCGGGGCGGACGATTTTCGCGGTGCCGAGCGTGTCGACGATCTCGCCGTCGGGCACCTCGCCCTTGGTCGGATAAAGCGATTTATGCTCGAAGAAGATCACGGGATCGGGATCGCGCACGGCGGCGGCCAACAGCCCGATCACATCGCGCGGGCTGGACGGCGCGACCACCTTCAGTCCCGGTATCATCATGCACCAGTTTTCCACGCTCTGGGAATGCTGCGCGCCGAAACGCGACCCGGCGCCGTTGCCGGTGCGCACGACCAGCGGACAGATGAGCTGGCCGTTCGACATGTAGCGGCTCTTGGGAAATTCGTTGGCGACAAAGTCGAAGCAGACGGCGAGAAAGTCCGAGAACATGATTTCGGCGATCGGTTTCAGGCCGGTCATTGCCGCCCCCATCGCCGCGCCGAGAATCGCCTGTTCGGAAATCGGCGTGTCGCGCACGCGCAGCGGACCGAACTGTTCGTACAACCCGACCGTCGCCTTGAACACGCCACCGGCCTTGGCGACATCCTCGCCGATGAAAACGACGTCGGGATCGCGCGCCATCTCCTGGGCGATGCCGCGCGCGACCGCGTCGCGATAGGTCATTTCCGGCATTTCAGTTTCTCCAGGCCCAGCCGCCGTCGGCATAGACGTCGGTTGCGACGATATCGAGCGAAGGCGGCGGCGCGGCCTTGCAGCGCTCGGTGGCGTCGTCGACAATCGCCCGCACTTCGGCGTCGATGCTGGCGATCGTGTCGTCGCCGATGCCGAATTGCTTCAGCCGCTCCCGGTAAATCAGAACGGGATCGCGCCGTTTCCATGTTTCCAGTTCGCCTTCGGGACGGTACTTCGCCGGATCGGCGCGCGAATGGCCGCTGTAGCGATAAGTCTTGCATTCGATCAGCGACGGCCCCTCGCCTTTGCGCGCGCGCGCGAAAGCCTTCTGCGCCGCGCGATAGACTTCGTCGGCGTCCTGACCGTCGACGATGACCGGCTCCAGGCCGTAGGCGGACGCGCGCCCGGCGGCGGGGTGCTCGACGGCGGTGACGTCCCCGATCGGCGTGTATTCCATGTACAGATTGTTCTCGCAGACGAAGACGACCGGCAGTTTCCACACCGCGGCGAAATTCAGCGCCTCGTGGAATGCGCCGATATTGGTCGTGCCGTCGCCGAAGAAGCACACCGACACGTCCTGCGCGCCTTTGTATTGCGCGCGCCAGGCCGCACCGCAGGCAATCGGCAGATGCGCTCCGATGATCGCGTAGGAACCCATGACGCCGTGCTCGGCCGATGTCAGATGCATCGAGCCGCCCTTGCCGCGCATCAGGCCGTTGTCGCGCCCCATCAGCTCGCCCAGCACCTGCTCGACCGGCGTGCCCCGGGCGAGGGTATGGGCGTGCCCGCGATAGGTGCAGAAGGACAGGTCGCCGGGCCGCATCGCCGCGGCAAAACCCGCCGCCACCGCTTCCTGGCCAAGCGACAGATGGCTCGTCCCCTTGACCAGGTTCTGCAGGAACAGGTCGAATGCGCGCTGTTCGGCCTCGCGGATTACGACCTGGATGCGGTAGAGCGCAAGGCGCGTAGCTTCGCCGATATCGTCGTTGACGGCGGTCATGTCCTTGGCCTTGTCGAGCATGGAATGTCGTCCCGGCATGCAGGTTTGCGATGAGAAGCGCGACAGAGCTTATGCTAGCAGCCGGCGCCCCGGTGAAAAAAGCCCATTTCCGCCGCCACTTGTCCCATCGAGCGCCACCGCGACAATCATGACGTGCGCGCGCCCACCATGCGCTCGCGATAGAGAAGATAAAGACCCGAGGCGATGACCACGGCGCAGCCGGCCAGCGTCCAGCGGTTGGGAACGTCGCCGAACACGGCATAGCCGGCAGTCGCCGTCCACACGATCTGGGTATAGATGAACGGCGCCAGCACCGATGCCGGCGCCAGGCGGTGACCCGCAATCAGCAGGAAATGGCCGAGCGATCCAAATCCGCCGAGGATCACCATCAGAAAGACGAGCCACCAGCTTTCCGGCACGGTCCACACAAAAGGCAGGACCGGCAGCATCGCCGCCGCGCCGACGAGATTGGAATAAAACAGCGTGGTTTCCGTGCTGTCGTAGCGAGACAATACGCGCGTCGCGATCACATAGAGCGCATAGCAGACGGCGCTGCCCATCGAGAGCATGGCGGCGGGATGGATGCCGCCGGTGCCCGGACGCGTCACCAGCAGCACGCCGGAAAATCCGACGAGAATTGCCAGCCAGCGGCGCCAGCCGACCCATTCCCCGAGCAGCGGGCCGGCAAGAATGGCGACGATCAGCGGCGTCGAGAACAGGATAGAGAGCGCCTCGTCGAGCTGCAGCCAGCGGATGGCGAAGAAATTCAACGCGGTCGAGCCGAGCAGCAGCGCCGAGCGGCCGAATTGCAGCAGCGGGCGCTTTGTGCGCAGCAGGCTCGGATGCGAGAGGGGATTGTAGAAGACCAGCGCCAGCAGAAAGGCGCTGGTATAGCGCGCCCACACCACCTGCAGCGTATCCATATGTCCGACGAGATATTTCGCCGTCGCATCGAGGCAGGAGAAGCAGGCGAGCGCGGCGCACATCAGCGCGATGCCGGTGAGGCGGTTGCGCCGCGCTTTCGCGGTCTGCTCGGCAATCTGCTGATCCTGCGCGCTCATCCTCAATAGGTCGCGCGTCCGCCGGATATGTCGAACACCGCGCCGGTCGTGAACGAGCAATCCGACGAGGCGCAGAACGCGATCAGCGCCGCCACCTCGTCGACCTCCACAAAGCGCGCGCGCGGAATCTTGGAGAGCATGTAGTCGATATGCTCCTTGGTCATCTGGTCGAAGATCGCAGTGCGCGCCGCGGCCGGCGTCACGCAATTGACCGCGATATCGTATCCGGCGAGTTCCTTGCCCAGAGACTTGGTCAGCGCGATGACGCCGGCCTTGGAGGCGGAATAGGCGGGCGCGTTCGGATTGCCTTCCTTGCCGGCGATGGAAGCGACATTGACGATGCGTCCGTAATTCTGCGCGATCATCAGTGGCACCAGAGTGCGGCAGCAATAAAACTGGCTGTCGAGATTGATGCGCATCACCCGCTCCCAGTCCTCCGGAGCGTATTCCCAGGTCTTGACGTTGGGGCCGGCGATGCCGGCGTTGTTGACGAGAATATCGATGCGACCAAGCGCGTGCAGCGTCTCGTCGCGCGCACGCTCGACCTCGGAAAGGCTGGTGACGTCGACGGCGACCGAGACGACGCGCCCGTGCTCTTTCAGACCGGCCGCGGTCTTTTCTGCAAGCACCGCGTCGCGGTCCCAGATCGCGACCGCCGCGCCGGAGGCGAGAAAACGCTCGACGACGGCGCGCCCGATGCCCTGCGCACCGCCGGTGACGACGGCATTTCGGCCGCCCAGATCGATCCTGTTGGACATTGTTCCTCCCCGGTTTTTTCCGAAGCTAGCGAAGCCGCATCGCCCTGACGAGTGCCGATGGCGGCAGGGGAGACCCGACCGGCCTGCACATTGCGAGGATCGGAACCATGCTGTAACTTGCCCGCGTGGGGCCAGCGACGGTCGCCCCGCTTGCCAAGGCTTTTCCGGGCCCAAGCACCGTCTCCTTCATTCGTGGAGGAGGCGCATGCCTGCGGCAAGCTTTTTTGTCTCACCCGGCGACCTGTGGACCGCGCTCGGCAAGGCCGGCGCGCCGCGCGTTCTCGATGTACGCCGCTCCGAAATCTACCGTACCGTCTCCGGGGTCATCCCCTCGTCGGCATGGCACGATCCATCCGCGGCCAGCCGCTGGATGCCTGCAGGCGAACCGGATCGGATCGTCGTTGCCTGCAAGGCCGGGCACGAACTGAGCCAGACGATCGCTGCCGACCTGCGCGCAAGCGGCCTGCAGGCGAGCGTGCTTGAAGGCGGCTATGCGGCCTGGCACGACGCCGGCCTGCCGTTGGTGCGAAAAGATGCCCTGGAACGCTTCGCCGCGCAGAAGCCGAGTTTGTGGGTCACGCGGCGACGGCCGAAAATCGACCGCATTGCCTGTCCGTGGCTGATCCGCCGCTTCATCGACCCGCAAGCCCGCATTCTGTTCGTCGAACCGCCCGAGGTGCCGGGGGTCGCGCGCGAGACCGGCGCCACGCCCTTCGACATTGACGGCGTCGAGCTTTCCCACGCCGGCGAGCGCTGCTCCTTCGACACTATGCTCAGACTTTTCGGCCTGGAGAGCGAACCTTCGCTGGCGCGCCTTGCCCTGATCGTGCGGGGCGCCGATACCGCACGACCCGACCTTGCCCCGGAAGCCGCCGGACTGCTCGCCGTATCGCTCGGGTTGTCGACGCTGGCCTATGACGACGATCACGGTCTGCTGCAGCGCGGCTTTATTGTCTACGACGCGCTATTCGCATGGCTGCGTTTCGCCGTCTCGGAGCGACACAACTGGCCCGGTGCCGCGTGATACCCGAAAACCGCAAAGATCGACGCATATGAACGAGCACCCAGCCGCGCCGACAAATCCCGCATCCCCGACTTTCGCCGAAGCCGTCAAAGTCTGGTTCAAGATCGGCTGTCTCGGATTCGGCGGACCGGCCGGACAGATCGCGTTGATGCATCGAATTGTCATCGACGAGAAGAAGTGGATCGACGAGCCGCGCTTTCTGCACGCGCTGAACTACTGCATGCTGCTGCCGGGACCGGAAGCGCAGCAGCTGGCGACCTATATCGGCTGGCTGCTGCATGGCGTGCGCGGCGGACTTGCAGCCGGCATCCTGTTCGTGCTGCCGGGCGCCGTGCTCATGCTCGGCCTGAGCCTGATCTATGTCTATGCACGCGGAGTGCCCCTGGTCGACGGTGCGCTGTTCGGGATCAAGGCTGCGGTCCTCGTCATCGTCATCGAGGCGCTGTTTCGCATCGGCAGGCGCGCACTGAAGACGCGGTTTCTGATCGGCGTGGCGGCGGCGGCTTTTGTCGGCATTTTCTTCGTAGCGGTGCCGTTTCCGGTCATCGTCGTGCTGGCCGGTCTCGCCGGCTATCTCGGCGCACGCTACCGGCCGAATCTTCTCGACCTTGGCGGGGAGCTTCCGTTCCGGGGCGCTGCACGGCCGGATCGCTGGCGGCAATTCGGCATCGCATCGGCTGCCGGGCTGGCCGCGTGGTGGGCGCCCGTCGCGCTGGCCGCATTGCTGCTCGGCCCGCAGCATGTGCTGACCGGCATCGGCCTGTTCTTCTCCAAGCTTGCGGTCGTCACCTTCGGCGGCGCATACGCCCTGCTCGCCTATATGGCGCAACAGGCGGTGCAGGCGCATGGCTGGCTGCAGCCGGGCGAGATGATCGACGGGCTGGGGCTGGCGGAAACGACGCCGGGGCCGCTCATTCTGGTCACGCAATTCGTCGGTTTCCTTGCCGCCTTCCGCGACGCGGCGCCGTTCTCTGCGCTGGCCGGAGGTTTGCTCGGGGCGGCGATGACGACCTGGGTCACTTTCGTGCCGTCCATGCTATGGATTTTCGCGGGCGCGCCTTTCATCGAGGATTTGCGCGGAAACCGCACGCTGGCCGGCGCGCTGGCCGGCATTACCGCCGCCGTTGTCGGTGTCATCCTCAACCTGTCGGTCTGGTTCGCGTTGCATGTGCTGTTCGGCGAGGTGACGGAGCGGCATTCCGGCTGGCTGCGCTGGTATGCGGTCGATCTTTCCACCCTGGACGCGGCCGCAGCGCTGCTGGCGCTGATTGCCGCGAGCCTCGTCTTCGGCCTGCATCTCGGCCTGGTGCAGACGGTCGCCGCGATGGCGGCGCTGGGAATGCTCTGGAAATTCACGGCAGGATAACCGGCTGGCCGCTTTCAGGCCGATTCCTCCAGTGCGCTTTCGTGCCATCGCCGCAGCACGCGATGGGAGACGAGCGAGAGCAGCGCAAAGATGACGATTCCGGCAAGCGAGAGCAGAAGAAGGGCGGCGAACATGCGCGGAATGTTGAGCCGGTAGCCCGATTCGGCGATGCGGTAGGCAAGCCCGGAGCCGGCGCCTGCCGATCCCGCGGCGATCTCCGCCACCACCGCGCCGATCAGCGACAGCCCGCCGGCGATGCGCAGCCCGCCGAGAATGTGCGGCAGCGCCGCGGGCAGCTTTAGCGCCAACAATATCTGCAGGCGCGAGGCGCCATAGAGCCGGAACAGGTCGACGAGATTGCGGTCGACCGAATTCAGCCCGAGCGTCGTGTTGGCGAGAACCGGAAAGAAGGCAACGATCCATGCACAGGCCAGCACCGCGGCATGCTGCGGCAGATAGATCAGCAGCAGCGGTGCGATGGCGACTACCGGCGTCACCTGCAGGATGACGGCGAAAGGATAGAACGAATACTCGACCAGCCGCGACTGGTTGAACAGGATGGCAAGGCCGGCGCCGCCGAGAAACGCGAGCGTCAACCCCTGCAAGGTCGTGGACAGCGTGACGGCCAGCGACGACCACAGGACCGGCCAGTCGGCGATCAGGGTGGAAAGAACGAGCGCGGGCGAGGGCAGCACATAGGGCGGGATGTCGCGCCAATGTACCAGCGCGCCCCAGACGACGAGCGCGGCTGCGAGCGCGAGCAGCGGCAGCACCGCGCGCAGCAGTCTCTCCTGCCGGCTGCGCCCGCGCAGCGTTTCCGCGTCGAAGCGGCGGCGCGGGATTTTCATCGTCCGTCCCGCGCCATCGCCGCTTCCAGCAACCGCGAGACCTCGCGGCAGCGCGCGGCGTAATCGGCCGAAGTGCGGAAATTGCCGTCGCGCGGATAGGGGGCGTCGTTTGCCACCGCGCCGAAAATCCGTCCCGGCCGCGGCGTCATCACCAGAATGCGGCTCGACAGGAACACCGCCTCGAACACCGAATGCGTGACGAAAACCACCGTGCAGCGCAGCGACTGCCAGGCCGCGATCAGGTCGGCATTGAGACGAAAGCGCGTGATTTCGTCGAGCGCAGCGAAGGGCTCGTCCATCAGCAGCAGCTTCGGCCTGTTGACCAGCGCGCGCGCGATAGACACCCGCATTTTCATGCCGCCGGACAATTCGCGCGGAAAGGCCGATGCGAAGTCGGAGAGGCCGACGCGGGACAGCGCATCGGCAATCTGCGGCGCGGCCTGCGCGCGGGACATGCCGGCCAGCTTCAGCGGCAGATAGACATTGTCGCGCACCTGCTTCCACGGCATCAGCGTCGGCTCCTGGAAAACGAAGCCGAGCGCCGCAGCCGGATCGTTGCCGGCAGAGCCGCCATCCCAGTCGATCGCGCCCGCGGATGCCTCGATCAGGCCGGCGACGATGCGCAGCGCCGTCGACTTGCCGCAGCCGGACGGACCGACAATGGCGAGGAATTCCCCTTCCATGACCGACAGGTCGACGCCTTCAAGCGCGGCCACGCCGTTGGGAAACCGCTTGCCGATGCCGTGCAGCGACACCAGCGAATGGGACAGGCTGTGCATCATCCGATCCGATCGCTCTTGCGGCATTACACTATCCGCGCTCCGAACAAAAACGGCAGCGGGACAGATCCGGGCCGGACGACGTTTCGATGCGCAGATCCGCAACGGCCGCCGTCATTGTCGCATTCCGGCCGGCACTCGCAGTCGCGCAGCCTGCCCTCGCCAACGAACCGGACCGATCGCCGAAACCGGGCGAGCGCATTCCGCTCGACGGCCGCAAAAGTCCGCACGGCAGGATAAAGGAGACCGGCGGCAGCGACAGCAAGGCCGCGCATCCGCCGGTGCATCCCTCGTCCGCAAACCGCGCTATCGCGGGCGCAAGTTGAGGCCGACGCCCTTGTTCACGAATTGGAGCGTATACGACTTGCGGTAGTCGAGACCCGGCCTGGTGACGCCCGAGCGCACCATCTTGTCGAAGAAATCCTTCATACGCGCGTCCGACATCGCCCCGATGCCGAGCGTCGGCGTATCCCCGGAATCGACAATGCCGAATTCCTTCATGCGGGCGATGGAATAGGCGATCAGATCGTCGCTCATTTCCGGATTGTGCTTCTTGATCAGCGCATTCGCCGCGCCGTTGTCTCCGTAAAGGTAATTGTACCAGCCGACGATCGACGCATCGACGAAGCGCTGCACGAGGTCGGGCTTTTTCTCCACCAGATCGCGGCGCGTCTCGATCAAGGTCGAATAGGCGTTGAAGCCTTGATCGGCGATGAGAAAGAGCCTGGGCTTGAATTTTCCCGCCTTCTCCACCGCGAACGGCTCGGAGGTCACATATCCCTGCATCGCGCTTCGCTTGTCGGCAAGAAACGGCTGCGGATTGAAGGTGTAGGGTTTGACGCGGCTTTCGCTGAAGCCGAAATCCCTCTTCATCCATTGAAAATAGGTGACGACGCCCTCCTTCGAGATGAACAGCGTCAACTTCTTCAGATCCTCGAATTTTTCGATGCCTTGATCCGGATGCGCGAGCAGTACCTGCGGGTCTTTCTGAAAAATCGCCGCAACGGCGATCGTCGGGATGTTTTGCTCGACGGCGTCGAAGGATTGCAGCGAATTGGCGCTCATGAAGAAGTCGATCTTGCCCACGGGCAACAGGATGCGGTTGTTGACGTTCGGCCCGCCCGGCACGATGGTTACGTCCAGCCCGTATTTCGCGTAGGTACCGTCGGCCACCGCCTGATAAAAGCCGCCATGCTCGGCTTGCGCCACCCAGTTGGTTCCGAACGAGACCTTGTCGGGGGACTGTGCCTGCGCCGCTAGCGCGACCATGCAGCCTGTGGCGGCACTCAGAATGCGAAACAATCCGGCTGACATTCGCTGGCCCCTGTTGAATCCGGCAAGGGACTGTATCGAAACGGCGCGGAGTTGCACAGCACGCCTGCGCCGGCCTCCCCGGCGTCGCCCGCTTATTGCTCGAAGCGGTCGACAAACCACCGCAACAGCTTGATCCAGATTTCGTCCTTGCCCACGGTATCCTCGATGCCGTGTTCGAGGTTGGGATTGTCGTTGACTTCCATGACGACAATGCCGCTGTCGGTCTGCTTCAGGTCGACGCCGTAGAAGCCCTCGCCGATCGGCTTTGCGGCACGCACCGCGAGGTCGATGATTTCGGGCGGCGCCTGATCGAGATCGAAGGTGCGGAAGCCGCCTTCGCGCGAGGAGCCGTCCGGCCGGTGCTTGACGATCTGCCAGTGGCCGCGCGCCATGCGGTACTGGCATACGAACAGCGGCTCTCCCGCGAGAATGCCGACGCGCCAGTCGAATTCCGTCGGCAGGAATTTCTGCGCCAGAATCAGGTCGGTTTCCTCAAAAAGCTCGTCGGCGACGCGGCGGAATTCGTCGGCGGTACCGACCTTGTGCACGCCGCGCGAGAACGACCCGTCGGGAATTTTTACCACCAGCGGCAGCCCGAGTTCGTCGATCGCGCGCGTCAGATCGGCGCCTTCGGCGAGCATGACGGTGGGCGGCGTCGGCACCTTGTTGGAATTCAGCAATTCCATCAGGAACACCTTGTTGGTGCAGCGGATCATCGAAATCGGATCGTCGATGACCGGCATGCCTTCCTGCCAGGCGCGGCGTGCGAATCGATAGGTGTGGTTGTCGATCGACGTGGTTTCGCGAATGAACAGACCGTCGAACTCCGCAAGCTCGGCGAGCTGACGGCGCGTTATCGGTTCGACGTCGACGGATTGCCGCTCGGCGATCTTTGCGAAATGCTTGATACTCGCAACCGAAGACGGCGGGATTTTCTCGTTCGGATCGTGCAGAACGGCGAGATCGTATTTTGCGACCGTGCGGGCCTTGGGATCGCGCCACTCGCGTCGGGTATGCTGGTGCAGCGCTTCGCGGAAAAATGCGATCTCGCCGTTCGCCAGCCGGGTTATGGTGCGCGGGCGGATGCGCTCGATGCCGAGCCAGCGGCCGGGTTCGACGGTCACTTCCAGCGCCGGGCAGCGGAACCAGTCGAACAGCAGCCTGCCGAAAGTCTCGAACCGCGGATCGTGCGATATGCCGAAACAGACGAGAAACTTGAATTCGGCCTCGGGCTGGAAATCCGCCTTGCGCGCGCATTTGTTCAGCTCGTCCTCAAGCTCCGGCAGCGCGTGCTCGTAGAGCTTGGCCTCGCGCAGTTCCAGCATCGTCTCAACCGTCGGCGCGACGCGGTGACCGCGCGCTTCCGCCAGCAGAGAGGCGTAGTACCCCTTGGACTGGTAGGCATAGGAGCGGGACAGATTGAGGATTTTCGGCCGTCCCATGTCGAACAGCCGCGGACGCGCGAGGTACTCGCTCGTCATGATCACCTTGTGCGGCGTGTCGGCGTTCGGAAAATCGCGCGGCTGATCGACAAGTATTACCCAGCCGGTCATGAGAACATTCCCGGTATCGCAATCGCGCGGGCTGACCGCTCTGCTTGTGATGTGATCATCGGATTTGGCCGCGACATGCGGCCGTGCAGTCGCCGAGTTGAAGTCCCACCCATGCCCCGCCCAGAGATAGCCGGAAACGGCCGTTCCCGCAGCCGCAATTCACATGATTCTTGTTCGGCCTTTCGCAAGGGGGCTAGAAGGCCGATGTGGCCAATTCGCGGCCAAGGGCCGGATCCGCTTCTCGTAACGCAGCGCATCGCCGCCGTCTTCGTAATAGGCGGCTGCCCGTCCGGTGCAGCGGTAGCCGGACCGCTCGTAGCGCCGGATCGCCACGGCATTTCCGGTCTGAACTTCCAGCCGCATGACGTCCGCGCCGCGCCGGAATGCGGCTCTCTCCGCCGCCTTGAGCAATGCCGCTCCGATCCCCCGCCCGGAAAATGACCGTGCAACACCAATCGAATAGAGGCGCGCGACGCGGCTTCCGCTCCGTATCAGGACCAGCACATAGCCGGCGAATCCGCCTCGACATTCGGCGACAAGCAGGATGGCGCTGGATGCGCCGAGCAGGCGGACAAAGCTGCGGCGGGACAGCCGGTCGACGGTGAAAAGGCCGGCTTCGAGCGCAATCAGATCGTCCAGATCGGCCATCCGGCCGGAACGGATGCGAATCGCCCGGCCGTGCCGTTGGCGCGGCATCAGGCCGCCTCGATATCCGCAAGCAACGAATCGGCGACGACGATGCCCTCCGCCTGCGCCTTGCAGCGCACCGCGAGCCTGCGGCTGCCGGGAAGCCTCGCCCCGGGCTGCGCCCGGACGGCTGCCGCCAGCTCGGCAAAACGGCGCGGTGCCCGCTCGCCGCCAAGCGCCACCGGATCGAATGCCAGGATCAACTGCCCGGTTCCGGGCGGTGAGCCCCTGGCATCGAGAAACGAAGAAGCTTCGGCGGCGAAATTCGATCCCGTCATCGCGGCAGCGAGCAATTCCACCATCAGCGCCAGCGCCGTGCCCTTGGCGTCGCCGAGCGGGAGCATCGTACCCTGCAGCGCCGCCTCCGGGTCGGTGGTCGGGCGGCCGTCCCTGTCCAGGGCCCAGCCTTCGGGAATGGGCTCGCCGCGCTGTTTTGCCGCCATGATATTGCCTCGCGCCACGCGCGACAGCGAGAGATCGACCACAATCGGCGCATCGCCTGGACTGGGACAGGCGAAGCCGATCGGGTTTGTCCCGAACAGCGCCTGTGACCCGCCCCAGGGCGCGATTGCCCCCGGCGTATTGGCGAACAACATCGCCACCAGTCCTGTCTCGGCAAGCTTCTCGACGGGATGGCCGGCCGCGCCGCAATGATGCGAGCGGCGAATCGGGGCGACGGCGACACCCTGGCTGCGCGCAAGCGCCGGCAATTCCGCCAGCGCCACGTCGATCGCGGGAAAGGCGAAACCGTGCGCGGCGTCGACCGCCACCACCGCCGGACGCGGCCGCGCAATCGAAGGAACGGCAAAGCCGTCGACCTTGCCGACCTTGACCTGCGCGGCATAACCCGGCAGGCGCGACAGCCCGTGCCCTTTCAGGCCGTCCGCCTCGCAGGCGACCAGCGCACGCGCGACGCTGCGCGCGTTGTCGGACGAGGTGCGGCAGCGCACAAGCGTCGTCACCACCAGATCCTCGGCCTGCGCCAGCGATAAAACCGGCATGTCAGGCCCCGGTCAGGTGACGGCGCACATTCTGCGCGGTGATCCGCGAGGTGCGGACGTTGGCTTCCGTCGTCACGCCCGCGATATGCGGCGTCAGGATCAGGTTCGGGCAGCCGGCAAAGATCGCACCGCGCTGTGCCGACAGCGGCTCCTCTGTAAACACATCGAGCGCCGCGCCGCCAAGCCTTCCGGCCTTCAATGCGGCAACCAGCGCCTGCTCGTCGACGATGCCGCCGCGTGCGGCATTGATGAGGATTGCGCCCGGCCGCATAAGCGCGATTGCGGCGGAACCGACCATGTTCCTTGTCTGCGCCGAAAGCGGCACATGGATCGAGAGAACATCCGTTGTCTCGACCAGCGCGTCGAAAGTCGCGGGCAATACGCGGCCGAACGGCGTCGTCCAGGCCGGGTGATCCTGCGGCACTTGCGGATCGCAGGCCGAGACTTCCATGCCGAGCGCAAGCGCGCGTTTTGCCGTTTCGCGCGCATTGTTGCCGTAGCCGACGAGACCCAGCCGCTTGCCGGCGACGTCGCGACCGGGCAGGCTGTTGCGCGGCCACTCGCCGGCGATCACGCGCCCGGTTGCATAGAATGCGCCGCGCATCAGCACAAGGATTGCGCCGATCACGTATTCGGCGACGGAAATCTCGTTGGCTCCGGTAGCCGGATAGACGGCAATGCCGCGCTCCTTGCAGGCATCGAGATCGATATTGTCGAGGCCGACGCCAAGCCGGCCGATGCATTCGAGATTGCGGCCGGCGGCGAGAATTTCGCCGCGCACCTGCGTGCGGTTGCGCACGATCAATGCGCGCGCGTCTGCGAGCAATGCGGCCAGTTCCGCCGGCTTGTCCGCCAGCGAAGGATCGTGATGCACCGCGAAGCCGCCGAGAATTTCGGCGACGGCAGTCTCGTCCATGAATTCGGAAATGACGATCTCGCTCATTGGACCCCGGATTCAGCCTAGCGCAAGCAGGCCGCCCGCGACAGCGAGCAGGATGACGAGCGTCGTGCCGCTGACGGTGACGATATGCCGCCAGCCGAGACCGGCAATGGCCGACAGCGACGTGCCAAGGCCCAGCGCGCCGATGGCGATGAGCAGACCCCAGGTCGACATCTCGATCAATGCGGCGCGAAGCGGCGCATAAACCGGCGCCAGCGCCGGCAGGGACGGCATGACGCTGTTGAGCAGGCAGAGCGCCAGGAAGACGAACGCAAAGACTGGTGCCGGCACCTGCGCCGCGGAGGCCCTGCGGGAAAACCAGTAGCCGATTCCGAGCACCAGCGGCAGCAGCAGGAAGACCCGGAACAACTTGACGATCACCGCGCTGTTGCCGGCCGCCTCCGAAACCGCATAACCCGCACCGACGACCTGAGCCACGTCGTGGATGGTGGCGCCCAGCATGACGCCGGTCGCCCGTGCATCGAGGCCCAGGAGCGCGCAGAGCGGAGGATAGACGATCATCGCCAGCGTCGAGAGCGCGTTCACGGCAATCACGACGAACACAATGTCGGCCTGCTTGCCGGGATAGGACGGCAGCACGGTCGATGTGGCAAGCGTCGCCGACGCGCCGCACACCGCCGTGCCCGCACCGGCGAGGATCCCGTAACAGGGATTTTGCGCAAGCAGGCGTGCCAGCAAGACGCCCGATACCAGTGTCAGCAGCATCGACATCAGAACGATGGCGACGGTCGCGGCGCCGAAGGCGAGAATGTCGCCGAGCGCGATGCGCAGCCCGAGCAGCCCCACCGCCCAGCGCAGCAGCGTCTTCACGCAGAAGGCGATGCCCGGCGCAAAGACCGGCTGCCGCGCCAGGCCGCCGAGCGCCACTCCGATTACAAGCGCCAGCACCATCGCCGGAAGGGGCAGCAGCGGTGCAACGAGCGGCGCCAGCAAGACGGCCGCGGCGCCGACAGCAGCCGACAGCAGCACGCCCGGCGGCAGCTCGCGGAGGCTAGCCCATGTCGCAGCCGCCTGCCCCATCTGCGGCAATCATGCGCTGCGGTACAGCTTGGTGAGCACGAATTCGCGATGCCCGAGCGCTTCCGCGGCCGTGAGACGGCCATTGGCGGTGCGCAAGATCATTTCGATCAGCGCGTCGCCCGCCTGCTCCAGCGTCATCTCCCGGCGCAACACGCCCGAAACGTCGACATCGATGTGTTCGGACATGGTGCGCACCGTGCGCGGATTGCCGGAAATCTTGATCACCGGCACGATCGGATTGCCGATCACGTTGCCCTGCCCGGTCGGAAAGGTATGCACGACATAGCCGGCGGCGGCCATCAGGGTCACGCATTCGGCCGCCGCAGACGAGGTATCCATATAATAAAGACCGGGACCGCGCGCGGGCGCCTCGGCCGGCGCCAGCACGTCGATATACGTACACTTGCGGCCGATCTTCTCCAGATTGCCGAGCGCCTTCTCCTCGATCGTCGTCAGGCCGCCGGCGATGTTGCCCTTGGTCGGCTGCGATTCGGAAAGGTCGTCGGTCTTGTGCGCCTCGATCACGTCGTCCTGATAGGCCTTCCACACCCTGTACCATTTCTCGCCGATTTCCGGCGTCGCCGCGCGCGCCTTGGCCAGATGCTCGGCACCGGTGATTTCGGACGTCTCGCCGAAAACGCCGTAGATGCCCTGCGGAATTAGCTTGTCGTACATGTTGCCCACGGTCGGGCAGGACGCGAGGCCGGTGGTCGTGTCGCTCTCGCCGCACTTGGTCGAAACCCACAATTCGGCAATGCCGCATTCCTCGGTGCGCAGCTCCGACGCCCATTGCACATAGTCTTTGGCGACGCGCGCGGCCTTGGCAACGGTGCCTATATCGCCGGTGCCTTCGATGCCGAAGCCGGTCACCGGCTTGCCGGTCCTGGCGATGCCGTCGACCACGCGCCTGGTCCAGCCGTCCTCGATGCCGATCACGACGACGGCGGCGACGTTGGGATTGGAGCCGGTGCCGATCAGGGTACGGAAGAAAAGTTCGAGGTCTTCGCCGAATTGCAGCCGGCCATAGGCATGCGGCAGCGCCATGGTGCCCTTTATGTGCCCGGCCACCGCCTCGCAGGCGGCGTTGGACAGATCGTCCAGCGGCAGGATCGCGACATGATTGCGCACGCCGACGCGGCCGTTTTCCCGACGCCAGCCGCGGAAGTGCATACCGGAATGCCCGTTGCCCGATGCCATGACGTTCACCATCGCTTGGTCTTCAGATTGTGGACGTGGACATGCTCGCCCTTGCCGATGTCGGCGACGGCGCGGCCGATGTCCTGTCCGTATTTCCAGACTGTATCGCCGGATTTGACGTCGGTCAGCGCCACCTTGTGGCCGATCGGAACGTCCATCTTCGCTTTGAGGCTGAACGATGAATTGTCGGCGGTCACAACGCAAAGCATGTCGGTGCCGGCTTTCAGGCCCTCGACCACGACGACGCCGACGGTATCCTTTTTGTCGTGTACCAGCAGATGCGGGATGCTCATGAAGGCTCTTTCTGGCAGGCCCGGATGCCGCGGAACGGGACTTTGGGGATGGAAATGCGCGAAAGTCTTCTATAAGATATAAGAGACAGGAGTCAACGCGAGGACTGGCCGCTTGGACGACACCCGCTTTGCGCCTCTTGCCGAGCCGCGCACGGAAGCGCGCGAGACGCTCGGATTTCGTCCGCTCTACCGGCAAGTTCGCGACGCGTTGACCCGGCGCATTGCCGACGGCGTGTGGCAGCCGGGCCAGACATTGCCAAGCGAGGCCGAGATCGCAGCCGATCTCGGCGTTTCGCAGGGAACGGTGCGCAAGGCGCTGGACGCGCTGGAAGCCGAGAATCTGGTTCTGCGCCGTCAGGGCAAAGGCACCTTCGTTGCCGGGCTCGACGAGGACGCGATCCTGTTCCGGTATTTCAAGCTCTACGCCGACAGCGGCGAGCGCCGCTTTCCCGACAGCCGCATTCTCGGCCTTGCCGTCGGCGCCGCCGACGCGCGCGCAGCCGAACTGCTTTCGTTGCGGCGCGGCGCGCATGTCGTGCGCATCGACCGTCTGCGCGCGCTCGGCGGAGCGGTGTGCATCTACGAGCGCATCACTTTGCCAAAGGCGATGTTTCCCGGCATCGAGCGGCGCGATCTTCCGAACAACCTGTACGAGCTTTACCGCTCCGAATTCGGCGTTCGCATCGTGCGCGCGACCGAGCGGCTGAAGGCGGTGGCGGCGACGCGGCTGGAGGCCAGGCATCTCGGCGGCACGGCCGGCGATCCGCTGCTGTCGATCGACCGCACGGCCTTCGGCATCGACGGCCGCGCCGCGGAATGGCGGCTTTCCCTGTGCCGGACCGATTCAGTTCATTATCTCTCCGATCTTCGATGAATTGAGAAGGAGATTCCGGACGAACGAAGAGCAAAATCGGATATAGGGAAACCTGAGATGGAAACAGGGAGGAACGCAATGCACCGCTATTTGAGAAGTCTGGCCGCTACTTTGCCGGTTGCGGCGGCAACGCTCGCCATCAGCGCGACGCTCGCGGTCGCTCAGACCAAGACCGTCCGCCTCGCCAAACAGTTCGGCATTTCCTATCTGCCTCTGACCATCGTCGAGGAGCGCAAGCTTCTCGAAGAGCACGGCAAGAAGCGTGGCCTCGATCTGAAGACGGACTGGGTGAAGTTCGCCTCCGGCGCGCCGATGAACGAGGCGATCATCTCCGGCAATCTCGATTTCGCTTCCGGCGGGGTCGGGCCGCTCCTGACGATCTGGAGCCGCACCAAAGGCAATCTCGACGTCAAGGGCGTGGCGGCGATCAATGCCATGCCGCTCTATCTCAACACAATCAATCCGAACGTAAAGACGCTGAAGGATTTTACCGAAAAGGACAGGATTGCGCTGCCCGCGGTGAAGGTCTCGATCCAGGCGGTGACGCTGGCGATGGCGGCGGAAAAGGCGTTCGGCGCTGGCCAGCAGGGCAAGCTCGATTCGCTCACCGTCTCGATGAGCCATCCCGACGGCATGTCCGCGATGATGAGCGGCAGATCTGAAATCACCGCGCATTTCACCTCGGCGCCATTCATGTATCAGCAGCTCGAAGACAAGCGCGTGCGAAAGGTGCTCGACAGCTACGAGGTTCTCGGGGGACCGCACACGTTCAATGTCGTCTGGGCGACCGGCAAGTTCATCAAGGAGAACCCGCAGGTTGTGCAGGCACTGATCGCAGCACTCGACGAGGCGATGGACCTGATCGGGAAAGATCCCGCCGGCATGGCCGCGCTCTGGGTCAAGGCGGAGAATTCGAAACTGCCGGTCGCGGAAGTCGAACGGATGATAAGGCTGCCGGAGAACGAATGGACCACGACGCCGAAGAAGGTCATGGATTATGCCGACTACATGTCGCGCGTCGGCATGATTTCGTCGAAACCCGCAAGCTGGCGCGACGTGTTCTTCGACAACATCCACAAGCTTTCGGGAAGCTGAGCCGGACGCGAACGTGACGCACGATTCGCTGAATGTGGAGGTCTGGCGCGGTTCGCAAGAGGGCCGCTTTCAGACCTTCCGCGTCCCCCGCCGCACCAATCAGACGATTCTGGACGTCGTCACCGAAATCCAGCGCGAGCAGGATGCAAGCCTTGCTTACCGATTTGCCTGCCGCGTCGGCATGTGCGGCTCCTGCGCCATGACGGTGAACGGACGTCCGCGCTGGACCTGCCGCACCCGGGCGTCCGAAGTTGCGGGGAAAGAAGCCGCAGGAAAGGATGCGGACATACGGCTCGAGCCGCTGCGCAATCTCCGGGTGGTCAAGGATCTCGCCGTCGACATGACGGATTTTTTCGACAAGTGGCGCGGTGCGCGCGGCTATTTCGACAACGGCGGCGAAACGGCAGCGGATCTTGCCGTCGTGCAGCCGCTGAGCGCAGAGCGCATTGCAGCCGATGCCGGAATCGAATGCATCGGTTGCGGGGTGTGCCACTCCGCATGCGATGTCGCCGCCTGGGACAGCGACTATCTCGGCCCTGCGGCGCTCAACCGCGCCTGGACGCTCGTCAATGACGTGCGCGACCGCGGCAACGTCGCGCGCCTGCAAGCCGTCTCCGGCGATGGCGGGTGCCAGACCTGTCACACGCACATGAACTGCACGCAATTCTGCCCGAAGCGGATCGCGCCGACCTATTCGATCGCCGGGCTCAAGCGTGCGGCATTGTTGCGCGCCATGGTTAAAGCATGAGCGCGGTTCTGTTTGCCGCGCAGCGACTGAGCGCTGTCGTTCTGCTGTTTTCAGCAAGCGCGCATATCGTCACCATTCTCTACGCCGTGCGCGGCGGCCTGACCGCCGGCGAAGTGCTGGACCGCACGCGAGGAAATGTCTGGCTGTTCGCGCTCTACGCGATTTTCGTCGTCGCCGTCTCGGTCCATGCGCCGATCGGCCTGCGCAGCGTGATGCGCGAATGGACGCGGCTGCGTGGACGCAGCCTCGACTTCGCTGCGCTTGGTATAGCGCTCCTGCTTCTGGTACTCGGCCTGCGCGCAGTCCTTGCGGTGTATCGCTGATGCGCGCCTCGCACCGGCAACCGGCTTTCCTCGCCGCTATGCTGCACCGGCTGGCCGGCCTGGCACTGATCGTGTTCCTGCCCGTGCATTTTATCGCACTCGGCACGGCGCTCGAGGGAACCGATGCGCTGGACAGCTTTCTCGCTGCCACCGACACGCCGCTGATCAAGTTTGCCGAAGGTATCATCGTCGTCGCGCTCGCAATGCACCTTGCGCTCGGCCTGCGTGTAATGCTGATCGAGTTCCTGCTCTGGCGCGAGCCGACGCGGGTTGCCGTCTCCGCCTGCATCGCCGCAGCCTGCGCCGTCGGACTGCTGTTTGCCCTCAATGTTCAATGACCCCGCCCTCGCAGCCATTCTCACAACGCCGGTGCTTGCCGTCGTCGTGCTGGGCGCGTTTGTAGGTGCGCTTGCCGCCGGAGGCGCGGGCTTTGCCTTTGGCATCGTCGCGTCCTCGATCTGGCTGCACCGGCTCGAACCGGTCTACGCGACCTTCCTCGTGGTCGCCTGCGGGACCGTGCTGCATGTCGGCCTGATCTGGCCGGCCCGGCGCGGCATCGAGGCGCGTCGGCTGTCGCCGTTCGTCATCGGCGGCGCTATCGGAATTCCGCTCGGCGTGCTGCTGCTGACCCGTGGCAATGCCGGAACCGTCAAGCTGGCGCTCGGCTGCTTTCTCCTCGCCTACGGGGTCTATGCGCTGGCTGCGCCGCGCCTGCCGGTTATCGGAGGTGGCGGACGGCTCGCAGACGCTGCGGTCGGCCTTGCCGGCGGCGTGCTCGGCGGGCTCGGCGGCTATTCCGGCGTATTGCCGGCGATCTGGACGCAACTGCGCGGCTGGCCGAAGGAAACCGCGCGCGGCGTCTATCAGCCCTTCATTCTGTTCGGCCATGTCGCTACGCTGATCCTCGTCGGACTGATCGCGTTCGACAGGACCGGCGCGATGCTGCTGATCGTAACGCTGCCGGCCCTGTTCGCCGGCGCCTGGACCGGGTGGAAGATATACGGACGGCTCGATGAGGCACGGTTTCGCCAGGTACTTGCTACCATGCTGGTACTGTCCGGCGGCGCGCTGATTCTCTAGGAGGCCCGCATGCAGCTCGATCTGCACGAAGTCGAGGAACTCTCCAGAACGCTCTATATCCGCGCGCTCAAGCTGCTGCCCGACGACATCAAAGCCGGCTTCCGGCGTCTGCAGCAGGAGGAAACCGACGCGACCGGCCGCAGCATTCTCGGCACCATGGTGGAAAATATCGCCGTCGCCGAGCGCACCGGAAACCTGCTTTGCCAGGACACCGGCATCCCGATCTACAATGTCACCATCGGCAAGAACGTGACGTTCGAAGGTCTGGAACTGAAGGCGGCGATCCGTCGCGGCTGCGAACGCGCTACGCGCGAACATCCGCTCCGCTCATCGGTCGTGCATCCGCTCACGCGCAGGAACGAGCAGACATCTTGCGGCATCCGCATTCCTGTCATTCATATCGATTTCGATGCGCGTGACGAAACCGTCGAAATCGAAATGATCCCGAAGGGCTCGGGCTCGGAGAACGGTTCTTTCCTTCAGATGCTGATCCCCGCCGACGGCGTTGCCGCGATCAAGCGCTTCGTCGTCGACAAGGTCATCGAGCTTGGCGGGCGCGTCTGTCCGCCGACCATCGTCGGGGTAGGCATCGGTGGCACCTCGGATTTGTGCATGCATCTTGCCAAGATTGCGGCGACGCGGCCGCTCGGCACGTCCTGCGCCGACGCGGAAGGCGCCGCGCTCGAGGCCGAGCTGAGCGGAGCGGTCAACGAGCTTGGCATCGGCCCGCAAGGTCTGGGCGGACACGGAACCGCTTTTCGCGTCCATGTCGAGGTCGCGGCGACGCATATCACAATGAACCCGGTGGCGGTGAATATCCAGTGCCACTCGGCGCGCCGTGCGAACGCCGTCATAACACCGGGCGGGATTGCCTTCGCATGACCCATTACGTCCTCGAAACGCCGGTAAGCGAATCGCAGGTGCGGGCGCTGAAGATCGGCGACCAGGTTACGCTGGAAAAGACGCTGTTTGGCATCCGCGATGCGACGCTGATCGCGATGTTCGATCGCGACCGGAAAACGAAATTCGATCTGCGCGGCCAGGCGCTGATCCATACCGCGCCCAATGTGCGCCGGGTCGAGACATCCGCGAACGCGCCGGCCGGCTATGCGCCGCTGTGCATCGGCACCACCACATCGCAGCGCATGGAACGTTTCACCCGCCCGCTGATGCAGCGCGAAGGGTGCCGCATCGTCATCGGCAAGGGCGGCATGGGCGCACAGTCGCAGGCTGCGTTCGGCGATCTCGGCGGCGCGTATCTCGCCATTGTCGGCGGCGCGGCTGCACTGGAGACGACCTGGATCGAAGCGATCGAGGACGTCGACATGGACGATCTGCATCCCGAAAGCCTGTGGAAATTCCGCATCAGGAATTTCGGTCCGCTGCTGGTGGCGATGGATTCGCATGGCGGTTCGCTCTATGCGCGGGTGCAGGCCGAGGCTGCCGCCAAACGCGCGCAGGTGCTTTCGGATCTCGGAGCGGGCGAGTGAAGCCAATCCCAGCATCGTGCCCGGCAGCGACGGCATGAACCGCCTCGTCACCGATATTCTCATCCTCGGCGCCGGCGGCGCAGGCCTGTTCGCAGCGTTGCATGCGAAGAAGCGGAATCCCGATCTCGATGTCACGATCGCGGTGAAAGGGCTGCTCGGAAAATGCGGCTGCACCCGCATGGTGCAGGGCGGCTACAACGTCGCGCTGGCACAGGGCGACTCGATCGAGCGGCATTTCATGGACACGATCGAGGGCGGACAGTGGCTCAACGACCAGGAACTGGCCTGGTCGCTGGTGACACAGGCGCCCGTGCGCATTCGCGAGCTTGAAAACGAATACGGCTGTTTCTTCGATCGCAATCCCGACGGCACCGTGCACCAGAAGGCGTTTGCCGGACAGACCTTCGACCGCACGATACACAAGGGCGATCTTACCGGCATCGAGATCGTCAACCGGCTTGCCGAGCAGGTCTGGCGGCGCGATGTGCGGCGGCTGGAGGACCACCGCGCACTCGATCTCATTCCCGCGGCAGACGGTTCCGGGCTGGCCGGAGTGCTGATGCTCGACATGCGCAGTGGCGAGCCCGTCCTGGTGCAGGCGCAGGCGACGCTGCTTGCGACCGGCGGCGGTCCGACCATGTACCGCTATCATACGCCCTCAGGCGACAAATCCTGCGACGGTATGGCGATGGCCCTGCGCGCAGGTCTGCCCCTGCGCGACATGGAGATGGTGCAGTTTCACCCCACCGGCCTGCTCGCGGGCGAGGACACGCGCATGACCGGCACGGTGCTGGAGGAAGGCTTGCGCGGCTCCGGCGGACACCTGATCGACGCCACCGGCGAACGTTTCATGTTCGCCTACGATCCGCGCGGCGAGCGCGCCACGCGCGACATCGTCAGCCGCGCCATCATGGACCGCATCCGCAAAGGTCACGCCAGTCCGCACGGCGGCGTGTGGATTTCGATGAGCCATCTCGGGCCGGACAATGTACGCCGCCAGTTCAAGGGTATGGTGGAACGCTGCGCCGATTGCGGTTTCGACCTTGCGGGCGGACGCGTCGAAGTGATCCCGACCGCGCATTACATGATGGGCGGCGTCGTATTCGATACCGGATGCCGCACGCCGCTGCCGCGCCTCTACGCCGCCGGGGAAGATACCGGCGGCGTACACGGCGCAAACCGCCTTGGCGGCAACGGCGTCGCCAATTCCACGGTATTCGGCGGGATCGCCGGCGACGTCATGGGCCGCGAGGTCAGGCCCGGGGCGACGATATCGGAGCCCGATGCCGCATCGATCGAAGCTGCGCGCGAGCGCGCTTTCGCTCCGCTCGGCAGGCAGCGCCGCGATTCCGAAGCGATGCGACGGCGGCTCCACAGCATCATGTGGGAGGATGTCGGCATTCTGCGAAACGCCGCGGGCCTTGTCCGGGCCGCAGCGGCGCTGGACGCGCTTGCAGGGGAAATCGCCGGATCCGGCGTCGCCGGCACGGATCGCCGCTACGATCTCGCCTGGATGGACCGGCTCAATCTGGACAATCTCGTTACGGTCAGCCGTGCGATCTGCGCCGCCGCCATGGCACGCAAAGACAGCCGCGGTGCGCATTTCCGCGAGGATTCGCCGCAAGCCTCCGATCCCGCGCAGTCCGATTATACGCTGGCGTCCTTGTGCGGCGACGCAATCGAAATTACGCGCAAGCCGGTCGACTTCACGCGCATTCGTCCGGGCGAAAGCCTGCTGACACAGGCGGCCGAGTGATTGTCAGTCGTCGGTAAAGGCGAGCGGGCGCGCGACTTCTTCCAGCGGCTTGCGCTCCGCCGGAACGGTAAAGCGCAGCGCGACCAACGAAGCCGCCAGCATCAGAAGCGATGCGAACAGATAGCCGCCGAACACGCTGATACGCGAGCCGGTGTCGATCAGCGCGCCGAAAATGTATGGGCCGGCAACGCCGCCGATGCCGGTGCCGAAGGCATAGAAAACGGCGATCGCCAGCGCACGGATCTCCAGCGGGAAGGTCTCGCTGACCGTCAGATAGGCTGAACTTGCCGCCGTCGAGGCGAAGAAGAAGATCACCATCCAGGCAACGGTCTGGGTCTGTGCCGTCAGCAGGCCCTGCATGAACAGATAGCCGCTCAGCGTCAGCAGAATGCCGGACATCGCATAGGTGAAGGCGATCATTTTGCGGCGACCGACGGTGTCGAACAGCCGGCCCAAGAGGATCGGTCCGGCAACGTTTCCCGCTGCAAACGGCAGCAAATACCAGCCGATATGATCGGCGCGAATCCCGTAGAAATCGGTCAGCACCAGCGCATAGGTGAAGAATATCGCATTGTAGAAGAAGGCTTGCGCCGCCATCAGCACGAGGCCGACCAATGCACGAGGCCGATGCGTTGCAAACAGCGCACGCATCGCTTCGCCGATCGGCGTATAGCGGCGCACGCGCAGCCGCACGCGCTGCAGATTTCCTTCGCGCGCCACCCCAAGCCGCGCTTCGATGCCGGCGACAATGCGTTCGGCTTCCTCGGCGCGTCCGTGCGTCATCAGCCAGCGCGGGCTTTCGGGAAGCCACATCCGCATCAGAAATATCAGCAGACCGAGCGCAGCGCCAATCAGGAAGGCGAGCCGCCAACCCCGCTCCGGATCGATAAAGTCTGGATTGAGCAGGACGATCGCGCCGGCCGCGCCCATCGCAGCGCCGATCCAGAAGCTGCCGTTGATGATAAGGTCGGTCCAGCCGCGCACGCGTGCCGGGATCAGCTCCTGGATGGTCGAGTTGATCGCGGCGTATTCGCCGCCGATGCCCGCTCCGGTAAAGAAGCGGAACAGCGCGAAGGTCCACAGATTCCAGGAAAAGGCCGTTGCCGCCGTGGCGACGAGATAGACCGACAGCGTAATGAAAAAGAGCTTTTTTCGTCCAAGACGATCGGTCAGCCAGCCGAAGAACAGCGCGCCGAGCACGGCTCCAGCAAGATAAGCACTGGCGACGATGCCGATATCCGTATTGCTGAACTTCAGAACCGAGCTTTCCTTCAGCGCCCCGGAGAGCGCGCCCGCCAGCGTCACTTCCAGCCCGTCGAAAATCCAGGTGATGCCGAGCGCGGCGACCACGAGCGTATGGAAGCGTCCCCAGGGCAGGCGGTCGAGCCGCGCGGGTATGTCGGTCTCGACGATGCCAGTCACGTCGCCTCGCGCATTGGGGCGGGGCTGCCCCCCGCAGCGTAACGGAATTGTGGCTCAGGCGTTCCTTGCGGCGCGATAGGACCGAGTGATGCAGGCAAGCGAGCCCGGATCGTCGCCGGCGCCGCAGGAAGGCTCCGTCGCCCCGCCGGTGCGGACCGCCCTGGACGCTGCGGCCGTTTCACCAATTCGTCCATATTCGGCGACACGATACTGCCCGACACTGCGTATCTTCCGCGCTCGGGGGGCCGGTGCCCGATGAAGGCAAAGACCCGCATATTTCCGTTACGCCTGCGCCAGCCCCATTCCCTGGCGCTGGTACTGCTCGCCACCGGCGGCGTTCTGCTATCGGCCTATGCCGGTTACCGCGAAGCCCTGCAGCACGAGGCGATCTCGCGTCTGCAGCTTTCCGAAGTCGTCGACACACATTTCAGCGCCGTACAGGACCGGCTGAGTGCGCGCGAAAACCTGGCGGCCACGGTCGCAGCCCTGTTTGCGCCGCCGGCGCTCGCGACAGCGCGGGCGCTCGGTCCGTATGGTCAACAGGTCATTGCTCTGGCGCCGGAAATTGCATCGGTCGGCTGGCTGCCGGAAGTGCCGCCGGGACGGGCGACCGACGCTCTGGAAGCGATGGCCCGCTCGGGTGTCGAGCGGCCGCGTTTTGTCGGCAGCCGCGGCGAAATCGTCGAGCCGCAGACGCTGGATCGCCCGTTATATCCGGTCATCGACGTTGCACCGGAACGCAACCGGCGCATTATCGGCATCGACGCGGGCGCCTTTCCCGAGCGGCTGCAGGCAATCCGCAGCGCGCGCGAACGCCGCTCGGTGACGCGCACGATGCCGGTCGATCTCGTCCAGGCACCCGGCGAAAGCGCCTTGCTGCTCTATGCCCCGGTCTTCGACCCGGACGGATCGTTTCGCGGCGTCATGGGCTTCGGCTACAAGACCGAACGGCTGCTCGGCATCGCCCTGGGCGCGTCCGATCTCAATCGTATCTCCGGCATTCGGGTTTATGACGGGCAACTGGACACGCTGCTATTCGAGATCCATGCCCGCAACGGCCGGCTGTCGCCGGATGCCGAGCCGGTCAGGCTCACGAATACGAGGGAAGTCCGCCGCGGCATGTTGTTCGCGGGTCATCAACTGACTTTCGCCTACGATGTCCGGCGCAATTCTTCGCAGGACGGATTCTGGCGCGGCATGCTGGTCGCCATCGCCGGCATCGCACTGACCGCCGGCGGTGTTTCGCTGCTGGCGATGTTCGGCAACCGCGCCGACATGCTGCAGCAGGAGGTGCAGTCGCGCCGTTCGGCGGAAGACCGGCTCAAGGTGCTGATTCACGAGTTGAACCATCGTGTCCGGAACGTCATGTCGATCGCCCAGGCCGTGGTACGTTTCAGTTTCACATCCGGCTCCGATTTGTCCGATGTGCAGAAAATTTGCGAAGGCCGCCTGCAGGCCCTGGCCAATGCATTGTCTCTGCTGACCGAGCAGGAGTGGAAGAGCGTTGGACTGAAAACGCTGATCACGCCGGAAATTCTTCCGTTTGCCGAACGCATCGACGCCGGCGGTCCGGAAATCGATCTGAAGGCGCGCGCGGCTCAGACCTTCGCCCTGTTGCTGCACGAACTTGCTGCGAATGCCGTAAAGCACGGCGCGCTGTCGAACCCTGTCGGCCGCGTCAGGCTGCGCTGGTCGATCGAGCGATCGCAGGATGAACCGGTATTCCGGCTGACCTGGCAAGAAAGCGGCGGACCCGGCGTCGAGCAGCCGGCGCATCGCGGCTTCGGCGAATTGCTGATTCGCCGCATCGCGCCGCGCGACATTCGGGGACAAAGCGCAATTCGGTACGACAGAAGCGGCTTGTATTACGAGATCGAAGCGCCGCTGAACGAGGTGGGCGAGGAGATCGGCTCGCCGACGCGCAGCCGCGTCAGCTCTTGAACTTGGCAGCGAGCGCGTCTGCGGCACGCGCCAGGAGCCCGACATCCGCGCCGACCGCCACAAACAATGCTCCCAGCCCGATCCAGCGCCGGGCATTGGCTTCGTTGTCGGTCAGGATGCCGGGCGCGACACCGGCGCTCGCGATCCGCTCGATCGCATCGTCGATGCGCGGCATCACGTCGGCATGCGCACGTTCGCCGACATATCCGAAAGAGGCATGCAGATCGCCCGGTCCGATAAAAATGCCGTCAACGCCGTCGACCGCGGCGATGGCCTCGATGTTGTCCAGCCCTTCTCGCGATTCGACCTGCACCAGCACGCAAATCTCCGCGTCCGCATTGCGGAAGTAATTCCTGATGCGGCCGAACCGTGTCGCCCTTGTCGTCCCCGCAACACCGCGCACGCCCGCTTCCGGAAAGCGCGCATAGCTCACGGCCTGCCGCGCCTCCTCTGCCGAATTGACCTGCGGGATGAGCAGCGACTGCACGCCGAGATCGAGAAAGCGCTTGATCGTTACCATGTCGTTCCACGGCACGCGCACGACCGGCGCCGAAGGATACGGCGCAATGGCCTGCAACTGGCCGAGCACGCATTCCAGGTCCGCCGGCGCGTGTTCTGTATCGATCAGTATCCAGTCGAAGCCTGCACCGGCGATGACCTCGGCGCTATAGTTCGAGGACAGGCTTCCCCAAAGCCCGATCTGCAGACGCTTGTTCTGCAGCGCCTTCTTGAAGTTGTTGGTTGGGTTGTCCATTGTTCGCTCCTAATGCAGAAACCTGTCAGTTGCTGCCGACAACCGCAGCCGTTTTTCCGCTCGATGCCGCCTCCAGCAAGGCATCGATCAGGCGATGCACGCGCAAGGCCTCGGCTCCGCCGATTGCCGGCTCGCGTCCCTGCTCCACCGCATCGATGAAGTCGGTAATGACGCTGCGGTGATAGTCGTGCGGAAACGCCATCGGGTCGGCGCCGGTCCCGCCTGGCGTCCGATCGGCCTGCATGCGCGTAACGCGTCCGTCGGCATGCATCACCGTCAGTTCGGTGCCGGCGACGGTTGCACTGCCTTGCTCGCAGATCAGTTCGATACGTTCGGGAAAGCCCGGATAGGCAGCGGTCGTAGCCTCGACGACACCAAGCGCACCGTTCTCAAAGCGGACTGCTGCGCAAACGAGATCCTCGGTCTCCATTCGGTGCAGGCTGCTCGTCGTCGCATAGCCGCGAACCTCGGATACGGGACCGGCGACGCTGAGCATCAGATCGAGCGTATGAATGCCCTGCGTGAGCAGGACGCCGCCGCCGTCGCGCGCCAGGGTGCCGCGTCCCGGCTCGTCATAATAGCTCTGCGGCCGCCACAGACGGATCAGCGCCGAGCATCCGACAATGCGTCCCAACTCGCCCCGCTGCAGCATCTCGCGCAGCGCGACTCCGGCCGGACGAAAGCGGTGCTGAAGTGTGACGCCGAGGCGCACGCCTGCGCACCGGCAGGTATGCACCAGCTCGACCGCGCGCGCGGTCGACACTTCGAGCGGCTTTTCCAGCAGCACATGTTTGCCCGCAGCGGCGGCCCAGCGCACAAGCTCCAGATGCGTGTTGGGCGGCGTCAATATCAGCACAATGCCGATACTCGGGTCGCTCCAGATCGCCTCCAGATCGTCGACCACGGGATATCCGAAGCGCCCGGCAAACGCGTCGCGCCGCGCCTGCGACCGGCTGAACGCCTGCGCCACCTCGACCCGATCGCCGAGATCCTGCAGACTCCTGGCGTGCGGCGTCACCGCCATGCCCAGCCCGACAATGGCGAGCCTGTGCCGCGTCATCGGTCAAATCCGTAAAGCCGTGCCGGGTTGTCGACGAGGATTGTCTTGCGCACCGTCTCGTCCGGCGCCCAGTCGAGCAGCACGTCGAGCAAAGCGGCATTGTCGGGCGTTGCGCCCGGCGGCGGGTTGGGCTGCGGCCAGTTCGAGGCCCACAACATGCGCTCGGGCGCGGCGCGCACCAGTGCCTTCGCCAGTGCGCCGACATCGTCGTAGAAAGGCGGGCCGGACTTGGAGGTCTCGTAAGGCGCTGCAAGCTTCACGTACGCACGGCCGCTTTCGACGAGGCGCAGCATCGAGCGGAAGGCGGGATGGTCGACCGGCACCGGCTCCAGAAACTTGCCGACATGGTCGATCACCAGCGTGCCCGGAAGCCTGTCAATCAGGGCTTCGCGCTCGGGAAATTCGCGACCGTCGAACTGGAGCTGGCAATGCCAGCCGAAAGGCTGCACGCGATGCGCCAGATGCTCAAGCGCATCCCAGGGAAGTACGCCGCCCGGCAGCATGAAAAACCGGATGCCGCGAATGCCCGCCCGGGTCAGCTCTTCGAGTTCCGCGTCGGATACGTCTGCATCGACGACAGCGACGCCGCGTGCGCGATCCCGGCCCAGCGCCGCGATCGCTTCGAGCAGGCAGCGATTGTCCGCAGCATAGGCGGAAGGCTGCACCACGACCGTGCGCTCGATACCGAGACGTTCGCACACGGCCAGATAGTCGTGCACCGGCGCATCCGGAGGACGGAATTTCGCGGTCGGAGCGATCGGAAAACGGTTGTCGTAAATGTGAATATGCGTGTCGGTCGCGCCCGGCGGCGTCTTCAGTCTGGGAAAGTCTGTCGCCTGCGACCGCATTGCTGCCGGTCTTCAGAATCTGGCCGGAGCCGAAGCGTCGGCGCTGAATTCGTCGCTGCAGAACGGCCCTCCGTGATACCAGTCGCCGACCGGATCGGGGGGCAGTTTCGCCTGTGCAGCGAGCGCGGCATCGCGATGATCCTCCGCGCGATGTCGCGGCCGGTAGCCGAACCGAAACGCCGCCTCATTGTCCCAGAAGCTGCGCGCATTGTCGGAGCATCCGAAAAAGATTTCATAGCGGATGTCGGGATGTTCGAGCCCGATGCGGATCAGTTGCACCAGATCGTCCGGTGCGAGCCAGATCGACAATCGGCGCAGATCGGCGGGCCGGTCGGCGAGGTTGCCGATGCGCAGGCAGGTAACGCCGATCCCGTGCTTGTAGGCATACATGGCGCCCAGAGCCTCGCCGAACGCCTTGCTGACGCCGTAGCGCGAATCCGGGCGCACCGGCGCATCGACGCCGATGCGGCGCTGGCGCGGATAAAACCCGACCGCATGATTGGAAGATGCAAACACCACGCGCCTGACGCCGTGCCTGCGCGCCGCCTCGAACAGATTGTAGCAGCCCGCGATATTGGCGCTGAGGATGGTCTCCCAAGGCCCCTCGACCGAAAATCCGCCGAAATGCACGATGCCCTCGACACCGGCGACCGCGCGTCCGACCGCTTCCGGATCGGCAAGATCGGCTGCGACGAATTCTTCATCGTCGGCCAGATCGGGCGGCGTGCGTATGTCGCTCCAGCGGATGTGCGGATACACGCCCTTGAGCAATTTGCGCAGCCTGGTTCCGATATCGCCGGCTGCGCCGGTCACGAGAACGCTCTTCATCGTTTTGATCCGCCGTCACACACTTGCAGTCTGACACTTGCAGTCCGATTGTCTGGTCCGCTCGCCGAATTCACTCCACGCCGACTTTCGCCGCCAGCTTCCGATAGCGGCGGCGGCTGTTGAGAAGGTGCTGCCGCATGGCGCCGCGCGCCTGGGTCACCGCACCGTCCTTGATCGCGCGATAGATCTGCCGGTGCTCCTGCTGAAAGGTCCGCGTATAAGCTGCCGGCGCCATCGCCCCGGGCCCGCCCCTGATTGTCTCGCGCGGAATGATGAAACGGCCGAGATACTCCAGAAAGCGCCTGAATTGCGGATTTCCGGTCGCCTCCGCGATTGCGCAGTGAAACCCGAAATCCTCGTCGACCCCCGACTCGCCGCGCCCGACGGCGGCGTCGATTGCATCGAGCTGGGCGGCGACCGCCTTGATCTGCGCCGGCCTGGCCCGTTCCGCCGCAAGCCCGGCCGCCTCGATCTCGATGCCGGTGCGCAGTTCCATCACCTCGATGACTTCCTTAAGCGACTTGAGATCTGCGACGTTGATGCGGAACGGCCGGCGCGGATTGTCGACCACAAACGCGCCCACGCCCTGCCGCGTCATAACGAGACCTTCCGCGCGCAGATGCGCCACCGCCTCGCGCACCACCGTCCGGCTGACGCCGGTCGCCGCGATCATTTCCTGTTCGGTCGGCAGCCGCGAGCCGGGGGCCAGCTTGCCCTCGACGATGTCGGCGGCGAGACGGGAAACCAGCTCATGCGTCAGGCTGCGCGGCGGCGACAACGGCTGAAAGCCCCTCGGTCGGTTCTCGGCACGGGAGATCGGTCTTGACATTGCGGGGGCCAGTCAGGTCATCATATGACATGATCCCCTAGCATGCGTTCGCAGTGGGTTCAACGCCTGCCTCGGCAACGAAATCTGCAATGCGGGCGAATCTCAGAAAAGAATTCCAGGAGGAGACATCAAGATGAATCGACGTGCTGTCATACAGCTCGGCGCAGCGGCCGCATTCGCAGCCGTCAGCCTGGCTACCCCCGCCTTCGCGCAGCAGAAGCTTGTGCTCAAGGCAACCGACGTGCATCCGCTCGGCTATCCTACCGTCGAAGCCGTCGTGCGCATGGGCAAGAAGCTCGAAGCGGCCACCAACGGCCGGCTCAGCGTGCAGATGTTTCCGTCGATGCAGCTCGGCGGCGAGAAGGAAATGATCGAGCAGGCACAGGTCGGCGCGCTGGCCATGGCACGCATCAGCGTCGGACCGATGGGCCCGATCGTTCCCGAGCTTAACGTGTTCAATCTTCCCTTCATGTTCCGCGACGCTGCGCACATGGAGAAGGTGATCGACGGCCCGATCGGCGACGAGATGCTGAAAAAGCTGAGCGATCATCCGACGGCCAACCTGATCGGACTGTGCTGGATGAATGCCGGCTCGCGCAACGTCTATAACAGCAAGCGGCCGATCAAGACGGTGGACGACCTCAAGGGCCTGAAAATCCGCATGATGGGCAATCCGGTCTTCGTCGACAGCATGAACGCTCTCGGCGGCAACGGCATCGCGATGGGCTTCGATCAGCTGATCAATGCGATGCAGACCGGCGTCGTCGACGGAGCGGAGAACAACGAGCCGAGCTACGCCAGCGGCCAGCATTTCCGCTATGCGAAATATTATTCGAACACCGGCCATCTGATGATCCCGGAGATTCTGGTCTTCTCCAAGAAGATCTGGGAATCGCTTTCCAAAGACGACCAGGCGCTGATCATGAAGCTGGCCAAGGAAGCCCAGCAGGAACAGCGCAAGCTCTGGTACGATCGCGAAAAGTCCGCACTCGAGGAGATGAAGAAAGCCGGCGCCGAGATCAACGACGTGACGGACAAGAAGCCCTTCCAGGCCGCGGTAAAGCCGGTCTGGGACAAATACGGAGCGCAGCATCAGGCGCTCATCGCTCGAATCCAGGACGTCAAGTGAGCCGCACGTTGCGGTGACGCAGATGCACAGGCGATGCATGCAGGTCCCGGCCCGCATGCCGCCCGACAAGGATCCCGGGCCGCGGCATTCGTACCGCGGCCCGGCAACCAGGTTTCAGGGCCGCAGACCGGCAACCGCCGGCCATTCCTCCGGAGCACCCGCATGAAGGCCGCGTATCGCAGCGCGATGGAAGCTCTTTACTTCGCCTGCATGGTTGTCGCCGGCATCGCCATGCTGGTCATGACGGTCATCGTCCCCTACAGCGTTTTCACCCGCTACGTGCTGAATTCCGCCGCGTCGTGGCCCGAGCCGGGCGCGGTACTGATGATGATTGTCTTTACGTTTATCGGAGGCGCGGCGTGCTACCGCGCCAACGTTCATATCGCCGTACGCATTTTCACCGACATCATGCCCGGATTTGCGCAGCGTCTCTGCGCGTGGATCGTCATCGTACTGCTCCTGTCGCTCAGCCTGTTCATGGTGATCTGGGGGGTCAGGCTGGTGCAGGCGACCTGGGGCCAGGTGATGGCGGAATTCACCTGGCTTCGCGTCGGCATCGCCTATCTGCCGGTCCCGCTCAGCGGCGCGATCACCCTGCTGTTCATCGTCGAGCAGGTCTGGATCGGTTCGCCGGGCGAGGATTCCATCATGCATCGCGAACCTGTGCCGAACTGACCGGGGACCGCCGTGGACGCATTCATTCTTCTCGGCAGCCTCTTCGTTCTCGTCATCCTCGGCGTGCCGGTGGCCTATGCACTGGGGCTCTCCGCCATTGCCGGCGCGTTCTGGATCGGCATCCCGCTGGAAGCGGTGATGATCAAGATTTCGGATGGCGTGAACAAATTTGCACTGCTCGCCATTCCGTTCTTCGTGCTGGCCGGCGCGATCATGGCGGAAGGCGGCATGGCGCGACGACTCGTGGCGCTCGCCAACATTCTGGTCGGATTCGTGCGCGGCGGACTTTCCATCGTCAATGTACTCGCATCGACCTTTTTCGGCTGCATATCCGGCTCATCCATTGCCGACACCGCCTCCGTCGGTTCCGTGCTGATCCCGCAGATGGAAAAGGCGGGTTATCCGCGCGTATTCGCGACCAGCGTGACGATTTCCGGATCGGTGCAGGCAATCCTCATCCCGCCAAGCCACAATGCGGTTATTTATACGCTGGCACTCGGCGGAACGGTGTCGATCGCGCACCTGTTCGTCGCCGGCGTCATTCCCGGCTTTCTGCTCGGAGGATCGCTGATTGCGCTTTGCCTGTTCTTCGCCGCGCGCAACAACTATCCGAGAGGCGAGGTGGTTCCGTTGCGCAAGGCGATACCGATCGCGATCGAGGCGCTGTGGGGCCTTGGCACCATGGTCATCATTCTCGGCGGCATACTTGGCGGGATATTCACCGCCACCGAATCGGCGGCTGTCGCCTGTATTTACGCCTTCTGCGTAACCATGTTCGTCTATCGCGATTATCGCTGGGGCGACCTGCATCTGCTGGTGCACCGCACGGTCAAGACCGTGGCGCTTGTCATGATCCTGATCGCATTTGCATCCGCGTTCGGCTACATCATGGCGCTGATGCAATTGCCGGCAAAGGTGACGGCATTCTTCCTCAGTATCTCCGAAAACAAGTACGCTATCCTGCTGCTGATCAACCTGATGCTGCTTGTGCTCGGCACCCTGATGGACATGGCGCCGCTGATCCTGATCTGCGCGCCGATCCTGCTTCCGGTTGTCGTCCAGTTCGGAGTCGATCCCGTGCATTTCGGCATGATCATGCTGGTCAATCTCGGCATCGGCCTGGTGACCCCGCCGGTAGGATCGGTGCTTTTCGTCGGCTGCGCCATCGGCCGCGTGCGGCTGGAACAGGTGGTGCGAACGATGTGGCCGTTCTACGTGACGATGCTGATCGTACTCGCGCTCATCACCTATGTTCCGGAACTGTCGCTCTGGCTGCCGCGATTGCTGCTCGACTGAAGTTCCGCGCCGGCTTCGCAACAACCCGCGATTCTTACAGCTTTACGGCGCGATTGCGCGGCCGAACTGCGCGGCCTACGATCCGCGAATGCGAAGGCAGATTCGATGATGCGCCCGGTTCGCGCGGCCGTAATGCTGTACGCGCTTGCGCTGGCATTCGCGCCGGAACCGGCTGCGGCTTCCGCGGCCAAGGGCGGCGCGGCACGAAAGCAGCCGGCCGTTTGCGACCGCGCTGCGTTCCGCGTTGCCATCGACGTCGGCCATACGCCCGAAGAACCGGGTGCCATGTCCGCGCGCGGCGTGAGCGAATACGATTTCAATCTGCGGCTTGCGGCCGAGATCGAGCGCAAGCTGCGCGAAGCTGGTTATGCCAAAGCGATCCTGCTCGTAACCTCGGGCAAGGCGCTGCCCGGGCTGGTGCAGCGCGTTGCGCGCGCCAATGCCTCCGGCGCCGACCTGCTGCTGTCGGTGCATCACGACTCGGTACCGGAAATGTTTTTGCAGGACTGGGAGCATGAAGGGCAGCCGCGCCGGTTCAGCGACCAGTTCCGCGGTCATTCGCTGTTTGTCTCCGGAGAAAACGGCGACCTGCGCGGCAGCCTGCAATTCGGTGCGCTGCTCGGAGCGCAACTCAAGGCGCGCAGCCTTCAGTATACGCCGCACTACACGGAACCGTTCATGGGCGGCCGGCGGCGCACGCTGGTCGACGCTGAAGCCGGAGTCTATCGCTTCGATCGGCTTTATGTGCTGCGCGCGGCGCACATGCCGGCGGTGCTGTTCGAGGCAGGATCCATCGTCAATCGCGATGAGGAATTGCTGCTGAACGCACCGGAGCACCGCGCATTGCTCGCGACGGCTGCAGCCGATGCGGTGGACGCATTCTGTACCGCGCGGGCGGGCGATAGGGTGCGTGCAGCGCGCAGACAGGGCGAAGCGCCCGCTGCCGGACCGCAAGCGCGTACCGCGACACCTGACAGCGCAAGCGGTTCGCGACGAAGATAGTCGGCGGCGCGGCGATCGGTTTCTGCTTCGTACCGGGCTGGAGAGCGAGGCCGTGGTGGCGTGGTGCCGCAAGAGGGACTCGAACCCCCGACCCCCTCATTACGAATGAGGTGCTCTACCAGCTGAGCTATTGCGGCCCGAAATCTGGCCTCTGATACCGGGGCGCCACCCGATTGGCAAGCGCACCCCCGTCGCCGTGCCGTCAGCGGAACAGGCCGCGCCACCCTGGAGACTGCGTTTCGCTACGGCCGGGATCGGTGTCCGGCTCCGGATCCGGCCCGGGGTCGTCCGGTGCATGCACGATCGGCACCACAATTTCCGGCGCCGGCGATACCGGCGCGGCAGCCCCGGCCGTTTGCGATCTGGGCGTGCCGGCCGGGGGCAAGGACGAAGTGTCGGATTGCTGCGCCTCTTCGGCATCGTCCGGCACATGCTTCGCCGCTTCGTCGTTTTCGGATTCGGCGGCATGATCGATCACGACCGGCGGAGGGGTCGGTCCGGCGGAAATGTCGCGCGCTTCGGGCTGACCCGCCGAAGGAAGCTCTGCAACCGGAACCCGCCATTCGAACGCATCGAGACGGCCGCTCACCGGCGACATCGGCAGCCAGCGATCGGAGACAATCCCGTCCGCGGTCCAAACCGCGTCGCGCGCGGCATGGACGGCGCGTGCCATCCATTCGCGCGCCCGGCCTTCGTCGCCGTGCTCGGTCCGTTCGATTTCCGCCATCAAAAGAGCGACGCGGCGGGTCGGCTGTTCCAGCACCGGCGCGAGCGCCGCACGCGCCAGTTCGAACTCGCGCGCATCGAGTGCGGCGCGCGCCACCGCGATTGCGGCCTCGGGGTGGGAGGGCGTTTCCGCGGCCAGAGCCTGCGCGCGTGCCAACCGCTCGCGCGCCGTATCGCCGAACCGCGCGTGCATATACGTATCCGCAAGGTCCGGATGCGGGTTCGCCTTCCAAGCCGTGCGCACGAGTCGCAGCGACTTGCGCAAGTCTCCCGCCTCAGCAAGAAAGCGCCCCGCAAGCGCCGCCGCCGGAACAAAGTCGGGTGCGAGATTCGCCGCTTCGAGTGCGAGCGCTTTCGCGGTGTCGCGGTCGGATTCCTCCAGCGACAGCGCGCGCGCAGTGAGAAGTACCGCACGCTTGCGTCGGTAATCGGCCTTGCCGATCGCCGCCGTCCTGCGGTTGCGGTCCAGAATTTCAAGCGCCCCGACCCAGTCGCCCGCGGCGCTGCGAAGCTGCAACACGGCATGACCGGCCCATGCCAGCGACGGCGCGCTGCGCGCCGCTTCTTCGGCAAAGAGCTTGGCGGCCGCAGGGTCGCCACGCCGCTGCGCTTCGACGAAAAGTCCGCGCAATCCGAGCAGCTTGGTGTCGTCACGACCCGCCATGGCGCGAAATTTCGCCTCCGCCGCCGTGCGGTCTCCTGTCATCTGTGCCGCCTGCGCACCGAGCAGCAGCGTCAGCGGCTCCGACGGGGCCAGACGCGCGGCATCGTTTGCATGCCTGCTCGCGGCATCGGCATCGCCTGCGCCGATGGCAACCATCCCCCGGGAAATGGCCTGGTAACCCTGGGTGGCGCGCCGCCGCTGCCAGAATTCCTGCCAGCGGCGCGGTATCGATACGACATGACGCAGCAGGCTCCACAGCACGAGGATAACCGCGATCAGCCCGGCGATCGCACTGGTAAGGACCATCAGCGACGTTTCGATGCGCCAGCCCTGCCAGGTAACGGTCACATCGCCGGGCCGATCGGCGAGCCACGCCACGCCAAAGGCGAGAACGCCGACTGCCAGCAGAAAAAGGATGACCCGGATCATGCGTGAGCGCGCCTAGAGTGCCGGTTTGCCGAGTGCGGACAGCGCCGAAGCTGCGAAGCTGCGGCTGGCCTCGATGGCCGCATCGCGCGCCTGGACCTTGCCGATCCACGTCTCGGTCGGCGCGCGGACGGCAGGCGGCAGCTTCTGCAGTTCGTCGAGCGCACCGCGCAGGTCCGACCGTGCCGCACGCAATTCAAGTCGGGCGAGGACGGAAGCTGCATCCGCGCCCGTCGTCTCCTCCAGTGGGCGAATGCGTACCAGCCGCTCAGCGCTGGCCTGAAACTTCTCCAGGATGCTGCCCTGCCGCTGACCCTCACCGATATCCTTCTGCATGGCCTGTACGATGACGGAGAGTTCGCGCGACAGAGCATTGGGCGAAGGGATTCCGGACGCCGCGAAGCCCTCGAGCGGAGCCAGCGCTCCCGGATCGGTTGCCAGCGAGCGGGCGACGGCCAGTTCGGCAGCATATGGCACACCCCGCTCGACGGCGCCGCGCAACGCGGTTGCAGCCACTGCACGACGGCTGGCCGCGGTGTCTCCGATCTTTGCAAGCGCCTGCGACAATTCCTGTTCGCGCGCCTGGGCCGCCCGTTCGATCGCGGTCAGACGATTCGCCAGACCTGCAATGTCCGCATCGGGAATCGCGCCCGGCGGCGCCGACTCAGTGGCCTTGTGTGCTGCTTCGGCCGCCGCGCCTGCAGCGTCGGCACGTCCGCGTACATCGCGCAGCGCTTCGGAAAGTGTACCGATTTGTTTCGCGAGATCGTCGACCCGAGCGGAAAGCTGCGTCGGAACCGTTGTCTCTCCGGCCGCGCGCTTGAGCGCTGCGATTTCGGATTCGAGGCTGTAGATGCGCGAGGCAAGTTCGCTCTGTGTCGCATCGCGCGGCGCGGACCCGCCGCCGATCCAGTAGCCGAGCGCGGCGGCCACCGCCAGCGCCAGTCCGCCTGCGGCATAGATCGGCAGGCGCCGAGGCGTTGTGCCGTCAGTCCGGTTTGCGGAGCGTGGTTCTTGCTGCTCGCGCGCGGCAGCGGTCCCGATCTCCTCGGGCGCAGGATCGTCCGCCCCTGAGTCGCCGGCAGCATCCGCACCGGAATGCTTGTCGCCCGGAATTTCCGTCGCCTTCAGATCGATCGTCGGACCCGGGCGGCGCGGCTGTTCCGGCTGTCCTGCCGTCCGGTCATCGTCTACAGGCATCACGCCGTCTCCCGGGCTGGCAACCGACCGGCCACGATACGTGAATCGGGCTGCCTCACCATCGATACTGCCACAGCAGCATGGCGGCAACTTGGCTCTTGAGCGGAGGCGCCGCCGGCAGTGCCCGCAGCTAGCGGCGATCCAGCAGGTCCAGCATGGCGTTTTCCCGCGGTCCGGCCGCAATTCTGACGTCGAGACAACCCGCCGCGCGCAGCGGCTCGGCGGCCCGCGCGGACAGACAATAATGCCGCAGCGCCGTGACCCGGTCGATCAGCTCGCCACCGCGCAAGCAATCGAGAAAGATGTTCGCGCTGCGCCGGGAATAATGCATGACGCCGTCGAGACGCCCGGTCTCGATCGCCATACGTGCTGGTCCGGGCAGCGAATCGGCCGCGACAGCGCGATAAACCACGACCGTATCGACGCTCAGACCTTTCCTGCCGAGTTCCCCCGCGAGGTCGCGGGAAATATCGCTGCCGGCAAGATAGAGCAGCCGCCCGCCAAGCTGCGACCGCTCCTGCACAAGACGCGCAAGATCCGTCGCATCCCCGTCCGCCGAAACGACGGTGGCAAAGCCTGCATCGGCGGCGGCCCGTGCCGTTTGCCTGCCGACGGCAAAGACCGGCAGTTGCAAGAAACGATCTCTTTGCGGATGAGCGGCGACGGCGCGCGCCGCATTGCCGCTGGTCATAAGCACGGCCGCATGTCTTGCGGCTGCGATCTGCACATCCGCAACAGCCTCGATATGCAGAACCGGTGCAATCAGCGCCTCATGTCCGCGCGCGCGCAGCGCCTCCGCCGTGCGCTCAGCTTCCGCTTGCGGGCGAGTGACCAGAAGCAGCATGGTCAGCGACCGGCAAAAAAATCCGGGCCGCCCCTGCGCTTCAGTTCGGCGCCGGCATCGGCGCCCAACGCGGCAGCGTCCCGTGCGGCACCTTCGCGCATCGTCTCATGCACTTCGCTGCCGTCGGCCCTGAGGATCATGCCGCGGAAGCGCAAATGTCCCGCGGCCATCGTCGCATGCGCGGCAATCGGCGTGCGGCAGGAGCCGTCCAGTTCGGCAAGGAAGGCCCGTTCGGCGAGCAGCGCCGCGAACGTCTCGCCGTGGTCGACGGCGCGCAGCATGTCGAGCGTCGCATTATCGTCCTGCCGCGCCTCGATGCCGATCGCGCCCTGCCCGGCTGCGGGCAGGAACAATTCGATATCGAGAATCGAGCTTGCCGCATCGGCCATGTTCAGCCTGCGCAGGCCGGCCAGCGCCAGCAGAGTCGCATCGACCTCGCCTTCGGCCAGTTTGCGCAGGCGCGTTTCCACATTGCCGCGAAACGGCACTACCTGCAAATCGGGACGCCGTCGTTTGACCTGCGCCTGGCGCCGCAGCGAGGCAGTGCCTACAATCGCACCGCGCGGAAGCTCGTCCAGCGTGTTCACGCCGCGCCCGATGAATGCATCGCGCACGTCTTCGCGCGGCATGCATGCCGCCAGCATCAGCCCGTCGGGAAGAACGGTCGGCAGATCCTTGGAAGAATGAACCGCGAGATCGATCTCGCCGGCGAGCAGCGCTTCCTCGATCTCCTTTGTAAACAGCCCCTTGCCGCCGGCCTCCGACAGGGGGCGATCCTGTATCCGGTCGCCGGTGGTGCGGATCACCTGCACCGCGATGCACGAAGGGTCGAGCCTGTGCGCCGCGGCCAGCGCCCGGCGCACCATTTCCGCCTGCGTCAGCGCCAGCGGCGAACCGCGGGTGCCGATCCGGAGCACGTTTTTGGACGATTGCACCTGCCAACCTCGCAATGCTACGCGATAGGAGCCCTTCCGACCCGGAGCGCGAGCCGGATGTTTGTACTCGGAATTGAGACGACATGCGACGAAACTGCCGCCGCCGCGGTCGAGCGGCGGACCGACGGCAGCGGGCGGATTTTGTCAAACGTCGTCCTGTCACAGACCAACGAGCACGCGGCGTTCGGCGGTGTCGTGCCCGAAATCGCCGCGCGGGCGCATGTGGAGGTGCTCGACCACATTATCCGCAAGGCGATGCAGGAGGCGGGATGCGAATTTGCCGCGCTGGACGGGGTGGCTGCGGCCGCCGGCCCCGGACTGATCGGCGGAGTCATTGTCGGCTTGACCACGGCCAAGGCGATCGCGCTGGTGCAGCGCAAGCCGATGATTGCCGTCAATCACCTTGAAGCGCATGCGCTGACGGCCCGGCTCACGGACGGGACGCCGTTCCCTTATTGCCTGTTTCTTGCCTCGGGCGGCCACACGCAGATTCTCGCGGTGCGCGGTGTCGGCGACTATGTCCTGCTCGGCAACACGATGGACGACGCCATCGGCGAGGCTTTCGACAAGACCGCCAAGCTGCTCGGTCTGGGCTATCCGGGCGGCCCACGCGTCGAGAACGAAGCGACCGGAGGCGATCCCGACCGCTTCCTGCTGCCGCGTCCGATGCTTGGCCGGCGCGACGCGAATTTCTCGCTGTCGGGCCTGAAGACGGCGCTGCGTCTGGAAGCGGAGAAGATCGCTCCATTGAGCGATCAGGACGTCGCCGATCTGTGTGCCGCGTTCCAGCAATCCGTCGTCGACGTGGTCATGGACCGGCTGCGCGCGGGTCTCGAGCTGTTCCGCGCGCAGTTCGGCGCGCCGTCGGCGCTTGTGGCAGCCGGCGGCGTCGCCGCCAACCAGGCAATCCGCAAGGTGCTTAACCGGGTCGCGTTCGAATGCGGCACGGTGCTGGTAGTTCCGCCCGCCGCCTTGTGCACCGACAACGGCGCGATGATCGCATGGGCCGGCGCGGAACGGCTCGCGCTCGGACTGACCGACCCGCTCGATCTTGCGCCGCGCGCGCGCTGGGCGCTGGAAGATGTCACCGGCAAATCGGTCGCGGCGCCGAGCCTCGCCGGTCTGCGCATCTGAGCCGCAACGAGGCATTCATGCGACTGGCGAGCATTGCTGTGCTGGGTGCGGGAAGCTGGGGTACGGCATTGGCCAATGCGGTCCAGCGGGCCGGGCGCGCGGTGACTTTATGGGCGCGCAACGCGGACAGCGCGCGCGCGATTTCGCACACGGGCGAAAACCCGCGGCTGCCCGGCATCCGTCTCGACCCGCGTCTGACGGTGACTGCCTCGCTCGAACGGGCGCTCGACGCCGACGCGATCCTGGTCGTCGTGCCGGCGCAGGCGGTGCGCTCCGTCGTCAGCGCGATGCCAGCGGACCGTATCGAAGGCCGGCCACTGGTGATCTGCGCCAAGGGGATCGAACGCGTCACACGCAAGTTCATGACCGACATTCTTGCCGAATGCGCGCCCGATGCCCTGCCGGCCATTCTGTCGGGACCGAGCTTCGCCGCCGACGTCGCGCGCGGTCTGCCCACCGCCGTCACGCTCGCCGCACGCGACGAACAGCTTGCCGCCGATCTCGCCATGGCCATCGGTTCGGCAGCTTTCCGTCCCTATCAGTCGACGGATCTGCGCGGCGTCGAGATCGGCGGCGCGGCCAAGAACGTGCTGGCGATCGCCGCCGGGATCGTCGCCGGCCGCAGACTCGGAGCCAGCGCCGCGGCGGCGTTGACCACGCGGGGATTTGCCGAACTGGTCCGCTTCGGCCGATTTCATGGCGCCCGCCCGGAAACGCTGACCGGTCTGTCCGGCCTCGGCGACCTGATCCTGACCTGTTCGGGACCGCAATCGCGCAACTTTGCACTCGGTCAGTCGCTCGGCGGCGGCATGGATCTGAAGGACATTGCCGGTTCGACATCGTTGGCCGAAGGTGCATTCACAGCCTCGGTCCTGGCCGAAATGGCGCAGGAACACGGCATCGACATGCCGATCGTGCAGGCGGTTGCAGCCGTCCTCGATGGCCGGCTGACCATCGACGAGGCGATCGACGGCTTGCTGACGCGGCCGATCCGGACGGAATTGTGAGCGGCAGATGAATTTCTGGCTGATGAAAAGCGAGCCCGACGTCTGGTCGTGGGACCAGCAGGTCGCGCGCGGCGCAAAGGGCGAGGCGTGGAGCGGCGTGCGCAACCATCAGGCCAAGCAAAACCTGATGAAAATGAAGAAAGGCGATCGCGCCTTCTTTTTTCATTCCAACATCGGCAAGGAAATCGTCGGCGTCGTCGAGATTGTCCGCGAATTTTATCCCGATCCGACCGCAGAAGCCGGTTCGCCCTGGGTGGCCGTCGACGTGAAGGCGATTGCGCCGATGCCGAGGCCGGTCACGCTGGCAGCGGCGCGCGCCGCGCCACGACTGAAAGGCATGGTGCTTGTCAACAACACGCGCCTGTCGGTGCAGCCGGTGACGGCCGAGGAATGGAACGCGGTTTGCCGCATGGGCGGAATTGGCGCCTGAGCGGCCCTTGATCGGGAGATGCACATGACCTTCGGAGGCGCAAACTACCCTGCCATCCTGCTGGCCGCCGTCGCCGCCTGGATCGCCGGCGCGGTCTGGTATGGCGTGTTCGGCAGATCCTGGCTCAAGGCAACCGGCCGCACCCGGGAAGAGATCGAGCGGACCCGCGGCACGCCAGCCTTCTATCTTCCGTTCGTCATTGCATTTCTCGCCAATCTGCTCATGGCCTGGGCGCTTGCGGGCGTAATCGGCCATCTCGGGCCGGGTCAGGTCACCCTGCGCAACGGCATGATCTCAGCCTTCGTGATCTGGCTCGGATTTGTAGCGACGACAATCAGCGTCAATTACGCATTTGCCGGGCGCCCGCCGATGCTCACCGCCATCGATTGCGGTCACTGGCTCGCAGCGCTGCTCGTCGCCGGCGCGGTGATCGGCGCAATCGGCGTCTGAACCAACGCGGCCTTATGCCACCAAAGTGGCAAGTATGGCGTGCTTGCCCCTGAGCGGTCTGCTTCGCATAATCCGATTCAAGGTGCCCGGAAGCACGCCCTGTCGGCGTCCCGGAGTCCCGGCGGGGGTGGGAGGAAGCAGCGATGTCCGATCGTATCTATGACGTTTCCGGAGACTGGGCGAAATCCGCCTATGTCGACGACGCCAAATACCAGGAGATGTACAAGGCGTCGATCCAGGATCCGAACAAGTTCTGGGCCGAGCACGCCAAGCGCGTGCACTGGTATCGCGCGCCGACCCGGGTCAAGAACACAAGCTACGATCCGCACAACGTCTCGATCAAGTGGTTCGAGGACGGTACGCTGAACGCCGCCTATAACTGCATCGACAGGCACCTGCCCAAGCGCGCAAACCAGACTGCGATCATCTGGGAAGGCGACGATCCGAAAGATTCCAAGCACATTACCTACCAGCAGCTTCACGACGAAGTCTGCCGTTTCGCCAACATCCTTCGCAACCGCAATGTGAAGAAGGGCGACCGCGTCACCATCTACCTGCCGATGATCCCGGAAGCCGCCTATGCGATGCTCGGGCGCGGCGGACGCAAGGTTCCGCTCGAGGAAACTGTCGATGCGGCCAGCGCCAAGGCCGGCGGCGTCGATCATGTGCTGGTGGTGCGCCGCACCGGCGCGCCGGTGAACATCGATCCGGTACGCGATTTCTGGTACCACGAAGCCGCCGAGATGGTCACCACCGAGTGCCCGTGCGAGGAGTTGAATGCGGAAGACCCGCTGTTCATCCTCTATACGTCGGGCTCCACCGGCAAGCCGAAAGGCGTCCTGCATACCACCGGCGGCTATCTCGTCTACACGTCGATCACCCACCAGTATGTTTTCGACTATCACGAAGGCGACATCTACTGGTGCACCGCCGACGTCGGCTGGGTGACCGGTCACAGCTATATCGTCTACGGTCCGCTGTCCAACGGCGCGATCACCATGATGTTCGAAGGCGTGCCGAACTACCCGACCAATTCCCGATTCTGGGAAGTCGTCGACAAGCACAAGGTCAACATCTTCTACACCGCACCGACCGCCATCCGCGCGCTGATGCAGGCCGGCGACGAGCCGGTCAAGAAAACTTCGCGCAAGTCCCTCAAGCTGCTCGGCACGGTCGGCGAACCGATCAATCCGGAAGCGTGGGAATGGTATCACCGCATCGTCGGCGACGGCCGTTGCCCGATCGTCGACACCTGGTGGCAGACCGAGACCGGCGGCATACTCATCACACCGCTACCCGGCGCGACCAGACTGAAGCCGGGATCGGCAACGCGACCGTTCTTCGGCGTGCAACCCGAACTGGTCGACGCCGAAGGCAAGCGGCTCGAAGGCGCGGCCAGCGGCAATCTCTGCATTGCCGATTCCTGGCCGGGCCAGATGCGCACGGTCTATGGCGACCATCAGCGATTCGTCGAAACCTATTTCAAGACCTATCCCGGGAAGTATTTCACCGGCGACGGCTGCCGCCGCGACGAGGACGGCTATTACTGGATCACCGGCCGTGTCGACGACGTGATCAACGTCGCCGGTCACCGGCTCGGGACCGCCGAGGTCGAGTCCGCGCTGGTTGCTCATCCGAAATGCTCGGAAGCCGCCGTGGTCGGCTATCCGCATGCGATCAAGGGCCAGGGCATTTACGCATATGTCACGCTGATGGCCGGAGAGGCCCCCAGCGACGATCTCAAGAAAGAACTCGTCGCCTGGGTGCGCAAGGAGATCGGCCCGATTGCGACGCCCGACCTGCTGCAATTCGCTCCCGGCCTGCCGAAGACACGGTCGGGCAAGATCATGCGCCGCATCCTGCGCAAGATCGCCGAGGACGACTTCAAGAATCTCGGCGACACCACGACGCTGGCCGATCCGGCAGTCGTCGACGATCTGGTGAATAACCGGCAAAACCGAAAGTAACCGAAGGCCGCGCATGGCGCATGCGCCATGCGCGGAACCGCCTCATCGCCGGATATCGCTGCTATGCGCGCGCCGTTTGGCGCGCGTTTACATTACTTTCAGCCTCTGCTTTCCGGCAACGCGCTCAGGGCGTTAAATGTTGCGGCCGTATCGTCCAGCGCCGGAGCCGTCCATGCGTATCTTGCGTCGTTCACTCTATGCATTAGCCCTTGTCGCCGCAGCGGCTGCGGCAACGCCAGCGCAGGCGCGCGAAGTGGTGCGCCTGAACGGTTATGCGCCGGGTACGGTCGTGGTGAAAACCAGCGAGCGCAAGCTTTATCTCGTGCTCGGCGAAGGCCGCGCCCTGCGCTATACGGTCGGCGTCGGCCGGCGCGGCAAGACCTGGAGCGGCACGCGCGTCATCGACGGCAAACATCGCAGCCCCGCCTGGTCGCCGCCCAGGGAAGTGCGCCGCGACAATCCGCGGCTGCCCGACGTCATTCCCGGCGGCGCCCCGAACAATCCGATGGGCGTTGCCGCCCTCACCCTGTCCGGCGGCGAATATGCAATCCATGGCACCAATGCACCGGGCTCGATCGGCGGCTTTGTCTCCTACGGATGCATCCGCATGCATAACCGCGACATCGCCGATCTGTACGATCGTGTGGGTATCGGAACGCGCGTTGTCGTGCTGCGCTGAAATTCAGCGCAGCGACATTTGCCTGCACCGCAATTCGCGTCGCCGCGCCCTCATAGGCCCGGCCCGGACCGGTGCGCAGCAGCGCAGCGGCGATGTCGCCGGCGACCGGCATGGCGACATCGACGAGGACGCGCCCGGCAAATTATTCGAGACCGATATTGCAGATGACGACGCTGCCTTCGGTACAATGGCGGTGCAGGGCGGCGCGCCGCTTCCGCTTGTCGGAATTCTTCCGTGCAGCGCGCCGTCAGTTCCGACGCATCGATTCCACGCAGCGATTCCACGCAGCCTGGCCCGGGTATCGATCTCGACGCCCGACCAGACGCGGGGGCCTTGAATGTGTCTCCGTTATACACGCGCAGGACTTCGGCCGGATACGCGGCTCCAGGCATTGCTGCACCGCGAGTGGACGCGTCCGCCTCCATTTACGGTGAAATCGCGCCCGTGGGCGCCTCGAATGCAACTGGCCTGTTGTGCACCCTGCCGCGAACGGCAGACCCGAAAGGATCGGTCCGGTCGAGCGGAAAAGGACAATAGCTGCAACCCGAATCGCACAACCACAATCTATGATTGTGTCCGGCGCTCGGCCGGCCGGACGTCCGTGCGGCAGCAAGACCGTCCGCTGCGGTGTCGTGCCATGCTTGCGAAGGCGAGGCGACATCCCAATTTATTGGCGCCGGATGACGGTTGCGCCGGAACGTGGCGCCGCATCCTTTGGAGGGTCGTTATGAACTACATGCGCACGGCAATTCTGCTGGCAGGCCTGACGGCCCTGTTCATGGGCGTCGGCTTTCTGGTCGGCGGCCAGAGCGGTGCGATGCTGGCACTGCTGGTTGCCGCCGGCATGAATTTTTTCGCCTACTGGAATTCGGACCGAATGGTCCTGTCGATGCACGGCGCGCAGGAAATCGACGAGCGCACCGCGCCCGACCTGTTTCGCATGGTGCGCGACCTGGCGCAGCGCGCGAACCTGCCGATGCCGCGCGTCTATCTGATGGACAATGCGCAACCGAACGCCTTCGCCACCGGCCGCAATCCGCAGAACGCCGCCGTCGCCGTAACCACCGGACTGCTGCAGCGGCTGGATCGCGAGGAAGTGGCCGGCGTTGTCGCGCACGAGCTTGCGCACATCAAGAATCACGACACGCTGATCATGACCATCACGGCGACGATTGCCGGTGCGATCTCGATGATTGCGCAGTTCGGCCTGTTCTTCGGCGGCAATCGCGACAACAATAACGGTTTTGGCATCATCGCCACGCTCGCCATGGTCATCCTCGCGCCGATCGCCGCAATGATCGTGCAGATGGCGATCAGCCGCACGCGCGAGTATTCCGCCGACAATCTCGGCGCGCGCATTTGCGGCCGCCCGATGTCTCTGGCGAACGCGCTGGCCAAGATATCCAATGCCGCGCAGGCTATCCCCAACGACAATGCCGAGCGCAGTCCGGCCACAGCGCACATGTTCATCATCAATCCGCTGTCCGGGCAGCGCATGGACAATCTGTTCTCCACGCACCCGGCAACCGAGAACCGGATCGCCGCGCTGCAGCAGCTCTCCCGGGAAATGGGGCAAGGCGGCGGCAGTTTCGGCTCCGGCTCCCATTACGCCGGCAGTGTGCCGGCAAGCGGGCCGTGGTCGCGCGGCTCCGGCCGCGGTCCCTGGGGCTGAGGTCGCCCCGAATTCGCGGCCGAGGCTGGCGCGCCGCGCTGCGGCGTGCGAACGATGACGCCATGCAGGACAGCCAGGACTCCGCGGCCCGGACGGCGGGACTGCCGGCGCGCCGGCTCGCAGCCGACATCGTCGATGCGGTCCTGCGGCGAAGGCAGAGTCTGGACGACGCCTTAGCCGCGGAAACCGCCGCGTTCGAAGGCATGGACGAACGCGACCGTGCGCTTGTGCGCATGCTGGCGACAACGACGCTACGGCGGCTCGGCACGCTGCGCTATCTGCTGTCGCGGCATCTTGAACGCGCATTGCCTTCCAACGCTCTGCGGACGGAAACGGCTCTTCTCATCGGCAGCGCGCAAATCCTGTTTCTCGACGTGCCGGATCACGCCGCCGTCGATCTTTCGGTACGTCTGGTGCAGGAGCAGCGCCACACGGCCCGCTTTGCCGGACTCGTCAATGCGGTGCTGCGCAAAATCGCACGCGAAGGAAGGTCCGCCCTCGCGACGCTCGACGCCGTCGCGCTCGACACACCGGAATGGCTGCTCGCGCGCTGGACGCGCCACTATGGCGGAGAGACTGCGCGCGCAATTGCAGCCGCGAATGCACAGGAACCGGCGATCGACATTACGGTCAAGGCCGATCCCGAAGGCTGGGCCGCAAAGCTTGACGGACGTGTGCTCGCGACCGGTTCGGTCCGGGTTACGTCGCGGGGCCGCGTCTCCGCCCTGCCCGGATATGCGGATGGGGGATGGTGGGTGCAGGATGCCGCCGCCGCGCTGCCGGCAAGGCTGCTCGGCGACGTGAGCGGCAGGCGCGTGGCGGATCTGTGCGCCGCGCCCGGCGGCAAGGCGGCGCAGCTCGCTCATGCCGGCGCCGATCTCGTCGCAGTCGACCGTTCCGCCGCGCGAATTAAGCGCCTTGCCGAAAATTTTGCCCGGCTCCGGATTGATGCGGAGCTGGTCACCGCCGATGCGACGGAATGGAACGGCGGACCGTTTGACGCGATCCTGCTCGACGCTCCCTGCACCGCGACCGGGACGATCCGGCGGCACCCCGACATTCCCTGGACCAGGAGCGAGGCCGATCTCGTCAAATTGTCCGCCCTGCAGCAACGGCTGCTGACACATGCGGTATCCATGCTCAAGCCCGGAGGCGTGCTGGTCTACTGCACCTGTTCGCTCGAACCGGAGGAGGGAGAACGGGTCGTCGGCGATCTGCTGCACGGCTCGGAATCGCTGCGACGGGTGCCGGTCGCCGCAGGCGAAGTATTCGGGCAGTCCGAGTTCGTCACCGCGCAGGGCGACCTGCGTACCCTGCCCTGTCACTGGTCCGGCGCCGATTCGCGCAGCAGCGGCCTCGACGGCTTCTATGCGGCAAGGTTGACGCGGCTTCGATAGCCTTGCCGCATTTACCGCTGGTTTTTCATCGCTTGGACCTTCGCGGCCGGCTTGGCTATATGTTGCCCCGATCGCGCCGGAGGCACATACCGATGAGAGGCAGCTAGACATGCCGGGCGTTTCATTGTCGGAGCGAACGCGGCTGTCCTGGCTTCTGGCGCGCCGGGGGCTGCGCAACGTGTCCGGCCGCATCAACGCCCATCCGCTGATGCGGTGGCGCTATGTCTCGGCAACATCCGACCGCCTTGTTATTTCCCCGCAGGACTTGCGTACGACCGACGCGACCCGTGCCGGAGAAATCTATGCGGGACGATTTGCGTTTGCCGGCAAGGTGGTGATCTGCGACGGCCGTTCGCCGTTCGAAATGACGCCGCCCTCCGACGAATGGGCGGCTTCGCTACTCGGCTTCGGCTGGTTGCGCCATTTGCGTGCCGCCGATTCCGGGATTGCCCGCGCCAATGCACGCGCATTGGTCGACGAGTGGATCGCGCTGCAGGGTTCCTGGCATCCGGTCGCATGGCGCCCGGAAATCCTCTCGCGCCGGATCATCGCCTGGCTGTGCCAGGCGCCGGTCATCCTGCACGATACCGACGAGCAATTCTATCGGCGCTTTGCGCGCAGTCTGGTGCGGCAGGTGCGTTATCTGCGCAGGACCGTCGTCGACGCACGGGAAGGCGCGATGCGGCTGCAGGCCGTCATTGCACTGGCATACGCGACCCTGTGCCTGGCCGGGCAGGTCAGGCATCTGCGTAACGTGTCGAAGTGGCTGAGCGAGGAACTTGAACGGCAGATTCTTCCCGACGGCGGCCATGTCAGCCGCAACCCCGGCATACTGATCGATTTGCTGATCGACCTGCTGCCGCTCCGGCAGGCCTTTACGGCGCGCAATGTGCCGCCGCCTGCAGCCCTGCTCAATGCCATCGAGCGAATGATGCCGATGCTGCGTTTCTTCCGTCACCAGGACGGCAATTTCGCGCTGTTCAACGGCATGGGACCGACTGCGACCGACCTGATTGCCACGATCCTGGCTTACGACGACGCGCGCGGCGAGCCAGTCGCCAATGCGCCACATTCCGGTTACCAGCGTGCTACGGCGCAGGGCCTCGTCGTGATTATGGACACCGGAGCGCCGCCGCCGCTGCCGCTCAGTCAGGAAGCACATGCCGGCGGGCTCGCCTTCGAACTGTCGAAAGACGGACATCGCATCGTCGTCAATTGCGGGCTGCCGGCCGTCAACCGCGAGAGCTGGCGGCAGGTCGCCCGAGCCACTGCCGCACATTCTACCGTCACCATCAACGACTCCTCGTCTTGCCGCTTTCTCAACACCGGCTCCTTCCGTAAGCTGCTCGGCATACCGATCATCAGCGGGCCCAAAACGGTCGAGGTCGCACGCGAGGAACATGAAGACGCGACGGTGATCCGCGCCTCGCACGACGGCTACGCCGACCGGTTCGGCATCGTCCACCAGCGCTCGCTGATGTTGTCGAGCGGCGGACTGCGTCTCGACGGCGAAGACGTATTCGCGCCGACGTCCGGGAATGCCCTGCCGCCCGGCGCCCGATGCGATTTCGCTGTCCGCTTTCATCTGCATCCGTCGATCAAGGCAAACCGGCTGACCGACGGGCACGGCGTCATGCTTATGTTGCCCAATCGCGAGGTCTGGACGTTCGACGCCCACGAGGATCTCGTCGACATCGAGGAAAGCGTATTCCTCGCCGGCCGCGACGGGCCCCGGCGCACCGTCCAGATTGTGATCCACGGCAATGCGCGGGACATACCGCGCGTTCACTGGACCCTAACCCATACCAGTGCTACGCCCGCCGCGGCGAGACGGGCAAAAAACGAATTGCCGGAGCCGAAGGCTGCACTCGCCGACGAACCCGAATTGCCGCTCTAGGACCATTCATGCCGGACCAGCTTCGCCGCGCAAAGCGGGCGCTCATTTCAGTCTCCGACAAAAGCGATCTGATCGAGTTCGCGCGCGGCCTGTCCGGCTTCGGCATCGAACTGGTCTCGACCGGCGGCACGCGCAAATCGATCGCCGAGGCCGGGCTGAAAGTCCTCGACGTGTCGGAGATCACCGGCTTCCCGGAGATGATGGACGGCCGCGTCAAGACGTTGCATCCGAAGGTGCATGGCGGATTGCTCGCCATTCGCGACAACGGCGAACATGCGGCGGCAATGCAGACGCACGGGATCGCCGCGATCGACATTCTTGTCGTCAATCTGTATCCGTTCGAGCAAACGGTCGCGGGCGGCGCGCAATTCGAAGACTGCATTGAAAATATCGATATCGGCGGACCGGCCATGATTCGCGCCGCCGCCAAGAATCATGGCGACGTCGTCGTGATCGTCGAACCGTCGGACTACGGAACGCTGCTGGCCGAGTTGAATAAGCATGACGGGGCGACC
>CAYWCE010000008.1:60369-82805 GCA_964456755.1 uncultured Hyphomicrobiales bacterium
GCGGCTGGCCGCCAAAGGCTATGCGCGCACGGCCGCCTACGACGCTGCGATCTCGAACTGGTTTGCAGGCGCACTCGATGCCGCGCCGGACTTCCGCAGCATCGGCGGCCGGCTGATCGAACCGCTGCGCTACGGCGAGAATCCTCACCAAAGCGCCGCTTTCTATCGCACGCCCGAGCAGCGCTTCGGCGTCGCCACCGCGCGACAGTTGCAGGGCAAGCAATTGTCCTACAACAATATCAACGACACCGACGCCGCCTATGAATGCGTCGCTGAGTTCGATCCTGCGCGCATTGCGGCCTGCGTGATCGTCAAACACGCCAATCCTTGCGGCGTCGCGGAAGGCGCAAGTCTCCTTGAGGCCTATCGCAAGGCGCATGCATGCGACCCGGTGTCCGCCTTCGGCGGTATCGTCGCCATCAACCGGCCGCTCGACGCCGAAGCGGCAAAAGCCATTACCGAGATTTTCACCGAGGTGATCATCGCGCCCGCCGCGAGCGAAGAGGCGGCCGCGATTGTGGCCGCCAAGAAGAACCTGCGGCTGCTGATCGCCGGCGGCCTGCCCGATCCGCGCGGCACCGGCTTCACGATGAAGACGGTCGCCGGCGGGTTTCTGGTGCAATCGCGGGACAATGCAGTGGTCGACGATATGCAATTGAAGGTCGTGACCAGGCGCGCGCCGGACGATGCCGAACTGCGCGACCTTGCTTTCGCTTTCCGCGTCGCCAAGCACGTAAAATCGAACACCATCGTCTATGCCAGAGATCGCGCCACCGTCGGCATCGGAGCCGGCCAGATGAGCCGGGTCGATGCAGCCCGCATCGCCGCGCGAAAGGCCCAGGATGCGGCGCAGCAGGCCGGAATTTTGCAGCCGCCGACCAAGGGTTCGGTTGTCGCCTCCGACGCCTTTTTTCCGTTTGCCGACGGATTGCTGGTGGCGATCGAGGCCGGCGCCACCGCCGTCATCCAGCCCGGCGGATCGGTCCGGGACGACGAGGTGATCAAGGCCGCCGACGACCACGGCATTGCCATGGTGTTCACCGGCACGCGACACTTCCGCCACTGACGTCATTCCGCGCGCAGGTTATTTCCTGGCCAGATCGTTCAGCAGGCTCGCCGCGACGGAAAGTTTCGACAAGGTCAGGCCGGTTTCGGCGATTTCGTGAACGGCGCTGCGGATTCGCTCGGCCTCGCCGCCGCGCGAGATCGTCCAGGCCTTCACCGCCTCAGCGCCGGAGCCGCCGCCGGCCATCATCTCCGCCGCGAGCTTCTGGACCGCCAGTCCGACGCCGTCGCGCGCACGATCGAGCGCCAGCCGGTCGAAATAATCCGCGGTGGCGATGCGATCGGCCGACTCGGCAATCCGCTCGATGCGAAAAAAATCCCGCGCCGCAAAATATGTCGCGGCCACCTCAACGACCGGTCGCTGCACCCTGTCGGCAACGTGAACGATGTCGGCGGCCGGACCAAGCAGCGGCAGGCTCGCAATTTTCAAGGCAAGCTCGTCCGGCACGCCCGCAGCGACATAGCGCGATTTCCGCGCCGACAATGAGCCGGCTGCGGCCGCCGGAAGCATCGCCTGCAGCGCGCGCGCAATTTCCGAAATGCCGGCGGCATAATGCGCCACGATCTTTGCCAACCCGCCGGAGAAATCGACATGCCGCAGAAACCAGACCAGCCGATCGAGAAGAAGATCCTGCACGGTCGCATAGAGTTCGAGCTGCACGTCGCCTGCGATCCTGGCATCGAGCGCATCGATCTCGGTATTAAGCTGGGTCATCCCGTAGCTGTCGCGTACGGCGGCGAAAGCGGAGGCTACTTCGCTCGCCGTCGCCCCGGTCTCGTCCGCCATGCGCACGACAAGCGAAGGCCCGCCGCGGTTTATCACCGAATTGGCAAGATGTGTGGCGATGATCTCGCGGCGCAGGCGGTGTCGCTGCAGCGCCTCGGGAAAAAGCTGGCTCAGCCGGGCTGGAAAGTAGCGACCCAGTTCACGCGCGAGATAGGGGTCATCCGGCACGCCGGAATCGAGCAGGTCGCTAAACAATGTCAGCTTGGCGTAGGCAAGCAGAACTGCAAGTTCCGGCCGCGTCAGCGGCTGCGAGCGGCGGCGCCGTTCGCCTACGCTCATGTCGTCGGGAAGAAATTCGACCGCACGATCCAGCAGATTGCGCCGCTCCAGCACCTGCATCAGGCGCTGCTGAAAACCCAGATCGTCGAGGCCGCGCCGCTCGGCGAGCGAAATCGACAGCGTCTGCAGGTAATTGTTGCGCAACACAAGTTCGGCAACTTCGTCCGTCATCTCGCCTAGCAACGTATTGCGTGCCTCGAGCGTCAGCTCACCGGTCCGCAGCGATTCGCTGAGCGCGATCTTGATATTGACCTCGATGTCGGACGTATTGACGCCGGCGGAATTGTCGATGGCGTCGGTGTTAAGCCGCACGCCGCGCAGGCCCGCCTCGATGCGCGCGGGCTGCGTCATGCCGAGATTGGCGCCCTCGCCGATAACCTTGCAGCGAAGCTCGCTTGCCGCAATACGAAGAGGATCGTTGGCGCGGTCGCCCGCGGCCTCGTCGCTTTCGGCGGAGGCACGCACATAGGTTCCGATACCGCCGAACCACAGAAGGTCGGACGGCATCGCAAGGATCGCCCGCATGACCTGCTGCGGCGTCGCGCCCGGGGCAGACAATCCGAGCAGCGATTGCGCCTGCGGCGATAGCTCAATCTCCTTCGCCGAACGTGAGTAAACGCCGCCGCCCGCCGATATCAGACTGCGGTCGTAATCCTGCCAGCTCGAGCGCGGCAGGCCGAACAGCCTGCTGCGCTCGTTGAAGCTGGTCTCGGGATCAGGATCGGGATCGATGAAGATATCGCGGTGGTCGAATGCCGCGACCAGCCTGATAGTGCGTTCCCGCAACATGCCATTGCCGAACACGTCGCCCGACATGTCGCCGACACCCGCAACGGCAAAAGGCGTTGTGGCAATATCGACGTTCATTTCGCGGAAATGCCGCTTCACCGCCTCCCAGGCGCCGCGGGCGGTGATGCCCATCTTCTTGTGATCGTAGCCGGCCGACCCGCCCGACGCGAATGCGTCGCCGAGCCAGAATCCGTGCGCGACCGAAATCTCGTTGGCGATATCGGAGAACGTCGCCGTGCCCTTGTCGGCGGCGACAACGAGATAGGGATCGTCGCCATCATGTCGCGCGACGCTGTCTGGCGGGACGATGGCTTCTCCCGATATGTTGTCGGTAATGCCGAGCAGCGTGCCGATGAACAGCCGATATGCCGCCACGCCCTCCGCCTGGACGGTGTCGCGGGAAGCACCGGCGGGGATTTTCTTTGGCACGAAGCCGCCCTTCGCGCCGACCGGAACGATAACCGCGTTCTTTACCTGCTGCGCTTTCACAAGCCCGAGTACTTCGGTACGGAAATCCTGCGGCCGATCCGACCAGCGGATGCCGCCGCGGGCGACCTTGCCGAAGCGCAGATGGATGCCTTCCACGCGCGGCGAATAGACGAAGATTTCGTAGAGCGGCCTTGGCAGCGGCAGCTCGTCGATTTTGCGGCTGTCGAACTTGATGGCGATCTGCGGATGCGGGCGCCCGTCCTTGCCGATCTGGTAGAAATTCGTCCTCACGGCGGAACGGATGGCATTGACGAAATGGCGGATGATCCTGTCCTCGTCGAGGCTCTGCACCTTGAGCAGGGCGACCTCGATTTCGGATGCCACGCTTTCCTCCAGCGCGTCGCGTCGCGGACCAAGTGCATCGAGCCGATGGTCGAAACGCGTCTGGAACAGCCGGATCAGGATCGCCGCGACACCCGCATGCTTTCGCAGCGTGGTCCACATATAGTCTTGCGAGAACGGTACGCGGATTTGCCGCAGATAGCGCGAGAGCGTGCGTATCAGCACAACGTCGCGCCACCGCAACCCGCCCTCCAGCACCAGCGCGTTGTAGCCGTCGTTTTCCGCTCCGCCGGTCATCACCACCAACAGGCAGTTTTCCAGCGGCTGCTTCGCTTCACCGATATCGATTGCGCCCAGATTCTCGCGCTCCAGTACCATGTCGTGCAGCCAAACCCGTGCAATTCCTCCAACCGGCGCGATGTCGAACGTGCTCTCGTCGACAACGCGGAATCCCATATTTTCAAGGATGGGGACGCGTTCGGACAGCGGAATCGGACGGCCGAAGCTCCATACCTTCAGGCCGATGCCGCCGTCATCGCGGTCGGCACCGCGAAACTCGACCCACAACGGGCGCTCCGCACCGAGAATCTCGATGATCCTGATATCGCCGACGGCGACGCTCGGCAGATAGCGGTGTCGATAGCCGGGCGAAAAGGCGTCGCGATAGCGTTCGTACAAAGACTTCGACTTGTCCGGGTCGTGCGCAAGCGCCAGCGCTTCCGAGAGCGCGTCGCTCCAGGTGCGCACAATGGCGCCGATGCCGTATTCCAGCGCCGCGCGATCGGTATCCTGTATAGCTGCGTCCGACCGGCTGACGATGAAGTGAAAGCGAACAAGCGGCCCTTCCGGAAAGAAAGGCGTGACGGAAGCCACCGCACCCTTGAACACCCCCGCAAGAAACTTGCCGATCTCGCCCACGACCTGGCTGTCGGAGCGGTCGCGCGGCAGATAAACCAGCACGGACACAAAACGGTCGAAACGGTCGCGCCGCGCAAGGGCGCGAATACGCGGCCGCTCCTCGAGCTGCAGGATCACCGCCGAGAAACGGTACAGCGTCTCGTCGTCGATCTGGAGCAGTTCGTCGCGCGGATAGGTCTCAAGCATATTGATCAGCGCCTTGCCGGAATGCGCTGCCGGATTGAACCCGAAGCGTGCGAGCAGACCGTCGATCTTGCGCCGGAGATAGGGGATGCTCTTGGTCGTGCCGGTATAGGCGGACGAGGTGAAAAGACCGAATATGCGCAACTCGCCGACCGGTCGGCCGGCCTGATCGTATCGCTTGACGCCGATATAATCCATGAACACTCGGCGGTGCACGCGCGACTTGGCCGTTGTCTTGGTAATGAACAGCGCTTTCGGCTCGGCAAAGACCGCGCGCAGTTCCGGCGTCAACGGCAGGTGCGCGCGTCCGCGCTCCGGGTCGCGAAGAATGCCGAGGCCCGTATCGAGCCTTGCATCCAGGGATCCGGTTTGCGGATTAAACAGATGATCGCGAACGCCGAGAAACGTAAAATTGTTCGCCACAAGCCATTCCAGAAACTGGATTGCCTCCGCCGTCTCGTCGACGGGAAGGAGCGGCGGCCGGTGCGATTTCATGTGGGATATGACTTCACCGACGCGCCCGAGCATGGCACGCCAGTCGCCGACCGCGACACGGACCTCGGCGAGGACCTGTTCGATCTCCGCCGTCACCGCTTCGCGCCGCGTTTCGTCCTCGATCCGGTCGACGTGGATATGGATCAGGCTCTCGCGCAACAGCGCATCGCCGCTTCGTGCATCCTCATGGAACCCGTTCAGCCGGCCGGTCGGGTCGCGTTCGACGGTCAGAATCGGATGCACGACCAGCCGCGCGGTCAATCCGAGTTCGGTCAGGGCCCCCATCACCGAATCGACAAGAAACGGCATATCGTCGTTGGCGATTTCCACGACCGAAACGCCTTTCAGTCGCACGCTGTCGACCGGAAGGTCAGGCGCAGAGACCTTTATCTTCGCGTGCCCCGGAACGCGGGCGGTGAGAAAAGACAAAGCCTGCTCGGCAAGTGCGGCAAGCTCGGCGGAATTGTAGCCGATCAGGTCTTCCGGGGCGGCCTGGTGGAACAGGACCGGCAGCAAGGCACCGGCTTCGGACGCCCCGCGTCCGGCAAGCAGCGCGCTGGCGCGCGCAATCGCCTCACGCCCGGCCTTTTCGTCTTCGGTGGCGATGCTCGATTCAAACCCCATCGGTCACTCACAGCCGCAGGAAGGCGACGGGCGCTCCGCCGGAAACCGACTCTTCATGAATCGGACGCGGGCGTCGAGGCCCCATCCGCCGAGTTGCCTTATTTTGCCGCGCAGGGTCGGTGCGTTAGACTTCGAGCGAAATCGGGAGGACGTGCAATGGTTCGCGCAGATCGATCGAAAGCGAACAAAAAGACCAGCCGGAACAAAGAGAAACAGGCGCCGTCCCGCCGGCACCGGACGCTGCCGGCGCGCAGCTCTGCGGCCGTATCGCGCGCGCGGCGCGATGTCTCGCACACGCACCCACCGGCCGCCCCCGGCCCGGGCGCCGTCGGTCGGGATGACATTATGCCAGTCGCGCTTTCGCTGCCGAAACCCGGTCTGAACGAGACGATGCAGGCCTATTTCCGCAAGTGCGAGGAAAAGCTCGGATTCATTCCAAACGTTCTGAAGGCCTACGCTTTCGACATGGCAAAGCTTGAAGCCTTCGTCGGCATGTACAACGACCTGATGCTCGGTCCCTCGAACCTGAGCAAGCTGGAACGCGAAATGATCGCGGTCGCGGTCTCTTCGCAGAATCGCTGCTATTATTGCCTCACTGCGCATGGATCGGCGGTGCGGCAATTATCCGGCGATCCGGTCCTCGGCGAATTGATGGTGATGAATTACCGCGCGGCGCGGCTTTCGAAACGCCAGCGCGCAATGCTTGATTTTGCGGTCAAGCTGACCGTCGAACCCTGGGCGGTGGAAGAAGACGACCGCACGCGGCTGCGCCGGGCGGGTTTCGGCGACCGCGACATCTGGGACATTTCGGCTGTTGCCGCTTTCTTCAACATGTCGAATCGCGTCGCATCCGCGACCGATATGCGCCCGAACAGCGTCTATCACGGCATGGCGCGCTGACGCATGCGCCTGACGACGAACGGCCGCCGTCTGCGACCGTTGTTCGCCGCCACGCTGGGCGTCGTCGCAGCCTGCCCGGTGCTGCCTGCAGCCGAAGTCGCGCTTGCCGAAGTTGCGCGTCCGGTGCTTGCGCGGCACGGCATGGTCGTAGCGCAGGAATCGCAGGCGGCGCAGATCGGACGCGACATATTGCAGCGCGGCGGCAATGCGGTGGACGCCGCAGTCGCAACCGGCTTCGCGCTTGCGGTCACTTATCCGCGCGCAGGAAATATCGGCGGCGGCGGGTTCATGGTGATTCATCTCGCGCGTGGAGGACGTAATATCGCGATCGACTATCGCGAAGTCGCACCCGCCGCCACCACACGCGACGTCTTTCTCGACGCCAAAGGCGATGCCGATCCGGTCAAATCGCGGGAAACTGGCCTTGCCATCGGCGTGCCGGGCACAGTCGCCGGCCTCGAACTGGCGCATCGCAAGTACGGCTCGGGCCGATTCACGCTGGCGCAGCTCGTCGCGCCTGCAATCCGTCTGGCCCGCGACGGTTTCGTCATCGACGGCGATCTGGCGGATACGCTGGAGGGCGCGCGACAGCATTTTGCGCGCTGGCCGTCATCCGCAAAAATATTCCTGAAGCCGGACGGCAGTGCGCTTGCCGCGGGCGAGAGGCTGGTCCAGCGCGACCTCGCCGATACGCTCGAGGCGATCGCCCGGCGCGGTCCGCGTGCTTTCTATCGCGGTGAGATCGCCGGCCGCATTGCGGACGCCGTGCGCGAAGCCGGCGGCCTGATGACGGCAGCCGATCTGGCAGGATATCGCGCCATCGAACGCACGCCGGTGCGCGGGCACTATCGCGGTCACGACATCATATCGATGCCGCCCCCATCGTCCGGCGGCGTGCATCTCGTCGAGATCCTCAACATCCTCGAAGGCTATGCGCCAGCACGTCTCGCGGCCGGCAATGCGGAAGCCGGGCATCTCCTCGTCGAAGCGATGAAGCGAGCCTATGCGGACCGTGCCGTTTTTCTCGGCGACCCGGACTTTGTCGACGTGCCGGTCGACCGATTGACCTCGAAATCCTACGCAGCGCGCTGGCGCAAGACGATCGGATCGCGTGCAACGCCCGCGCGCGGCATCCGCGCCGGCGGACGGGTCGTCGCCGAAGGCAACGACACCACGCATTATTCGGTCGTCGACCGATTCGGCAACGCAGTCGCCAACACCTATACGCTCAACCTCAGCTACGGCGTCGGCCTCGTCGCCAAAGGCACCGGCGTGCTGCTGAACAACGAACTCGACGACTTTGCCGCAAAGCCCGGCGCCCCGAACGCTTTCGGCCTTGTCGGCGGTGCGGCCAACGCGCCGGGTCCGCGCAAACGTCCGCTCTCGTCGATGACCCCGACCATCGTGCTGAAACAGGGCAAGCCCCATCTCGTCACCGGATCGCCCGGAGGCAGCCGCATCATCACCACCGTGCTGCAGGTCATCGTCAACACCATCGACCGCAGGATGGACATTGCAGGCGCCGTCGCCGCGCCGCGCATCCATCATCAATGGCTGCCGGACGAGGTTTGGGCCGAGCACGGCACGTCGGCGGCGACGATCCGCGAGCTGGAAGTGCGCGGACACAACGTGCGGCTCATGCCGCCCATGACCTCCGCCAATTCGATCATGGTAACGCCGGACGGCTTCGCTGGCGCCGCCGACCGGCGAACGCGCGGCGCGCTCGCGGCTGGCTATTGAGCCGCTGCGGCCGCGACGACGATAATGTCCGGACATTGGAGCGGGCGAAGGGATTCGAACCCTCGACCCCGACCTTGGCAAGGTCGTGCTCTACCCCTGAGCTACACCCGCATACCTGGGATAGGCGGCAAGGATGCCGCCAGCGGCCCTCCTATGCCAAATGCACCGGGGCTTTGCAACCCGGCCTTTGCGGGATGACCCGGGCCTTTTAAGGGCATTTGCAACCCGCGGCGCGGCGGGGCACAGATGCGGCGTTCCCGCCCCGGATATCTCGCCGCAAGCCCATGCCAGCTTCACCGGACGAACTGTTCGCCTGTCTTGACAGCCTCGGCATCCCGCATCAGACGGTACGCCATCCGCCGCTGTTCACGGTCGAGCAGTCACGCGCGCTGCGCGGGCAGATTCCGGGCGGCCACACCAAGAACCTGTTTCTGAAAGATAAGAAAGACGCGCTGTTCCTTGTCGTGGCGCTCGAAGACGCCGACATCGACCTGAAGGGATTGCATCGCCTGGTCGGCGCCAGCGGCCGCCTCTCGTTTGGATCCGCGGATCTGATGCGCGAGACGCTGGGCGTGGAGCCCGGATCGGTCACGCCTTTCGGGGCGCTCAATGACAGCGGCAAACGCGTTACCGTCGTCCTCGACCGGCCGATGCTCGGACAAGACGTTCTCAACTACCACCCGCTGGTCAACACCATGACCACGTCGATTGCGCGTGACGACCTGATCAAATTCCTCGCCGCCACGGGGCATCCGCCGCGTATAGTCGCCGTTTCGGCGGCTCCCGGCGCGGGCTGACGGGCGGATTGCATTCGGCCCTGCCATCGCCATTTAATTGGAACAAATCCGACACGATCAGCGCCCGCGGGCAGGAGGATCAGTGAGCCTGTTGCAGAACGATGGGGCGGCACCGCCCGCCGCGGCCGAACGCCCGGTGCTCGACACGACGACGCAAACCTTCGTCAAAGACGTCATCGAAGAATCCCGCCGCCGGCCGGTGCTGGTGGATTTCTGGGCGCCATGGTGCGGCCCGTGCAAGCAATTGACACCGGTGCTGGAAAAGGTCGTCGGAGCCGCCAAGGGCAAGCTCCGGCTGGCGAAGATGAATATCGACGAGCACCCCGCCATTGCCGGTCAGATGGGCATCCAGTCGATTCCGGCGGTGATCGCCTTCGTCAACGGCCAGCCGGTCGACGGCTTCATGGGGGCCTTGCCGGAAAGCCAGGTCACGGCTTTTGTCGAGCGGCTGATCAAGGACCGCATCGGCGGCGCCGACAAGGACTTGCTGCAGGCGGCAGAACGGGCCCTGACGGAAGCCAATTATGCCGGCGCGGCGGAAATCTATGCGCAGCTTCTCGCCGAGGACGGCGCCAATATCGCGGCGCTCGCCGGCCTCGCCCGCTGCTATGTCGGCACCGGCGCGATCGAGCAGGCGCGGCAGACGCTGGCGATGGTGCCGGAAGCCAAACATAACGATCCGGCCTACACCGCCGCGCAGGCCGCCTTGCAGCTTGCCGAGCAAGCAAAATCGGTCGGCCCCCTGTCCGATCTCGAAGCCAGGGTTGCCGCAAATCCCGGCGACCATCAGGCGCGCTTCGATCTCGCCGTCGCCCTTAATGCCAAGGGACGGCGCGAAGCGGCAAGCGACCAGCTGATCGAAATCGTCAAGCGCGACCGCAAATGGAACGACGACGGCGCGCGCAGGCAGCTCGTGCAGTTTTTCGAAGCCTGGGGACCGACGGACGAGGCGACCGTCAGCGGCCGCCGACGCCTGTCCTCGATCCTGTTTTCCTGAGCGGTTAATCCGCACGCTCGCGGAGACCACGACATGCCGATGAACGCGGTTTACACCGGACCGTCAGACCTTCCCGAGGTCATTGCGGTGTTTCCGCTTCCAGGCGCGCTGCTGTTGCCGCGCGGGCAGATGCCGCTCAACGTTTTCGAGCCGCGTTATCTTGAGATGGTCGATGATGCGCTGACGTCACGTCATCGCCTGATCGGCATGATCATGCCGGACGCATCCAACCCGGGCCCGGATAGCCGGCCAAATCTTTATCGCGTCGGCTGCGCCGGACGCATAACGCAAATTGCGGAGACCGGCGACGGACGCTATCTGATGCAGCTTACCGGCGTTTGCCGTTTTCGCATCGAGGAGGAACTGAAAGTCGCCACGTCATACCGGCAGTGCCGGGTGACCTATGCGCCGTTTGCCGGCGATTTCATCGCGCGCAAGGGCGAGGAGGACGTCGATCGGCCCGCGCTGCTGCGGGCGCTGAGCGATTTTCTGAAGGCGAACAATCTGAAGACCGACTGGGACGGCATCGAGAAGGCCCCGAACGAAGCGCTCGTCAACGCACTTGCGATGATGTCGCCGTATGGCTCGGCGGAAAAGCAGGCGATGCTGGAAGCCGCGGACCTGAAGACACGGGCGGAAATCCTCGTGGCGGTCACCGAAATCGAGCTGGCAAAGAGCCGGACCGACGGCGAAACGCCATTGCAATAGCCGTCCGTTTGTGGCCTTTGACCGCCGAACCGTACCCATCGCAGCCGCATCAGCCGGCGAACTTCAGCGGAATCCCGCCATGAACGATCAGCCCACCGGTTCAGTCGACCCGAAGCTGCTGGAAATCCTGGTCTGCCCGCTGACCAAGGGGCCGCTGGAATACGACGCCGCACGGCAGGAGCTGATTTCTCGCAGCGCGAAGCTTGCCTATCCTATCCGCGACGGCATTCCGATCATGCTGCCGGAAGAAGCGCGCAGGCTCGACTGACGCCCGCGTCCCGGTTCAATTCCCTGGAGTATCCGACCATGTTGAAAGTGTGGGGCCGCAACACGTCGTCCAACGTGCAAAAGGTGATGTGGGCGGTCAACGAACTGAACCTCGATCACGAGCGTTTCGATATCGGCGGCTCGTTCGGCAAGAATCGCGAGCCGGCCTATCTGTCCATGAATCCGAACGGGCTGGTTCCCACGCTGCAGGACGGCGATTTCATTCTCTGGGAATCGAACGCCATCGTGCGCTATCTCGCGCGCGAATATGGCGGCGGAAAGCTCGAAGGGGCCGACGCCAGGATGCGCGCCCGCGCCGGACAATGGATGGACTGGCAATTGTCGGTCGTCGCTCCGGCGATTACGCCGGCCTTCTGGGGCCTGATCCGCACGCCGGAAGACAAGCGCGATCCCGCCGTGATCGCCGCTTCGCAGAGCAAGACGACCGAGGCCATGAAGATTCTTGAGAGCCAGCTTGGCAAGACGCCGTATGTCGCCGGCGACGAATTCACCATGGGCGACATTCCGCTCGGCGTGATGACATACCGCTACTGGCAGCTTGTGCCCGAGCATCCGGAATTTCCGAATCTGAGGCGCTGGTATGACTTGTTGCAGCAGCGCGCCCCGTTTCGCAGCCAGGTCGAGGCGATCCCGCTGAGCTGACGATGCGCTTGCGTCGGGCGTCGGGTAGCCTCTGCGTCTTGTCTTCGCGCTGTCGATCGTCGCATTTCCAGCACGCCGGTCCGAAGCCGGTTCGCCGCGCATGATGCACGAGGAATCCTGGTCGGCTGCAGTCCTGCACGGCCCTTTATAGCGTTTTCGAGCGAAGTGGGCGCCGGTTCGCGTGACGAAAACGCATCAAAACAAAATGCTAGAGCCCCGGCTTTGATTCAATCAAAGCCGGAAAGGATCTAGCGTAGCCCGCCGCGGCATCGCACAGACCGGTCGTGCTCATCGCCGCAGGTTGGAACCCACCGATCGCGGCGGTAACGGCGCTGATCGGCTTCGTGCGCGACGTTGCGCACTAAAGCGCTTCTCCGCGCAGCAGCTTCGGCACCTCGCCGGTAATCCCGGCGGCCTCGCGCATGAAAAATTGCTTGAGCGCCGGCATGCGGTCGACCAGCCCGAGCCCCACGTCGCGCACCAGCCGCAGAAGATCGGACTGGTTTGAAAACAGGCGGTTCAGACCGTCGGTGGCAACGCCCATCGCCATCGTGTCGAAACGTCGCCAGCGCTGATAGCGCTCCAGCACGCCGCTGCCGCCCGGGTCGAGGCCGAGCCGCACGGCGTCGACAATACTTTCGGCAAGAGCCGCGACATCGCGCAGGCCCATATTGAGTCCCTGCCCGGCGATCGGATGAATCACATGCGCTGCATCGCCGACGAGCGCGAGGCGCTCGCCAATGAAGCTTCGTGCAACCGACAGGCCGAGCGGATAGGCGCGCCGCGGTCCAACGACGCGGATTTCGCCCAGATGCAGGCCGAAGCGCCGTTCCAGCTCGGCGTGGAATTCGGCATCCGGCAATGCAACGATGCGATCGGCTTCGGCACATTCTTCCGTCCAGACGATCGACGAGCGCCGGCCGGTCAGCGGCAAAATCGCGAACGGCCCCGCCGGCAGGAAATGCTCTTCCGCGCGGCCCCGATGATCGCGCTCGTGCGCAACCGTCGTGACGATCCCCGATTGCCCGTAGGACCAGCCGACAGATTTGATGCCGGCCTGTTCGCGGATCCGCGAGCGCGCGCCGTCGGCGCCAACCAGGAGTCTGGTGTCGAGTCGAGCGCCGTCGGATAATGTCACCTCGACGCCGGCGTGCGAAGCCGCCGATTGCAGAACCGCCGCCGCGCGCAGGTCGACGCCGCTCGCACGCGCCTTTTGCGTCAGTGCGTCGAGCAACGGCGTATTCTCGATCATGTGCGCAAACGGCTCGCCCGGCGCGATTTCACCCTCGAAGGTCAGAAATGTCGGCCGCAATGCATCGTTCAGACGCGAATCGGTGACGACCATATCGAGGATCGGCTGCGCCTGCGGCAGCGCGGCGTCCCAGACGCCGAGCGTCTCGAACAGATGGCGCGCGGCAGCGGCAATCGCGGAGGCTCGCCCGTCGCCTGCCGGGCGCGCAAAGGCGGGATCGGTCACCGTCACGGCGAAAGCCCCGCCGAGACTTTGACGCAATGCGATCGCCAGCGCCAGGCCCGCAAAGCCGCCGCCGCCGATTGCAACATCCACACGCCGCGTTTCGCTCATCTGCGCATCCCGTTGCAGGACAGGCTAGCATTTTGCGGCATGCGGCCGCTACGCCGGCGCCGCATTCCGACCCGCGTCACTTGACACCGGCGGCGCCGCACGGCTCTGCTCGATGCGAACCGGATACATATGCTTTCCATGTCATCGGCGGTCGACGACCTTCTGCGCATCCTCGATCTCGAACAGATCGAGGTGAATCTGTTCCGCGGGCGCTCGCCGCAGGTCGGTTGGCAGCGCGTTTTCGGCGGTCAAGTTATCGGCCAGGCACTGGTGGCCGCCTGCCGCACCGTCGCGGGACGGCTCGCGCATTCCATGCACGGCTATTTTCTCCTTCCCGGCGATCCCAGAATCCCGATCGTCTACGCGGTCGAACGCACGCGCGACGGACGGAGCTTTGCCACCCGCCACGTGAAGGCGATCCAGCACGGATCGCCGATCTTCTCAATGTCGGTCTCGTTTCACAACAACGAAGCCGGAATGAACCATCAGGCCGCAATGCCGGAGGTACCGCATCCCGAGGATCTGCCGGGCGAGGCGGACATGCGCGAGCGCATCCTGCCCACGATGCCCGATCCGGTGCGCCGCTATTACGAGCGCGAGCGGCCGATCGAGCTGCGACCTGTCGAATTCGATCGCTATCGCGGCAAGACCTTCGACCGCTTCAATGTCTGGATTCGCACAACCGGCCGGCTACCCGACGATCCGGCCATTCACCAATGCGTGCTGGCCTATGCCTCCGACATGACGCTGCTCGATACTGCACTGCTGCCGCATGGGCGCACCCTGTTCGAGAAAGAATTCATGGCGGCAAGTCTCGACCACGCCCTGTGGCTGCATCGGCCGTTCCGAGCCGACGAATGGCTGCTATATGCTCAGGACAGCCCCAATCTGCACGGAAGCCGTGGCTTCGCACGTGGGCTGATTTTCACCCGTGATGGCACGTTGGTCGCCTCGGTCGCACAGGAAGGGTTGTTACGGCAGCGACGGCCAGGCTGAATGAGATTGCCTGTAATTTAGGCAACATGGCTATATCACAGGCATATTTCGCCTACTTTTACATCAGAAACCAGTCCCGCGGCGTTTTCCGCCTGCATCCAAGCGTGCATTTGCGCAACGAAACCGCCTGCTCAATATCGTGGCACAAAGCTTGAATCGTGGTCGCGGCTGTTGCCGGGACAGCCGGCCGCGCGCCAGATGGTGTGCGGCCGGCGACCATATGCCGGCGACAACCCAAGGATGCCGGTCATGAAACTCGTTACTGCCATCATCAAGCCCTTCAAGCTCGAAGACGTCCGCGATGCACTGACCAAGGTCGGCATCAGCGGGATGACCGTGACCGAAGTCAAAGGTTACGGGCGTCAGAAGGGGCACACGGAAATCTACCGCGGTGCCGAATACGCCGTGAATTTCCTGCCCAAGCTGCGAATCGAGGTCGCCGTACCCTCGGAACGCGCAAACTCTGCGATCGAGGCCATCGCCGGTGCGGCGAAGACCGGCCAGATCGGCGACGGCAAGATTTTCGTCACCGACATCTCCAAAGCCGTCCGCATCCGGACCGGTGAAACCGATTCCGACGCTCTCTAGCACTCGTACAAGGGGGAAGGTAATGACCAAGGCGTCATGGCGCCGCGCGGCTTCTGCAGCCGCGATTGCTGCGGCTTCGCTCGCCGCCGGTCCGGCATTCGGACAGGACGGCAAGATCGATCCGGCCGACACGGTCTGGGTCACAGTCTCCACTGCGCTTGTGCTGATGATGACGTTGCCGGGCCTGGCACTGTTCTATGCCGGCATGGTGCGCAAGAAGAACGTACTGGCGACGATGGCACAAAGCCTTGTTGCCGTGCTGATCTGCTCGCTGCTCTGGATGGCGATCGGCTATTCGCTGACTTTTGCCGGCGACGGCGCCTATATCGGTACCATCGAGCGTCTATTCCTCACCGGCATGACCACCGACAGCGTCCATCCGGCCGCCAAGACGATTCCGGAAGCGCTGTTCATGATTTACCAGATGACTTTCGCAGTCATTACGGTTGCGCTGGTCTCCGGTTCCGTCGCCGACCGCATGAGCTTCGGCGCTTTCGTCTGGTTCGCCATTCTGTGGCTGCTGGTCGTCTATGTGCCGATCGCGCACTGGGTCTGGGGCGGCGGCTTCCTCGGTTCCGCCGGCCTGCTCGACTTCGCCGGCGGCACCGTGGTGCATCTCAATGCCGGCGTGGGCGGCCTCGTCGCCGCCTATGTCATCGGCAACCGGCGCGGCTACGGCGTCGACAATATGGCGCCGTACAACCTGTCGCTCGCGGTGATCGGCACCGGATTGCTCTGGGTCGGCTGGTTCGGCTTCAACGGCGGTTCCGCACTCGGGATCGGATCGCGCGCGGTCTACGCCATCGTTGCGACGCATCTCGCCGCATCGGCAGGCGCGCTGACCTGGATGCTTCTCGAATGGTGGGTGCGCCGCAAGCCGTCCGTGCTCGGCATGGTGTCGGGCGCAATTGCCGGACTGGGCACGATCACGCCGGCCTCGGGTTTTTTGCTGCCGTGGCACGGCGTGGTAATCGGCATCGCCGCCGGCGCGGTGTGCTTCTGGGCCTGCACCTGGCTGAAGCGGACGCTCAATTACGACGACTCGCTTGACGTGTTCGGCATTCACGGCGTCGGCGGCATCATCGGCACGATCCTGACCGGCGTGTTTGCCACCGCCGCCATCACCGGAACGGCCGAGCAGTCGGGGCTCGTCGACGGCAACGGCGGACAGATCGTGACGCAGCTTTACGGTGTCGCGGTCACACTGATCTGGTGCGCGGTGATGACCTGGGTGCTGATGAAGGTCATCGGCCTGATGATGCCGCTGCGGGTCACGCAGCAGCAGGAGGTCGAGGGCCTCGACATCACCCAGCACGGCGAGTCGCTGCAATAGCGGCCACCGCCCGGCGCGGACACTGGAACGGAATCGAGCCCGGTCGAAAGGCCGGGCTCTTTTCATGGAGCCCTGCCGAACATCGCAGCAACCTTGGCGGCGTGATTAAATTGTGTGCAAAACTGGCGTGCTTTTGTGCGCCTGCAGCAAATCGGCGCATCCGGCTGTTTCGGTCGATGCAGAAATTCATTCTTTGTCAATCGGTTACGCCCGCTCAACCGGTTTGGCACGGGGTTTGATTCGCATCTCCCGGCAACGCACGCGGGGCAGAGCTTCGCGCGCCACGCCGTGTTGTTACCGCCCGGATCGAGCGTCACGCGAGAAATGGGCCAACGGGGATCGAACCAATGAAAATCGTCATGGCCGTCATCAAGCCATTCAAGCTCGACGAGGTCCGCGACGCCCTCACCGCGATCGGGGTGCACGGCATGACCGTCACCGAGGTCAAGGGATACGGCCGTCAGAAGGGGCACACGGAAATCTACCGCGGCACCGAATATGCCGTGAGCTTCCTGCCGAAGCTCAAAGTGGAAGTGGCCGTCCCGTCCAATCAGGTCGACAAGGTCATCGAGGCCGTCACCGGCGCCGCCAAGACCGGCCAGATCGGCGACGGCAAGATTTTCGTCTTCTCGCTGGATCACGCGGTCCGCATCCGCACCGGCGAAACCGACGCTTCGGCGCTGTAAGCCCGACCCAACAGTCTTCGGACAGGAGCTCAGAAAATGTCGTTCAAGATTCCGTACCGGGCCGGGTCGACCGCAGCCCTCACGCTCGCCGCGCTCGTTGCTGCGGCGACATCCGCGTTCGCGCAGGACGCTCCGAAAATCGACACCGGCGATACCGCCTGGATGCTGACGGCGACCGCGCTGGTCCTGATGATGACCATTCCCGGACTGGCGCTGTTCTACGGCGGCATGGTGCGCAAGAAAAACGTGCTCGCCACCGTGATGCAGTGCTTTGCGATCTGCTGTTTGGCCACCGTGCTGTGGATGGTCCTCGGCTATTCGCTCGCTTTCACCGAAGGCAGCGAAAGTCTGAACGCCTATATCGGCAGCCTGTCGAAGGCGATGCTGACGGGCGTCAACAACGGCACCGTCAATTCGCTGGCCGGCACCATCCCGGAATGGGTGTTCATCACATTTCAGATGACCTTCGCCATCATCACCCCGGCGCTGATCACCGGCGCGTTTGCCGAACGCATGAAATTCTCGGCGCTGATGTGGTTCATGGGGCTGTGGCTGATCCTGGTTTATGCACCGATCGCGCACTGGGTATGGGGCGGCGGCTTCCTCGGCGGCGCAGGCGTGCTCGACTTCGCCGGCGGCACCGTGGTGCACATCAATGCCGGCATTGCCGGGCTCGTGGCCTGCATCATCATCGGCAAGCGCAAGGGTTTCGGCACCGCCAATCTGGCGCCGCATAACCTGACCTGGTCCCTGATCGGCGCCTCGCTGCTGTGGGTCGGCTGGTTCGGCTTCAATGCCGGCTCCGCCGTCGGCGCCAACGCATTGGCCGGCGCGGCGATGATCAACACCCAGGTCGCGACCGCGGCCGCAGCGCTCGGCTGGATGTTCTGCGAGTGGATCGTGATCAAGAAGCCGAGCCTGCTTGGCATTCTGTCCGGCGCTATTGCCGGCCTCGTCGCCATCACGCCGGCGGCGGGCTTCGTCAATCCGACCGGCGCGCTGATCATCGGCATCGTCGCGGGCGTAGGCTGCTACATCGCCTCCGTCCATATCAAGAAGATGCTCGGCTACGACGACTCGCTCGACGTGTTCGGCGTCCACGGCGTGGGCGGCATCATCGGCGCCATCCTGACCGGCGTGTTCGCGGACGCCGCGATCAACGAGCTGGGCAAGGACGCCAGCATCGCCACCCAGGCCTATGGCGTCATCGTCACCATCGTCTACACGGCGGTGGTCTCGGCGGTCATCCTCCTCGTCATCAAGATGGTGATCGGCTTGCGCCCGACTCCGCAGGAGGAAGAGGAAGGACTCGACATCACGCTGCACGGCGAGACGGTCCAGTAACCGTCGGCCGCACCCCTCGCGCGGCGGGGCGTAACTACCCGGCACCGCCCCACGCCGAACGGAAGCCCCGGTCGCAAGACCGGGGCTTCTATTTTCCGCGTTTGCGTTTACGGTTGCGCTTCCGCTGCCGCTTCACCCGATCCGCCCGGCGCGCCAGCAGGTTCAGCGTCTCGATCGAGACCGAAAACGCCATCGCCGTGTAGATATAGCCTTTCGGAATCTGCGCGCCGAAGCCTTCCGCGATCAGCGCCATGCCGATCATGATGAGAAAGCCGAGCGCCAGCATCACCACCGAAGGATTGGCGTTCACGAAATTCGCCAGCGGCGTCGCTGCAAGCAGCATGACAAGGACCGCAACGACCACGGCGATCACCATGACCGGCACATGCTCCGTCATGCCGACCGCCGTGATGATGCTGTCGACGGAGAAGATCAGATCGAGCACGACGATTTGCCCGATCGCCGCAGCGAACCCTGCCGTCACCGGCGCGTCGAACAGATCGTGCGCGTGGTTGGCGTAAACGTTGTGATGGATTTCCTTGGTCGCTTTCCAGACCAGAAACAGTCCGCCCGCAACCAGGATCAGATCGCGCCACGAAAACGGTTGCCCGAACGCAGAGAAGATCGGCTCCGTGAGCTGGACGATGAATGCGATCGTGCCGAGCAAAAGCAGACGGAAGACGAGCGCAAGCCCGATCCCGATCCTGCGCGCGCGCTCGCGCTGTCCGGCCGGAAGCTTGTTGGTGACGATCGAAATGAAGATGAGATTATCGATGCCGAGAACGACTTCCATCGCAATCAGCGTGGCCAGCGCAACCCAGACCACGGGGTCGGCTGCAAGCTGCAGCAGATAGGCGGTCGAAAAATCCACGGTGAGCCCCTCCGAGCCAGAACGCGCATGATGATGAGGCTCGGTCGACATCGCGGCCTGAGAGACCGCCAGAGGGGCCCGGTCCGAGCGGCGCAAACAACTAGTGCCGATCGCGGCCGATTTGTGGCGGGCGCGGCCGCCGATGGTTAATCGGACCTTAACCTGCCGCTCGCTAAGGTCCGCGCGAAGCCGGAAATCCGGCGCGCGTGCCGTGATGTTCATGAACCCTGCCGAACGCGAGTCTCCCTCTTCGTCCGCCCGGGCCGCCGAGGCGCGTTCGCCGTTTGCCCGGCTGAACGATCTGCTCGCGCCTGTCGAACCGGGAAAGCCGCCGATCAATTGCGCGGTGGGCGAGCCGCAGCATCCCGTGCCCGCCTTTGTCGGCCCGGTGCTGGCGCAGCACATCGCCGCGTTCGGGCGCTATCCCGCCAATCGCGGCACCGACGAATTTCGCCGCGCCGTCTCCGCCTGGCTGTCGCGTCGCTACGCGCTGCCGCGCGCGCTCGATCCGGAAACCGAAATCATCGTACTCAACGGCACGCGCGAGGGCCTGTTTCTCGGCGCGCTGGCCGCGCTGCGTCATGTCGGTCCGCGCGCCGGCCGACCGGCGATCCTGATCCCCAATCCGTTCTATGCCGCCTATGCGGCGGGCGCGGAAGCCGCCGGCTGCGAACCGGTCTATCTGCCGGCGGTGGCGGCCAACGGATTTCTGCCCGATCTTGCCGCGCTGTCTGAAGAGCTGCTCGCGCGCACGGTCGTGTTCTATCTCGCCTCGCCCTCCAATCCCCAGGGCGCGGTGGCGGACGCCGCCTATCTCGCGCGGCTTGTGGCGCTCGCGCGCCGGCACGGTTTTCTCGTCTTCGCCGACGAGTGCTATTCGGAAATATACACGCACGAGAAACCTGCCGGCACGCTCGAACGGGCCGCGCCGGATTTCGCCAACGTCGTCATCTTTCATTCGCTCTCGAAGCGTTCGAACCTTCCCGGTCTGCGTGTCGGCTTCGCCGCGGGCGACGGGCAATTCCTCAACCGCTTTGTCGAGCTGCGCAACGTCGCCGCGCCGCAAGTGCCGGTGCCGTTACAGGCGGTCGCCGTCGCAGCCTATGGCGACGAGGCGCATGTCGAGGAAAACCGGCGACTCTATGCGCAGAAGTTCGATCTCGCCGACCGGATTCTCGGCGACCGCTACGGCTACCGGCGTCCGGCCGGCGGTTTCTTCCTCTGGCTCGACATCGCCGCACATGGCGGGAGCGAACAGGTAACGTTGCGGCTGTGGCGCGAAGCGGGCCTGCGCGTCCTTCCCGGCGGCTATGCCGCGCGGACCGCCGGCGACGGCAGCAATCCCGGTGCGGCTTATATCCGGATCGCGATGGTGCACGACAACGCCGCCACGGCCGATGCGCTGCATCGCCTTGTCGCGGTTCTCGGGTGAGGCCGCGCATGGCATCGCTCGATCGCGGCTACGATCATGTCGACCTGTTCTCCGACGACCTGCGCGGCGCGATCCGCCGCAGGATGGTCGAGCTTTGCGGTCTCGCGCTGCTGGTGGCTTCGCTGCTCGCCGCGATCTCGTTGGCGACATGGTCGGTACAGGATCCGAGCCTCAACCACGCGACCGGGACGCCGCCGCGCAACCTGCTCGGCTTTCCCGGAGCCGTCGTTTCCGATTTGCTGATGCAGCTCTTCGGTCTTGGATCGATCGTCGTCGTTCTGCCGATCGCGGCTTTCGGCTGGCGGCTGGTAACGCACCGGCCGCTTACGCGCGAATGGTTGCGGCTTTTCATGTGGCTCGGTGCAATCGTATGCGCCGCCGCTTTCCTTTCCTGCCTGCCGCGCAACCCGGGATGGCCGTTGCCGACGGGGCTTGGCGGAGTGACCGGCGATGCCGTGCTCAAGCTGCCGGTGCTGCTGGCCGGGCCGCTGTCCGGCTGGAACCGCATCGGCCTTGCCGGCGTGACCGGGATCGGCGCGCTGGTGCTGCTCGCCGGCGCGATCGGGCTCGGCTGGCCGAAACGCGATTCGCTTGTCGAGACAATTCACGAGGAAGCGGAAGAATTCGCCCATGAGGAGGAGCGCGCCGCGATTTCGCTCGGCTGGATCGAGCACATCCTGCTGAGCTGGAAGGCGCGCATCGTGCGTATTTTGTTTCGGCGCGGACCGCGCATCGCCGCCCCCCTGCGCCGGGCGGCGGCGCCGCGTGCGAAGACCGGCGCGGAATTGCTCGAAGAAGTCCCCGAGCTCGTCGAAGAGCACGACGAGTACGAGGAAGAACTGCCGCAGCGGGCTGCGCGCAAATCTCGGCCGGCGCGCACAGCCCCGACGCGGCGCTCCGGCGGACGTTACGTGCTGCCGCCGCTGTCGCTACTCGCCGCACCGCGCGCCGGCGACCGCTTCACGCCGTCGGCGGAGCAGATCGAGGAGAACGCGGAAGCGCTGGAAAGCGTGCTGGAAGACTTCGGCGTCAAGGGCGAAATCATCAACGCGCGGCCGGGACCGGTGGTCACGCTCTACGAGCTTGAACCCGCCCCCGGCATCAAGTCATCGCGCGTGATCGGGCTTGCCGACGACATCGCCCGCTCGATGAGCGCGGTCTCCGCGCGCGTCGCTGTGGTCGCCGGACGCAACGCCATCGGCATCGAGCTGCCGAACGAAAAGCGCGAAAAGGTCTATCTGCGCGAAATGCTGACCGCGTCCGAATTTGCAGATACGCCGAGCAAGCTCGCGCTCTGCCTCGGCAAGACCATCGGCGGCGAACCGGTAATCGTCGATCTGGCACGCATGCCGCATCTCTTGATCGCCGGCACCACCGGCTCCGGCAAGTCGGTCGCCATCAACACGATGATTCTCAGCCTGGTTTACCGGCTCACGCCCGAGCAATGCCGGCTGATCATGATCGATCCGAAAATGCTCGAATTGTCCGTCTATGACGGCATCCCGCATCTGCTCACGCCGGTCGTCACCGATCCGAAGAAGGCGGTGGTTGCGCTCAAATGGGCTGTGAAGGAGATGGAGGAGCGCTACAAGAAAATGTCGAAACTCGGCGTGCGCAA
>CAYWCE010000009.1:0-53809 GCA_964456755.1 uncultured Hyphomicrobiales bacterium
TCGACATTGCCGGCGAGGCTTCGGTGCTGATGACGATGCAGGAAATCTCGACGGCGGTGCAGTACCGGCTGCCGATCAAGATTTTCATCCTCAACAACCAGTATATGGGCATGGTGCGGCAGTGGCAGGAATTGCTGCATGGCGGCCGCTATGCGGAAAGCTATTCGGAGGCGCTGCCCGACTTCGTCAAGCTCGCAGAGGCCTATCACGCGGTCGGCATCCGCTGCGAGAAGCCGGGCGATCTCGATCACGCGATCAGGGAGATGATCGGCGTCGACAAGCCGGTGATTTTCGACTGCGTCGTCGACCAGAAGGAAAACTGCTTCCCGATGATTCCCTCCGGCCGCGCCCACAACGAGATGATCCTCGGCGACGCCGCCGAGAGCCTCGACGAGGCGATCACCGAAGAAGGCAAGGTGATGGTGTAGCTGCGCTCGTCCCGGACGCGGTGCAGCGCTAAGTTGCGCGCCGGCGACCCGGAGCCGGATGAACTGGAACAGGGTCGACTGGGCGCATCACGCTTCGTTCATGCTGCGCTGTGCCGGGGACGACGCAATCGCTTGGTAAGATGCAAGAAGGTGTCTGACGTGAACACGACCGCCACAACCACGCACTACCCGGCCGCTACCGTGCATGAGCGCGTGGAGTCGCATACGCTCACGGTCCTCGTCGACAACGAGCCGGGCGTGCTGGCGCGCGTGATCGGCCTGTTCTCCGGACGCGGCTACAATATCGACTCGCTGACGGTGTCGGAGACCGAGCACCAGAAGCATCTGTCGCTGATCACCATCGTCACTACCGGAACGCCGATGGTGATCGACCAGATCAAGCATCAGCTCGAGCGGCTCGTCCCGGTACACCGCGTGGTCGATCTGACCGTGACCGGCAAGGCGATCGAGCGCGAACTGGCGATGGTCAAGGTGCGTGGCAAGGGCGAGCATCGGGTCGAGGCCTTGCGCCTGGCGGACGCCTTCCGCGCGCGGGTGATCGACGCCACCACCGAAAGCTTCGTGTTCGAGATCACCGGCAAGAGCGACAAGATCGATCAGTTCGTCGAACTGATGCTGCCGATCGGTCTGGTCGAAGTCTCCCGCACCGGCATCGTCGCCATCGGCCGCGGCGCGGAGGCGATGTAGCCCTCGCCCCGGTTTCGGCGGCACGCGGAACGAACTTTCTTCGGGCGCCGCGCGCCATAGGATGCCTCATTCGCAATAGGCGCCGAATTTGGCACGGTCCGGAGTCACCTCCGCCGCGTACGGACGATATATTCGGCTTTCCGGCGCGGCGGCCAAAGGGGGCGAGGGTTGGACCATTCGTGGTGGCTGTATTTCGGTGTGGGGCTTGTCGCGCAACTGGTCGACGGTGCGCTCGGGATGGCCTTCGGCGTCACCGCCACGTCGGTGATGTTGACCTTCGGCACGGCTCCGGCGCAGGCCAGCGCCATGGTGCACATTGCGGAGATTTTCACCACCGCCGCCTCCGGTCTTTCGCACTATTCCCAGCGCAATATCGACTGGTCGATCGTGCGCCGCATTGCCGTGCCCGGGATGGCCGGTGCGGTCGTCGGCGCAACCGTCTTGTCCAATGTCGACGGCAAAGCGATTGCACCTTTCATCCATGGCTATCTGCTGCTGGTCGGTCTCCTGATCCTTGTCCGCATGGTGCGGCGCTGGCGGCCGCCCGATCCGGGCCGGCGCGGACTGCCTGCGGTCGGCTTTGCCGGCGGCCTGCTCGACGCCATGGGCGGCGGCGGCTGGGGACCGATCGTGACCGGAACGCTGATCGGCCGGGGGCACGTGCCGCGCTATGTCATCGGCTCGGTCAACCTCACGGAATTTCTGGTCACGGCGGCGACCTCGGCTGCTTTCATCGTCACGCTCGGCGTCGCCGACCTGTCGCCGGTGGTCCCGCTGATCCTGGGCGGGCTGGTCAGCGCCCCCTTTGCCGGCTATCTCGCCCGGGTCGCCCCGGCGCGCCTGCTGATGCTGCTGGTCGGCACCCTGATTGTGCTTCTGAGCGGCCGTTCGCTGCTGCTTTTCGCCGGCTGGCTATAGCGGCACCGGGCGACGGCCGTGCGTCCGCGGGGCTTGTCGGGCGCGGCCAAGCCCCCTAGAAGCTGCAGCCAGTCCATGTCCACCGCGCGGCTCACGCGCCGCGAACAAAGCTGGGGGTTTAAGTACCATGCGCGTTTACTACGACCGCGACGCCGACCTGAACCTGATCAAGGGCAAGAAGGTCGCCATTATCGGCTATGGCAGCCAGGGCCATGCCCATGCCCTCAATCTGCGGGATTCCGGCGTCAAGGAGGTCGCGGTCGCGCTGCGCAAGTCGTCGGCCGGCGTCAGGAAGGCGGAGGGCGAGAAGCTCAAGGTGATGGAAGTCGCAGAGGCCGCAAAATGGGCCGACGTGATGATGATGCTCACCCCCGACGAATTGCAGGCCGATATCTACCGCGACCACCTGCACGCCAACATGAAGGACGGCAGCGCGATCATGTTCGCGCACGGTCTCAATGTGCATTTCAACCTGATCGAGCCGCGCCCGGACATCGACGTGCTGATGGTGGCGCCGAAAGGCCCCGGCCATACCGTGCGCTCGGAATATCTGCGCGGCGGCGGCGTGCCCTGCCTGCTGGCGATCCACAAGGATGCCTCCGGCAATGCGCACGATCTCGGTCTCTCCTATGCCTCCGCCATCGGCGGCGGCCGTGCCGGCATCATCGAAACGTCGTTCCGCGAGGAATGCGAGACCGACCTGTTCGGCGAACAGGTGGTGCTGTGCGGCGGTCTCGTCGAACTGATCAAGGGCGGCTACGAGACGCTGGTGGAAGCCGGCTATGCGCCGGAGATGGCGTATTTCGAATGCCTGCACGAGGTGAAGCTGATCGTCGACCTGATCTACGAGGGCGGCATCGCCAACATGAACTACTCGATCTCCAACACCGCCGAATACGGCGAATACGTCACCGGTCCGCGCATCATCACCGAAGAGACCAAGAAGGAAATGCGCCGCGTGCTGGCCGACATCCAGTCGGGCAAGTTCACCCGCGACTGGATGCTGGAGAACAAGGTCAACCAGACCTCGTTCAAGGCAACGCGCGCCAAGCTTGCCCAGCACGACATCGAGCAGGTGGGCGAGAAGCTGCGCGGTATGATGCCGTGGATCAAGAAGGGCGCGCTGGTCGACAAGTCGCGCAACTGATGCCTCTCCGGCAGACCCGATTTTCGGGCGGGATGCGCAGGGCCCGGACGGTGCCGGCGCGGCTTGCCGCCGCCGGCATTTGCGTGCTGGCGCTGGCCGGCCCGCTTGCGGGTCAGGAGAAGGTCGAAATTCCCGATCCGGACTGCGACGGCTCGACCCGGGACATGGTGGAATGTCTCGCCGCCACGACGGCGCGCTAGGACGAACGCCTCAACGCAGCCTACCGTGCCGCGCTCGATGCGGCGCAGCCCAGCCAACGCGCTCCGCTGCGCGCCGCGCAGCGGCTCTGGATCCAGTTCCGCGACGCCAATTGTCTCAATTGCCGGATGGGCGAGGGCAAAATCGGCCAGGTCGAAGCCGGCGCTTGCGTGCTGCGAATGAGCAAGGAGCGCGCCCTGGAACTGGAAAGCTGGCAGTAGCCCGGTCCGCCGCATCGCCCGTCCGGCATTGCCGGCAATCCCGGCCGGTCCGCACAGATGATCCTCCGTTTACCGGTTGCGGGCGTTTTGTCACGCGCCGTCGTCTTGCCATGACATAATTATTGCAGTTTCATGACGATGCGCGCGCCGCCCGATCCAAAGAAGCCCGCACCGGCTGCGCGTCCCGCGTCATGTCGATTGCCAGCGTTTCAGGATCCAAGCCGCGCTTTGCCCGTTTCCTGGCGATCCTGCGTTCGCGGCGCATGCAATGGGTAGCGCTGGCGCTGCTGCACGCGGCGGCAACGGCGACGCTGGTGCTGACCGAGCGCGGCGCCTTTGCGCTCTCGCTCGCGCTGCTGAGCTGGCTCTGTCTCAATCTATTCTGGCTCGCAATCCTGCGCCGACCGGCCGCCGCGGCGCTGATCTCGCTTGGCATAGTGGCGCTGACCGTCGCCCTGTCGCGCTTCAAGTTCGAGGTGACCTGGATGACGGCGACGTTCATGGACGTCCTGATCATCGATCGCGACACCGTCGGCTTTCTGCTGAAGACGCTGCCGGGCCTGCGCACGACGCTCCTGGCCTGCGCCATAGCCTTCGTCTTGTTCCTGGTGTTCCTGTGGAGGCTCGATCCGTTCCGCATGCGCCGCCGCGTGGCATCGCTCGGCGCGGCCGGCTGCATGACCGCGATTGCCGGGCTGTCGCTCAGCGTGCCGGAGCAGCCCTGGGAGCCGTTCCAGGGCAACAATCATATCTCCAGCTTCGTGCGCTCCGGCATTCTGTCGGTGACGCAGCTCACCACGCTGGGCTGGATCGATGCGGAGCGCACGGCCGATACAGGGCTGCCGCAGGGCATGGCCGGCGATTGCGCGGGGGTGCGCGTGCGGCCGCATATCGTACTGGTGCTCGACGAATCCAGCTTCGACGTCAGCGGTCTTCCCGGCATGCGGGTGCCGGCCGGCTATCGCGAGCATTTCCGCTCGTATGACGGAAAATTCCGGACGCTGGCGGTGGAGGGCACCGGCGGCCCGACCTGGTATACCGAGTTTAACGTGCTTACCGGCCTTTCGGCGCGCTCGTTCGGCAAGCTGATGTTCTATGTCACGCGCATCGCCGCCGGCCGCGTCGAGCGCGGCCTGCCCAATGCACTGCGCCGCTGCGGCTACAACACCGTGAGCCTCTATCCCGCACCGGGATCCTTCCTGAGCGCGCGCGCCTTCCAGCACAGCGCCGGCGTCGCGCGCATGATCGATTCCCGGGAGATGCGCGCCGGCGACGTGGAGCCGGATCGCTTCTATTACGATCAGGCGCTGCGGATTCTCGACAGGCGCCGCGACGACCGCCCGCATTTTCTTTTCGTCTATACGGTCGCCAATCATTTTCCCTGGGATAGGCGCTTCGCGCCCGAACTGACGCCGGACTGGCGCGATCCAGGCAACGGCATCGAGTTCGACGAATATATCCGCCGCCAGACGATGAGCGCGCAGGACTATCGCGAATTCGTCGCCACGCTGCGCCGCAAATATCCGCGCGAGCCGTTTCTGATCGTACGCTTCGGCGACCACCAGCCCTACATTTCCTCGAAGATGATCGAGCCGGAACGCGATTTTGCCGATGTCTCGCGCAGCATCATGCAGCGCGATCCGCGCTATTTCCGCACCTATTACACCGTCGACGCGGTCAATTTCCGCCCCGTCGACACCGGTTCCGCACGCGAGGAACTCGACGCGCCCTATCTGCCGCTCGCCATCCTGGAGGCCGCCGGGCTGCCGCTCGATGCCACCTTTGCCGAGCAGAAAGCGATCCTGCAGCGCTGCCCGCATTCGTTCTACGATTGCCGCGACGGGGCGGAGGCGCGCCGGTTCAACCGCCTGTTGATCGATGCCGGCCTGATCAGGTGACGGGTTGCCGGCAGCCTTTCATGCGGCGACTTGGCCGTTGTGAGGAAAGGTCAGCAACGCTAACCTAATTGCCAATCAAGACCGGCCGGCGTGGCCGGCACGGGATTCGGGGATGGAAGCAACCGGAGCGGCGCAGACGCGGGCGTCGGCAGTCGACTTGTCTGCCGTCACGATCTCTTTCCATCTCAACCGCGGCGCGGTCTACACCGCGGTCGAACGGGCGAGCCTCACCGTGGCCGACGGCGAGTTCGTTTCCATTGTCGGGCCGACCGGCTGCGGAAAATCCACTCTGCTCAACGTCGCCGCCGGGCTGCTGGCGCCAAGCTCCGGCTCGGTGTCGATCTATGGCAGCAACCTGAACGGACTGAATGTGCAGGCGGGCTATCTGTTTCAGGCCGAAGCGCTGTTCCCCTGGAAGACCGCGCTCGACAATGTGGCCATCGGGCTGGAGACCGCCGGCGTCGCCGCACGGGAGGCGCGCGCGCGTGCGCTCGACTGGCTGACCCGCGTGGGCCTCGGCGCCTTCGGTGCGCGCTATCCGCACATGCTCTCGGGCGGCCAGCGCAAGCGTGTCGGGCTGGCGCAGGTGCTGATCCGCGATCCGAAAATCCTGCTCATGGACGAGCCGTTCGGTCCGCTCGATGCGCAAACGCGGCAGATTATGGGCAACCTGCTGCTCGACCTGTGGAGCGCCGATCGCAAGGCAGTGCTGTTCGTCACCCACGATCTGGAAGAGGCGATCGCGCTGTCCGACCGCGTCGTGATCATGTCGGCGGGCCCGGCCGCCCGCATCATCGGCGACTGGGAGGTCAAGCTGCCGCGGCCGCGCGATATCGCCGAAGTCAAGCTCGAACCCGCCTTCCATCGCCTGCATCGGGAAATCTGGCAAACGATGAAGGACGAAGTCGTCAAGGGCTATGCGCAGACAGGGGGCGGATGATGAACAGGCTCACCCTCATCCTGCTGCAAATCATGGTGGCGGTGATCGCCTTCCTGCTGTGGCACCTGCTCACCACGGTGCCGCTCAGCGACGGCAAGCCGCTGTTCCCTCCCTTCTTTTTCTCCACGCCGCTCGATGTGATCGAGCGCATCGTCAAATGGTTCTCGGAGGGCACCATATGGCGCCACCTGTGGATCACGCTCACCGAAGCGACGCTCGCTTTCGTGCTCGGCTCCGTCGCCGGTGTGCTGGTCGGCTTCTGGTTCGCGCGGCAACCGCGCGTCGCCGCCGTGTTCGACCCTTACGTGAAAATGTTCAACGCGCTGCCGCGCATCGTGCTGGCGCCGATCTTCACGCTCTGGTTCGGGCTCGGCATCTGGTCGAAAGTCGCGCTCGGCGTTACTCTCGTCTTCTTCATCGTGTTCTTTAACGTCTACCAGGGCGTGAAGGAAGTGAGCCCGACCGTGCTCGCCAATGCCCGCATGCTCGGCATGAACGAGCGCCAGCTCATGCGCCACGTCTACTGGCCCTCGGCGCTGTCGTGGATGTTCTCGTCCCTGCACACCTCGGTCGGGTTCGCCGTGGTGGGCGCAGTGGTGGGCGAATATCTGGGTTCCGCCGCCGGCCTCGGTTACATCATTTTGCAGGCGGAAATGACCTTCGACATCGCAGGTGTGTTTGCCGGCATGTTCGTGCTGGCCGCTTTCGTGATCCTGATCGACAGCATGGTGACCCTGGTCGAGCGCCGGCTTCTGGTCTGGCGGCCGGTTGCCGCCGAAACCCGTACCTGAGGCTTTCCAGACCCGGCCTGCCTGAATTATCGTCGTTGCATAAGGCGCGCCGCAGGGTGGAACCCGCGGACCGCCAAATAAGGAGGACACCCATGATACGAAAACTGACCCGCCGGCTTGCGATCGGCGTGGCGGCGCTGACCCTGACTGCGGGCGCGGCGGTCGCGCAGCAGCAGAAGGTCACGCTCGCCATCGGCGGCGCCGCCTGCCTGTGCTACCTGCCGACCGTGCTGGCGCAGGAACTCGGCGAGTTCAAAAAGGCCGGCGTCGATGTCGAGATGGTCGACTTCAAGGGCGGCTCGCAGGCGCTGACCGCGGTGCTCGGCGGCTCCGCCGACGTCGTGTCCGGCTATTTCGATCATTGCGTCAATCTCGCCGCCAAGGGACAGCACCTTCAGTCCTTCGTCGTCTATGACCGCTACCCGGGACTGGCGCTGGTCGTCTCGCCCAAGCACACCGACAAGATCAAGTCGGTGAAGGATCTCGCCAACATGAAGGTCGGCGTGAGCGCGCCGGGCTCGTCGACCGACTACTTCCTGAAATTCATCCTGAAGAAGAACGGCGTCGATCCGGCCTCGGTCGGGGTGATCGGCATCGGGCTCGGCGCGAGTGCGATTGCGGCAATGGAGCAGGGCCAGATCGAAGCGGCGGTAATGCTCGATCCTTCGGTGACGCTGCTGCAGGGCAAGAACAAGGATCTGCGAATTCTCGCCGACACCCGCACGCAGAAGGACACGCTCGACGTGTTCGGCGGCGAATATCCGGGCGGCGCCCTTTACACCAAGGCGGACTGGATCGAGAAGAACCCGAAGGCGGCGCAGGCGATGGCCACCGCGATCGTGCGCACGCTGAAGTGGATTCACTCCAAGACCCCGGAAGAGATCATGGCCAGGGTGCCGGAGAATTACGTCGGCGCGGACAAGGCGCTGTATCTCGCCGCGCTGAAGAATACGCTGCCGATGTATTCGGAGACCGGCCTGATGGATCCCAAGGGGGCCAAGGCGGTGCTGGACGTGTTCAGCCAGTCGTCGGAGGCGGTGGCCAAGGCCAATATCGACCTGTCCAAGACCTACACCAACAAGTTCGTCGAGGCCGCGCACAAGACCAATTGATCGCTTTTCCTCGCGCGATCGATCATATCAAATCATGGCAACACCCTCTCCCGCACGGGGGAGGGTGTTGTAATTTGGGGCCATGAATCTGCTCTCGATCCAGTCGCATGTCGCCTACGGCCATGTCGGCAATGCCGCGGCGACCTTTCCGCTGCAGCGGCTCGGCGTCGAAGTGTGGCCGGTCCATACCGTGCAGTTCTCCAATCACACCGGCTACGGCTCCTGGAGCGGGGCTGTGTTCGATGCGCGGCTGATCCGCGACGTCGTATCGGGGATCGCCGAGCGCGGCGTCCTGCGGCATTGCGACGGCGTGCTCTCCGGCTATATGGGCTCGGCGGAGACCGGAGAGGCGATCCTCGACGCGGTGCTGCGGGTACGGCGGGCCAATCCGGCGGCACGCTATTGCTGCGATCCGGTGATCGGAGATGTGGGCCGCGGCGTGTTCGTGCGTCCGGGGATACCGGAATTCATGCGCGAGCGTGCGCTCCGCGCCGCCGACGTGGTCACGCCGAACCAGTTCGAACTGGAGCATCTGTCCGGCTTGCCGACTGCGACGCTGGCGACCGCGTGCGAGGCGGTCGACCGCCTGCATGCGCTCGGCCCGCGCGTTATCCTCGTCACTTCGCTGCATACCGGCGACACCCCGGCGGATTGCATCGACCTGCTCGCCTCCGACGCCACCGGCCGCCACCGCGTACGCACGCCGCGGCTGCCGCTGACCGTGAACGGGGCGGGCGACGCCATTGCCGCCCTGTTCTTCGCCCATTACCTGCGCACCAACGAACTGGCAAAGGCGCTGTCGGCGGCCGCATCGTCGATCTACGGCATTCTCAGGCTGACGGCGGAGAGACATTCGCGCGAAATCCTGCTGGTCGATGCGCAGGAGGAGATCGTCAATCCCACCACGTCATTCGAACCGGAACGGGTGTGAGGCCGCATGCAACGCAAGTTCTTTACCCTCGATGTCTTTACCGACCGGCCATTCGCCGGCAATCCGCTGGCGGTGGTGACCGAGCCGGAGGGACTCGACACTGCGACGATGCAGGCAATCGCGCGCGAGTTCAATTTTCCGGAAACCGTGTTTGTGCATCCGCCCGACAATGTCGCGCACCGCGCCCGCCTGCGTATTTTTACGCCGACGGCGGAGCTGGTCTTCGCCGGCCATCCCACCGTCGGCACGGCGGTGCTGCTGGCGCATCTCGACGGCGCCGCCGCCGCGCAAGATTTCGTGGTGGAGGAAAAGATCGGGCCGGTCGCGTGCCGTGCTGTCATGAGATCGGAGCGTCTGGGCGAGGCGCGGTTTGACGTTCCAAGCCTCCCCGTCGATGCCGGCAAGGCGCCGGATGCGAAGGAGATCGCGGCGGCCGTCTCGCTTGCGCCGGAGGAGATCGGATTCGACGGCCATGCACCGGCGCGCTGGTCGACCGGCATGGCCTTTACTTATGTGCCGGTGCGCAGCCGCGATGCGCTGGCGCAGGCGCGGCCGGACCCGGCGCGTTTCGAGCCGGTGCTGGGCATCGACGGGCCGGGCAAGGTCTACCTCTATTGCGCGCAAACGTCGGCGCCGGACATCGACTATCGGGTGCGGATGTTCGCTCCCGGTATGGGTATTCCCGAAGACCCGGCGACCGGTTCTGCCGCCGCCTCCTTCGCCGGCCTGCTCGCGTCGCGCGGCATGGCGGACGGCGACCACAGCATCCGGATCGAGCAGGGGCTGGAAATGGGCCGGCCCAGCCTGATCGCGCTGACCGTGACGATGCGCGGCGGCCGGCTCGCCGCCTCGCAGATCGGCGGCGGTGCGGTGATCGTGATGGAAGGCAGGCTGGAGGCGTGAGCGCGCTGCCGCCGGTAGTCCGGATCCGCAACCTCGATCTGCGCTACCGGCAGCGCAGCTGGGACTTCGCCGTGCGCGAGCGCGAGCGAATCGATGCGCATTTCCGCAGACTGCGCGAAGCGACGCCGGGCCTGTGGAACGGGCCGGTACTGCTCGCGCACGAGCTTCGTCTGCAGGCCGACAGGCTGAGCGCCGCCTATCTGCAGACCGACTTTGCCAGCTTCATCGCCTGGCGCGACTGGAACTGCCCCGATCCGGCGATTGCGAACTGCTTCGCGCTCGGCGCGATCCAGGCGGCGGACGGTGCGTTCCTGCTTGGCATCATGCACGCGGACACCGCCAATGCCGGCAGAATCTATTTTCCCGGCGGCACGCCCGATCCCTCCGACATTGCGGGCGAGACGGTCGATCTGGAGGGCAGCGTCAGGCGCGAGGTGGAAGAGGAGACCGGCCTCGAACCGGGCGCTTTCGCGATCGATCCGCACTGGTATGCGGTGCCGTCCGGTCCGCGCATCGGCCTGCTCAAGCGCATGCGTTCGACCCTTCCTGCCGATCTGCTTTGCGATCGCATTGCCGCCAACCTGGCGCGGCAGGCGCATCCGGAACTGGCGGGCATCCATGTCGCCCGCGGTCCGGCCGACCTGAGCGAGCGAATGCCGGATTTCATCCGCGCTTTTCTGCTGTATGAATGGCGCGAGCGGGGGGACCGATGAAAATCGACAATCTGGCCAAGCGCTATCGCGTCAGCCGGCCGGCCGCGTTCAGGCTTGCCGACTACGATCCGGCCGATACCGGCGGACTCGGCATCGGCAAGGACGAGGCAAAGAAAATCCTTGCCGGCTATTCCCGGCGGCTGGCCGACCTGCAGGAACGGCTTTATGCCACCGACGCCTGGTCGGTGCTGATCGTGCTGCAGGGCATGGACGCCGCCGGCAAGGACGGAATTGTCGAGCACGTGCTCTATGGCGTGAACCCGATGGGCTGTCAGGTCCATGCGTTCAAGGCACCGAACGCGGAAGAACTGGACCACGACTTTCTGTGGCGCATCGCAAAGCGGCTGCCCGAACGCGGGCGCATCGGCATATTCAACCGCTCGCATTACGAGGAATGCCTTGTCGTGCGCGTGCATCCGGAATTTCTCGTCAAGCAGAAGCTGCCGCCGCGGCTGGTGACGAAGAACATCTGGAAGGAGCGGTTCGAGGACATCTGCGCCTTCGAACGTCACCTTGCGCGCAGCGGAACGGTGGTGCTGAAATTCCACCTGCGCATCTCCAAAGAGGAGCAGCGCCGGCGTTTTCTCGACCGGCTCGACCAGCCGCACAAGCGGTGGAAGTTCGACATGGGCGACGTCGAGGAGCGCAAATTGTGGGACCGCTACATGGCGGCCTATCAGGATATGATCCGGCACACGTCCATTCCGGAGGCGCCCTGGTTCGTGGTTCCCGCAGACCACAAATGGTTCGCGCGGCTCGTGGTCTCCACCGCATTGGTGGAGGCGCTGGAGCGCCTCGATCTCGCTTTTCCGCGCGATGGCGGGCACTCGCCGGCGGCGCTGAAGAAAGTGCGCTCGGCGCTTGAGGCGGAGAACGGCAGGCGCGCGCGCGATTAGGCCTTTCCGGACCGGACGGGTCAGGACCGGGGCGTCAGGATTGCCTTGATGCGTCATCGCCCCGCGAACCGGGATTCGCCCGGCGCGAAAAGCACCCGCTTGCACTGCGGCGAACAATCGAACCGGCTCGGTCCGGATCTGGACGTCGCCAACGTCCGTATCTGCAAGTCGAACCTTTCGGCGTGCCGGTGCGACCCAAGGTCCATCATGACCGCATTGCTCGTCATCCTCTGGACATTGATCGGATTTGCCACCGCTGCCGTTATCGGCACGGAATTGGGGCCGCTGTTCGGATTTCAGAACATCGAAGGCAGTTCCGCGATTTTCGGCGTCCTGTTCGCGGGGCCGATGGGCGCGGGACTTGGCGGGATCGCCGGCTTTTGGCTCTCACAGAAACTGTCCGGCGATCCTCGCAGGCAGAAACTTGCATTCGGCCTGCCTCTGCTCGCGATCGGCGTTCTCGCGCTAAGCGGATTTCTGTTCGAATCGATCCGCACCTGGGACCGACTTGACAGCTACGGAGACACTTACTCGATCGGCTTCCAAGTTCGCCTGCCGGCGGGCGCCCCTTCGCCGGCCGGCGTCACGATCGGAATGGAGCTGCGCAGCGCCAAGGAAAATCCCGAATGCTCGATCCATGCATATCCGCACGGACTGACGCAGCAGGGAGATCGCTACATCCTGTCCGGCCGATGCGTGATCCGCTATGCGGAGCGCAAGCGCATCCTGGTCATGCGCATCGGCGGCGGACCGAACCATCTGTTCACGATGCGGGTCGCGGCGCGGCCCAGCGCGGCGGTGTATTCGGAATGGTTTGCGACCGACGAGGTTCAGGACACCGCGCCGGGAAGCAAGCCGCGCGCCCCGCGGCCGGAGGAACGCCTCGAAATCCGGTACGACTCGCGCTGATCGTCGATCGGCCGGCGCCTCCGAAGTGCGCGGAGCTCTTTCGGCTTTTGCGAAATCGGGGCCGGGGCTCCAGGCTTGCATTGCGGTGGAATTCTCGCGCGAACCGGAATCCGCATCGACGACGCTGTCGTTCGTCGATTTGATAGGGGCTTTCGGGAGCGGGTCGTTGCCCCGATCACGGCGCCCGGGCCGGCCGTAAAAAGCAGTGCCGACAGCGGCCCGATAGTGTCCAGCGTTGGGTTTCGAAAAGGCGGCAGGGATCGGCGCATTGTATGGTTGCCTCTGAAAAGCGCGCGCCGGATCGGCCGCAGGCGCCGCCGAAGCCAAGCACGCATTCGACGTAATGTGAGCATGCGGAAAATCGACGTAGCCGCGATCTGAGCGGGCCCGACGGGGCTGACGGGCCCGACCGATGCCGGCTTCAACCGGCAGCCTCCCGAGACAGGCCTTGCCGGCACCCATGCCCGTACCCTTGCCACCGCCCTTGCCGAACCGGCCGCCGATCCGCTAAGACAAGGCCCATCGACCGTCCTTTACCCCCGGTTTACCAATCTGGGCGACCCTGAAGGCCGGTTTTTGAGGGTTTTTGGCAATGTCTCAGCGCTTCGATCTGCGCGCGACGACCCGGACGGCTCCCGCCGCATCCGGTGCCTCCCTCATTCTTGGCGGTCTGCTTCTTCTTACCTGCCCCTGAGGGCCGGCCGGGCCAATGTGCCTGGGCACTCAGGGGGCGGTTGCAGGCAAACCCCAATGAGCGCCCGCCGAGGCGCATTCGAGAAGAAGGAATTTCCCGATGACCGCGCAGAACCAGTCCGAGCAGGACCGCGTCGTCATATTCGACACCACCTTGCGCGACGGCGAGCAATGCCCGGGCGCGACCATGACCTTCGAAGAGAAGCTCGAAGTGGCCGCCCTGCTCGACGAAATGGGCGTGGACATCATCGAGGCCGGATTTCCGATCGCATCGGAAGGCGACTTCGCCGCCGTGCATGAGATTGCGCAGCGTTCCAGGAATGCGGTGATCTGCGGCCTGTCCCGCGCCGCGCCCAAGGACATCGACCGCTGCGCGGAGGCGATCAAGCCGGCGAAGCGCAAGCGCATCCACACCTTCATCTCTACCTCGCCGGTGCACATGAAATACAAGCTCCAGAAGGAGCCGCACGAAGTCTACGAGATGGTGGTCGCCCAGGTGACGCGGGCGCGCGGCTATACCGACGATGTCGAATGGTCGGCGGAGGATGCAACGCGCACCGAGCACGATTTTCTCTGCCGCTGCGTCGAGGCCGCGATCAAGGCCGGCGCCACCACCGTCAACATTCCCGACACAGTCGGCTACACCGTGCCGGAGGAATATTTCGCGCTGTTTGCGATGTTGCGCGAACGCGTGCCGAACGCCGACAAGGCCCGCTTCTCCGCGCATTGCCACAACGATCTCGGCATGGCGGTGGCCAATTCGCTGGCCGCGGCCAAGGCGGGCGTGCGCCAGATCGAATGCACGATCAACGGCATTGGCGAGCGCGCCGGAAATGCCGCGCTGGAAGAAATCGTGATGGCGATCCGCACGCGCAACGACGTGCTGCCGTTCTGGACCGGTATCGACGCAACGATGCTGACGCGTGCCTCCAAGCTCGTTTCGGCGGCGACCTCGTTCCCGGTGCAGTACAACAAGGCGATCGTCGGCCGCAATGCATTCGCGCATGAGTCGGGCATTCACCAGGACGGCATGCTGAAGAACACCCAGACCTACGAGATCATGACGCCGGAATCGGTCGGCGTGAAGCAGACCTCGCTGGTGATGGGCAAGCATTCGGGACGGCACGCCTTCGTGCACAAGCTGGAAGAACTGGGCTACAAGCTCGCAGGCAATCAGCTGGAGGATGCCTTTGTGCGGTTCAAGGCGCTCGCCGACCGCAAGAAGCATGTCTACGACGAAGACATCGAGGCGCTGGTCGACGAGGAAATCGCCACCGCGCAGGATCGCATCAAGCTCGTGTCGCTGACCGTGATCGCCGGAACGATGGGGCCGCAATCGGCGACGCTGACGCTCGACGTGGACGGCAAGCATCAGACCGTGCAGGCGACCGGAAACGGCCCGGTCGACGCCACGTTCAATTGCATCAAGGCGCTGATCCCGCACGAGGCGATGCTCGAGCTTTATCAGGTGCATGCGGTGACCGAGGGAACCGACGCGCAAGCGGAAGTGTCGGTGCGGCTGGCGCAGGGCGACCATTCGGTCACCGCGCGCGGCGCCGACCCCGACACGCTGGTGGCCTCGGCCAAGGCTTATCTGTCGGCCCTGAACAAGCTCCTGGCGCGCGGCGTGCGCATGCACGCCCAGCACGCCGCGCAATAGCCGTTCCCGCGGCCAAGGCCGGCCCCCGGAGCAGCGCTCCGGGGGCTTTGTCTTGCGTCCCTTACAGAGGGCGGGGAAAAGCACGGGCCGCCGCGCGCCGCCGAAATTCGCCGGCGGCAGGGAGCGTCGGTGCAATCGCGAGAAGTCGGAAACGGCGCCCTTGCGGGGCCGGCATTGCGGCGGTCATTTCGCTGCCGCACAATTGACCGGTTTTTGGCCTCCGAGTGCCCGAATTTCTCGCAAGCTATTGTAAAATTAAGTGATTATTGTCGATGCGGAACCTTTCGGTTTGCAGTTGTTTGTCATGGCCCTGTCGTGTATTCGGCGATGCAGCAAACAAATTCAGCACCGGAGTCCTGCATGTGGAAGGCAGCACTCGTGGGCGCGATGGCGCTCACGGTCACGGGATCGTCTTTGGCTTTTGCCGGGGAAATTACAGGTTCGACGAATGCACGCGATGTCCTGCAGTTGCACGGACAGGCGGAGGTGGAATCCAAGATCGCCCGGGCCAAGGCGGTGCTGCGCCTGACCCCTGAGCAGGCACGGCACTGGCCGCGCGTGGAGGCGGCTTTGCGCGAGGTGGCGCAGCGGCGGTCGATCGTGCAGGCGAGTGCCGGGGGGTTCATTCAGGATCTGGGCGCCCGCGCCGGCGATCTGGCGGGCAATGCTGCCTCGATCAAGCGCCTGGTGTCGGCGGCGCAGCCGCTTCTGAAGACGCTGGACGAGGACCAGAGGCGCAATGCGCTGCAGATGGCGCGCGCGATGGGTCTGGGCAGCATCGCGGCACGCTTCGAATAGACGACCGGGCCCGGCACGGACGCACAAAGGGCCGCGCATGCGGCCCTTTGCATCGGTAGCGCGGTGTGCCGCCGGTTGAAGGCGCTCACACCTCGCGTTTGGCTTCCATCACCAATGCGTTGAGATCGTCCTGGTTGCCGTCGGCGGGCAGGTCCAGTGCCAGATCTTTGGGCGGCGCGACGATACGGTGCCGCCACACGCCCGCCACCAGGGCGATCAGCACGAGCGGGCTGGTCGCCAGCGCCACGGTGTCGTTGGGATGGAACAGCACGACGCCCGATATCAGGGCGATGCCGATACGCAACAGCGCATCGATCGGCCAGGCACGGGTGAAGCGGCCGAACATGGCCAACGCGATGCCGCAGGTTCCGATCGCGACCGCAATCGTATTCGTCACCTGGGTCCAGCCGGGATTAACGATCATTTCCGAACGGGTGAAGATTGCGAAGGTCATCAGCGTGATCGGCAGGCAGATTTTCAGCGCCTCCCACATCGTCCGCATGAACGAGGCCTCCGCGATGCGGGCGGAGACCGCGGCGGTCAGCGACGTCGGCGGTGACAATTCGCCCCAGACCGAGAGCAGGAATACGAAGAAATGCGCGACCCAGGGGTTGACGCCCAGTTCGCGCATTGGGCCGACGATAATCACCGCACCGATGATGTAGGTCGCCGTCGGCGGCAGGCCGGCACCGACCAGCCAGCCGAACACATAGGCCATGGCGATCATCGCCATAATGTTCCAGGCGCCGAGGTCGAGCAGGGTCGCTCCCATGCGGTTGATGAAGCCGGTGACGGTAAACAGCCCGATCATGATGCCGAGCGTCGCCAGCAGCAGCGTCAGGTAGGACGTCATGTCGGCGTGGGTTTCCAGACTGAGCCGGATATTGCCGAGCAATGTCTCGTCCTTGACCAGCGGATCGTGCAGCACGAATTTGAAATACAGGAACGCGACCAGCAGCAACGCGAACATGAAGCCGGCCGTATAGATGGCGGCCAGCAATTCGCCGAGACCGGCATAGCCCATGAGATAGATCAGGAACAGCACAGCGCCGAAGAAGATGGAGGTCTTCACTTGCTCGTAGAGCGGAACCTTGGGGGCGGCGACCGTATCCTGCGGAAGCAGGCGCACGCATAGCAGATAGACGGCGAAGGCGAGGGAGACGTAATAGACGAAGGCGAGCGAGAAGCCGCGCACGACCACGTCCCAGTAGGGCACGCCGAGAAATTCCGACATCAGGAATGCGCCCACGCCCATCAGCGGCGGCATCAGCAGGCCGCCCATCGATGCGGCGGTTTCCACTGCGCCCGCGAATGTGCCGGGAACGCCATATCGTTTCATCAGCGGGATGGTGATGCTGCCGACCACCACGGCATTGGCCGAGCCGCTGCCCGAGATCATGCCTACCGACAGCGATCCCATCACTGCGGTTTGCGGCACCATCTGCCGCGAGCGGCCGGCAAGGCGGCGCATGACGTTGATCATGGCGGATTGCGCGCCGAAGCCGCGCGCCGCCGCAGCCAGCAGAAGAAAAGCGGCGATCAGGGTCAACGCGAGCTGGCCGTAGATGCCGTAGATGCCGGTGGAGAACTCGACCGTGCTGGAGGTCACTACGCGATAGAACGAGGCGCCCGGATGCCAGAAAAAGTCCAGCGGGCTGAGATAACCCCAGATTGTGTAGACGACGAGCGTGAGATTGATCCAGAACAGGATCGGGTGGGCGAGGCGCGACAGCTCCATGACCAGAAGGAAGACCAGCAACCCGACGAAGAAGTCCTGCTGGGTATAGGAGCCCTGACGATAGATCGCGATCTGCTCGAACTCGCGCCAGAAATGAATGAACGCATAGATGCAGATGCCGACATAGACGGCGACGATGATATGGTTGGCGCGCGCCGGCAGCCAGGGATAAAGATAGCCGTCGCGATACATGAACAGGATCTGCAGGATCAGCGCAATCGACATCACATGCGCGACGAGTTCCTGCGGTCCGCCGAATCCCGTGTAGAAATACCAAGCCAGCCACACAAACTGGATCAGGGCAAAGACCAGGATCAGATTGGAAAGATTGGCGTAAGACTTCAACGTACGACCGGACATGGCCGTCCCCCCTGCAGCTTGTGGCTCGTTCGTTCGCTTCTGGTTGGTTCGTTTCTTGTTGGTGCGTTTCTTGTTGGTTCGCGTTTAGTTGGTTCGCGTATTTGTTATTTTCCCGGCCATGGCGCGGCGCATCTCCTGCGGCGCCGGTTATCCTTGCCGACCGGCCGCTGCGGCCGGTGGCGCCTTGTGCGTCTCGTCTGCGATTGTCCCGACGAAAATCCGGTCCGACAGAAAGGGCGGGAGCCTGAATTCAGGCGCCCGCCCTGCCATGTCGCGAATACAATCAGCTGCTGCTGGCCGCGATCTTCCAGCTGTTGTCCCAGGCCTTGTGCTCCTTCAGGAACTTGGCGAGGCCGGCATGGACCGGTACCTGCGGATTGGCCTTGATGCCATTGACCTGCATGCCGATGAAGTCCTTCGCCATCGGGGTAAAGCCGGGCTCGGCTTTCGCCAGCGCTTCGCGGTTCTTGTAGAACGCGCTGACCATCTTGTAGACCACGTCCTCGGGCATGTCGGCGCGCATATTGTAGCCGAACAGGATCGGCACGCCCTGGATCTGCTGCACGCCCACGTCCTTGGCAAACACAGTCGGACTGACTTCGGCGATGGTCAGGCCGGCGGACTTGAGCTTGGCCACTTCGTCCGGACACGGATTGACCACTTTCACTTCCATGCGCACTTCGGTCTCTTTCCAGTACGGCGCCAGCGAACGGCCGGCGGTCGTATAGGCGACCGAGCCGACGATCGTCCCGCCCTTCAGCGCGTCAGCCTGTGTCTTGGGATCGATCTGCACGTGCTTGAAGTCGTAGCCGAGCGCCTTGTACATGCGCTGGAAATTCAGCCAGTTCATGAAGCCGGCCGGCGTGAAGAAGGTCGGCTTGCCGTTGAGATCTTTCAGGCACTTGTAGTCGGCCGCCTTGTCGGCCGGCACCGCCATGAACGATTCCATCGGATAGGCATACCAAGTGTGGACGAGCTGGCCCTTGCCCGGCTTGTAGTCCTTGAAGCCGCCTTCGCCCGCATACAGCTGTGTCATGCCGACATCGGCGGTGTAGCCGATCTCGCCGGTTCCATCCATTGCCGCCTTCATGGCGCCGGTCGTGGACGGATAGGGATTGACCGTGATCGTGTATTCGCCACCGAGCGCCTCTTCGGCGATTTTCACCATCTGGGCCGCAATCTTGTAGCCGTAGGAATCGACGCTGGAGGTCGACCAGCGGATGGACTTGCGTTCCTGGGCATCGGCGGGCTGCATGCCGGATACGGCGAGCGCAGTCACCAGCGCGGCGGCCGAGGCGGCCAGCAGGTAGGTTCGTTTCAGTGCCATGTGTTTCTCCCTCGACGTGGTCTTTTTTCCAGCAGCCCGCAGGCAGGCGACCGGGGTGGGCGGATTGTAGCCCATATCCCCGCGGCTGCACCCCGCAAAACCCTCCGAAGCGGCAAAAAGTCCCCCCGCAGGCCGAAAGGGCGCTTGCGGCGGTCCGGAGGGCGGCGCCTGCAATTGTCCTGCGCCCCTTCGCAAGGGACGACGAGCGGTCGGAAAGGCGCCCACAGCTCCAGAGGAACTTACTCCAGGAGAAAGGAAAAAAATCCGCGCAGACGCAGCCCGCGCGTATCACTTCGTCAGGTCGCAGATATATCGGGTGGCAATGAAATAGCCTTGCGCGCCGAGGCCTGCGATCACCGCCGTCGCAACCTTCGAGACGTAAGAATGATGATAGTAGGGCTCCCGTTTGTGAATGTTGGAAATGTGGAGTTCGATGATCGGACCCTCGAACATTTTCAGCGCATCGAGGATCGCAATCGAAGTGAAGGTGAAGGCGGCTGGATTGATGACGATGCCGGCGCCCCTGTCGATTGCCTCGTGAACCCAACCAATGATCTCGGATTCCGCATTCGACTGGCGGAATTCGATCGGACGGGCGCCGGCGGCGTCGCGACACAACTGCTCGACATCCGCGAGAGTCGCCTTGCCGTAGATTGCCGGTTCGCGGGTGCCGAGGCGATTGAGGTTGGGACCGTTGAGGACGTAAATCGGTTTCATGGCCTCAGCCTTTGTAGCCCCACAGCCGCGGCAACCACAGGACCGAGTCGGGGAATGCGATGATGAAAGCGAGTACCGCGACGGCCATGATAATGAACGGCGCGGCTTCGCGAACGATCGCGCTGAGCGGTTGCCGGGTCATATTGGCAATCACGAAGAGTAGCAGGCCGTATGGCGGGGTGAGCAGACCGATCATGATGTTGACGACGGCAACCACGCCGAAATAGACCGGATCGATGCCGAGCGCCTTCGCAGTGGGGAGAAAGATCGGGATGACGACCAGGAGAATGGTCGATCCCTCGAGAAGGCAGCCGAGCAAAAGCAAGACGATATTGACGACGAGCATGAACCCGAGCGCGGAGAATTCCTGTCCCGCCATCAGGCGGGCGAGCGATGCCGGAATTTGCTCGATCGTGACGACATAATTAAAGACCAGCGCGCCGGCGATCAGCATGCCGATCGAAGTCGTTGCCTTGCCGCTCGTGAGGAGGGCGTCGTAAAGCGCCCGCCATGTCACGGCGCGATAAATCACCGTCGCCGCGAACAGCGCGTAGGCTGCAGCCGCAGCGGCGGCCTCCGTCGGGGTCATGACGCCCCCATAGATGCCAACGAGAAGGATGACCGGGAGAAGCAGTGCCGGGAATGCCCGCAGCGTGATGCGCGGAATTTCGCGTGCGGGCACAGGCGGCTCAAAAGGGAATTTGCGCCGCCGCGCGATAACGGCATTGATTGCCATGAAAGCGGTGCCGAGCAGCACGCCCGGCACCACGCCGCCGAGAAACAGGTAGCCGATCGAGGTGTCGGAAACGAGCGCGTAGAGCACCATCGGGATGGAGGGCGGAATGATCGGGCCGATTATTGCCGCGGATGCGGTGATTGCCCCGGAATAAGCGACCGGGTAGCGACCGCCCGTGGTCATCATACCGATGATGATGCGGCCGATGCCGACGGCGTCCGCTATTGCCGAACCCGACATGCCGGCAAAGATCATGCTCGCGACCAGATTGACGTGGCCGAGACCGCCGCGCAATCGACCGACCAGCACGAGGCAGAAGCGCAACAGCTTGTCGGTGAGGCTGCCGATATTCATCAGGTCGGCGGCGAGAATGAACAATGGGATTGCCAGCAGCACATATGAATTGAACAGCCCATTGAGGATTTGCTCGGCCGCGGTGCCAAGATCGAGTCCGGCGAGTAGCAGATAGAGGATCGAGCCGGCGATCATGGCGTGGCCGATCGGCAGGCCGAGCGCGCCCAGCGATACGATGGCAAATACGCACAAAGCGAAGGGCGACGGCATCGTCATTCGGGTCGCCGGGCGGGGTCGATCTGCGGCGGGCGCGGCTTGCCGATCGCTCGCCAAACGAGCCAGCAATAGCGAACGATGCAGGCGATGCTGAAGATGATGAAAACGCTATAGAGCCAGTTGATCGGAATTTTGAGATAGGCGGAGCGCTCTACCTTCATGAAGCTGACATAACTGTACGCCGCCGGCAGCGAGATCGCGTAGAGCGCGACCAGCGCAATTCCGGTCAGGACGGTGAATATCCGCCGGGTGCGGTCTGACACGACCGAATAGACGATGTCGAACCGGATTTCGTCTGTTTCACGCAGGATGAAGGCCGCGCCCCACAGGATCGTCCACAACCACATCGTGATGATGACTTCTTCCGACCATCCGACGGGATTGTTGAGCGCGTAACGCGCAAAAACCTGGATGATGAACGTCGCGAACATCACGCACAGGAACATGACCGCGACATTTTCGGCGCGACGGCGAAGCCACGATCCGATGCTGGTGAACAGCGCATTCATCGGCTGTGTCAGGTGCTGGAATCCGGCCGGCCAGGGCAGGCCGGCCGGATATCGGTTTCGATTGGCTTCGTCAGGTGATCGCGTTGATTTTCTCGAGCGCGCCCTTCGGCCAATCGCTGCCGTATTTGTCGACATATTTCTTTTGCGCGTAAGTGCGGAAGGCGTTCACATCCGGGGTGTACACCTTTTTACCGGACTTCCTGAAATATTCGAGCGTCTCCACCTCCTGTGCGTCGAAGCGCTTGATGTTCTCGGCCGCCATTTTCTCCGCGGCGGCACGGAACTTCGCCTGCTGATCCGGTTTCATGGCATTCCAGATCTTTGAGCGGATCGACATGACGTCGTAAGCGATGACATGTTTGGTGAGGACGAATTGCGTCGTCACCTCGTCGAACTTCATCAGCCGGCTTGCAACAACCGGGTTGTCCTGTCCATCGACGGTGCCGGTCTGCAGCGCGGTATAGAGTTCCGCGTAGGCGACGGGCGTCGGATTGGCTCCGAGCGATTCACCCAAGAACTGCCAAAACTCCCCAGGCGGCATGCGCAGCTTGATGCCTGCCATATCCGCCGGCGTCTTGATCTGCTTGTCCGGCTTCAGATTGACGCTGCGCGAGCCGAAATAGACCGGCACCAGAATTTCAATGCCGAGCTGTTCGCGCGCCATCTTGATGAAATCGTTGCCGATGTCGCTCTTGAAAGTCTTGACCATGTGGTCGGCGTCACGGAACAGGAATGCCGAAGTCAGCAGCGACCAGGCCGGGATCTGCTTGGAGATGTCCGCCGGCGCAAGATTGCAGAGATCGAGATTGTCGCGTTGCAGGGCGACCAGCTCGGTGCCCTGCTTGAAGAGCGTGTTACCCCAGTGCGGCTCGAAGTCGAAATCGTCTTTGATTGCCGCGGCGAATTCCTTGTAGGCCTGCGAGCGAAGGTCGGATTCCGTAAACGCGCTGCTGAAGCGAAGCTTTTGGCGGGTCTGCGCGCCGGCCGTCCCGGTCGCGGCAACCGCCAGTATCGTCGCACCGCCGGCAATCAGAGAACGACGTGTCATGCGAGGCATAGGCTTTCCTCCAAAAGTGTTCTGGTGCCGGATTAATTGGCGCTTGCGCAGAACCGCTCAATAGTTAAAATCCAGATCATCATATGATCCGGGTTTTGCCAGATGAATAATCTACCGAATGGTGGCGTGGTCGAGACGGCTGGAGAGAAGGCTTATCGGCGGCTCCGAAACGACATCATTTTCGGGCGCCTTGCGCCGTCGCAGAAATTGCGGCTCGAAGGGCTGAAGGAGTCTTACGGCATCAGCGTCAGCACGCTGCGCGAACTGCTCAACCGGCTGACATCCGAAGGCTTGGTGATTGCGGAGAATGCGCGCGGGTTCGAGGTTGCGCCGGTATCGGCCGACAATTTCAGAGAGCTTGCAAGCCTTCGGCTGCTGCTCGAATGCCATACCTTGCAGCGTTCTTTCTCGCTCGGCGACATGGACTGGGAAGGTCGCGTTGTTGCGGCCTATCACAAGCTGTCGACGATGGAAAAGCGCATTCAGGCGGGCGACAAGAAGGATATAGAGGGGCTCAAGCGTTACGACTCGGAATTTCACCAGGCGCTGCTCTCTGCCTGCGGCTCGCGGGTCTTGCTCGACGCGCATGCAGCGGTGTTCGATAAGTATGTTCGCTACTTGATGATCGCAGTGATTTTCCGCGACGCTGCTCCGCTGGAGCATCAGAAATTGCTGGAATGCGCCTTGCGTCGCGATGCCAAGGCAGCGCAAGAGATCCTGACTGCGCATATCATGGATTGCGTGGCATACACACTTGCCAATACGTCGGGGAATTTACTTGGAACGCATGCGCCGGGGAGCAAGCAGCGGCATTCCGCAGGCCTTGCCGCGGCATGAGTGTGAGGCCTGCTTGAGCAAGGTTCGTCTCGGCCTCATCGGCGACAATATCGCCGCCTCACGCGCGCCGGACCTGCATCACGTGGCGGCAAGGCTCTGCGGAATCGACGTATCCTATGAGCGGCTGGTGCCGGGGGATCTCGGCTTGAGCTTTGACGAGGTCGTCACCCGTGCGCGCGAGGACGGCTTTCGGGGACTGAATATCACGCATCCCTACAAAGAAAGGATCCTGCGCCACGTTATCGTCGAGGATCCCGCAGTCGCAGCAATCGGCGCATGCAACACGGTCCTGTTCGGCACGACTTCCACCGGACTCAATACCGATTATACCGGGTTTGTCGCGGCCTATCGGGGCCGGTTCGGCTCGATCTCCCCGGGCGCCGTCGCGATGGCGGGGAGTGGTGGGGCGGGCAAGGCGGTCGCGTTCGCTCTGGCGGAACTCGGTGCGCGATCGCTGGCCCTGTTCGACATCGACGGTGCGAAAGCGCAGGGGCTGGCGAAAGCGTTGGACCGGCAGCAAAGCAACATGAAAGTGAGATGTGCGGCGTCCCTGGCGGATGCTTGTGACGGGGCAAATGGACTCGCAAATTGCTCGCCGAAGGGAATGATCGGATATGGCGGCAACGCCTTTCAAGACATAGCGCTCGCTGGCCGCGCCTGGGTTTTCGATGCGGTGTACACGCCGCGCGAAACCCCCTTCCTGCGTGCGGCTGCTGCATCCGGGTTGGAAATCCTCGGCGGCTACGAATTGTTTCTCCATCAGGGAATTCTCGCTTTTGAATTGTTCACCGGCCATGCGCCGGACATTTTTTCGCTGCGTCAGGCGCTGCAATAATGGCGCGCGGACGCCATCTCGATCGCTGGGATGCGCGAACGCAATCCCGAAGACAGAGTGGCTATTTGAGTTGAGCCGGCAGCCAGAGGGCAATGCCGGGCGCGAAATAGAGAAGGAATGCGAACGCGATGATCAGGCCGCAATAGGGCAAGGATGCATAGGCGACATCGGCAAGCGTTCGTCCGGGTGCGATCGATTGGACTGCAAAAAGATTCAGCCCCATCGGTGGGGTCACTGCGCCGAGTTCGATAAAGACGACGAGGATGATGCCCACCCACACCCCGTTAAATCCGAATGCACTGAAGGACGGATACAGCAGGGGAACCGTCAGCAGCATTATGGAAAGTCCGTCGATAAACATGCCGACGATGAGAAAGAGCAACAACAGCACGCAGAAGAAGATGAACGGCGTCACCTCCAGTTGCGCGAGCCATTCCGCGAGACCGCGTCCGATCCCCGAGGAGACGATCGCGAAATTGAGCATCTGCGCATTGATGACGATGAACATGATCACTGCGCTGGTGAGGACGGTATTGCTCAGAGCGAGCCGCAGCCGTCCCCAGGTCAGGTCGCGGTAAAAGAGGGCGAGCGCAAGCGCCAGCAGGCATCCGAAGCCGGAGGCTTCCGTGGGTGTGACGATCCCCGCATACATGCCCCCGATGACCGCCACGATGAGCAACAGCACCGGAAATGCGTCAACGAGGCCGTGGCGCCGGTCGGTCGGAGTGAGGTTCTTCGCGGGAACCAGAGCCGGATTGAGGGCGACGCGGATCGCAACGTAGATCGAAAAGATCAATGCCAGCAGCAATCCCGGTACAATCCCTGCCATGAAGAGATCGATGACGGATTCCTGAACCATCGAGCCGTAGACGATCAGCGGGATGCTGGGCGGAATGAGAATGCCAAGACAGCCGCCGGCGGTGAGCGTGCCGAGCGTCAGGGAATCGTGGTAGCCGCGACCGCGCATTTCGCGCACGGCGACCGTTCCCACCGTCAGCGCCGTCGCCACCGAAGAGCCCGCGATGGCCGAGAAGATGGCGCAGCCGGCGATATTCGTTTGCGCGAGGCCGCCGGGCACGTGCCGGAAAACGCCGGCAATCCCGGAATAGAAGCGGGTCGAGATTCCGCTCTGCAGGATGATCTCGCCCATGAGCACGAAAAGCGGAATGGAGACGAGCGTGAAGTTCGTCGTCGTGTTCCAGACGATATCGCCGAAGGTGGGCCAGAGCTGCATGCCGGAGATCAGCGTCACGCCGAGCATGCTGACGAGCCCCATGCTGGCGCCGATGCCTACGCCGGCCATGATGCAGCCGACCAGCGTCAGTCCATAGATCAGCAGCGCGTCAGTCCAGTGCATGCGAATCTCGGCGGGGTCGCGGTCTCGTCATGATGGCGGCAAGCGCGCGTTCGATGAAGGCCAGCGTCAGCAGGGCGAAGCCCACCGGGACCAAGCTTTGCGGAATGAACAAGGGGGTCTGAATCGCCTGGAGCGAAGTGCTGCCGAAATTCCAGCTGTTCCAGGCGAGATGAAAGCTCGACCACGTGAAAATGCCGCTGAGGCAGGCGCCAAGCAAGGCCGCAAATGCATCGGCCGCCGATTGCGCCGGGCGCGGGAGACGGTCGACCAACGCGCTGACCCGCAAGAAGCGCCCGCGACGTAGCGCCGGAACGAAGCACAGCACCGTCAGTGCAGTGAAGAAATAACCGGAATATTCGTCGGCGATCTGTGTCGAGCGGCCGAAGACATAACGGCTGACGATCTCAACGTTCATCAGCGCGCCCATCAGCAGCAGCATCAATGTGGCGACTGCGATCGCGAGCTTCTCGATGCGATCGAACAGTTGTGACAGGATGCGCATGCGGGCGTGAGTGGCAGCGGGGCATGAGAGGCGAAGCGATCGGCTCCGCCTCTCCACGCGAACTTAGCTGCAGGCTTTGATGGCGGTTTCCAGCATAGACTTGCCTGTTTCTCCGGTCTTGACAATCCATTCGTCCGCGATCGGCTTGGAGATTTCGCGAAGCTTGAGAATCTCCTCGGGAGTCGCGTCGCGAAGCGTCATGCCCTTTTCGGTCAGGGTGCGACGCGCGTCTTTATCCGCCTGGATCAATTCGACACGATATTTCGGGGCCCATTCCTTCGCCTTGGCGAGGAATATGGTGCGCAGATCGGCCGGAATCTTGTCCAACGCCGCCTGATTCACCGCGACCACCTGATGCGCAAGCGTCAGGTTGAACATGTAGCCGAACTTCGTGACTTCGTGAAACTTCCAGTCGAGCGCCGGAACGGCGGCGGTGAAGGCGCCGTCGACCACGCCCCGCTGCAGAGCCGGAATGACTTCGGCGGGCGTGATGGTGATACCCGAGCCGCCGATAAGGCGCATCATTTCCGCCTGCTCGCGATTCCATGAGCGGATCTTCAGGTTTTTCAGTCCATCGATGCCGCTGACGGGTCTGGCGAGCCACAATTGCTGCGGCGGCATGACCCAATGCATCACCGGATTGGTCTTGAATTTGGAAAGCATCACCTTCTCGACCGTACCTGCCAGAGCCGGGGCGGCCTTGTCGTAGAACCGGTCCATCGAGGTGCAGGAGAACGGAATCGACAGGGCGTTAAGCTCCGGCACGTCTCCGGCGACGAAACCGAGCGCCACGTCGCCGATCTCGACCTGATTGCCGGCAACGACGCGCAGCACGTCTGAGGCCTTGTAGGGCAGTTCGCCTGCGGCAAAGACGTTGATTTTGAAGCGTCCGTTGGTTGCTTTGGCCACGTCTTCGGCGAACGCGCGATGCAGCTGCGTCGGTTTATCGTTGGCCGCGAAATACGTGTAAAATTTCCACTCGACTTCGGCCGCACGCGCGGCGGTGGCCCCGAGCGCGACCAGCATTGCGGCGCTGATGGCTGCAAGCCGTGAACAGTTCATCGGTTAACTCCTCCCTGTTTGGCAGGGCGGCGAGGGCCCGGCCTTTTTATGCGTAAACAATGTCCCCCAAGCTGACGCGAGTCAATCGAATTTGACCTAATTTGACGTTTGATGGTCGAGTTTGATAGGCATGTTGGATGAACGCAGCGATGCAAGATCGACCGGCAGTACCCCGCGTGGCCCTCATCCCGGCCCAACGCCAAGGGATGATTCTGCAGATTCTTCAAACGGCTGGGGCGGCTTCGGTGCAGCATCTGGCGGATACGATCGGTGCGTCGATTTCGACCTTGCGGCGCGACCTCGAAGCGCTGGAGCAGGCGGGATTTGTGATCCGAACGTTCGGCGGGGCCAGCCTGCGGGCCCATTCGCTCTCCACGCTCGAGCCTGCGCATGCGGTGTCCGCGCATATCCGGCACGAAGAGAAAGTGGCGATCGGAATTACCGCAGCGCGCGCGATCGAGGCGCATCAGGCTGTCATTTTCGACAGTAGTTCGACTGTGCGCGAGGCCGCCCGCGAAGCGGTGGCGCGCGGCATTCCATTCACCGCCATCACCAACGATCTCGCCATCGCCCAGTTGCTGGCGGGTTCCTCGCAGATCAAGGTTATCGCGATTGGCGGGATCGTGCGTGGCGGCTCGATGACGTTGTTCGGCGCGCCCGGCGAGGAATTCCTGCTTGGCGTGAAGGCCGATATCGCGCTGATGGGCGCGCATGCGGTGACCGTAGACGGGATTTCGGAGGCCACGATTGAGATCGCGCGGGTGAAGCAGTTAATGCTTCGCGCAGCGCGAGCGACCTGGGTGCTGGCGGATCATACCAAGCTCGAGGAATCGGCGCTGTTCCGGATCTGCGGACTGGATGCGATCAGGCGCATAATTACGGATTCCTCCGCCGATTCTGAAATCTGCGCCAGGTTCGAACAACTCGGATTGAGCGTGACGCTGGCGCAGAGCGACAGAACCAAACGTGCAGATAATTCGAATTCTCGCTGACGATATCACCGGCGCGCTCGACACGGCAGCCTGCTTCTGCGGCGATGTCGGCGCGATCGCAGTTTCCTGGGACGCCGCGCCGAGCGACGGCAGTCTGGGCTTTTCGTCGGAGAGTCGGGATGTCAGCGAGAGCGAGGCGATTGGGCGGGCTCGTCGTCACGCCTCGCTGCTGCGCGGCGAGAACGTGGTCGCGTTCAAGAAAATCGACAGCCTACTGCGTGGCCATCCGGGTGCGGAAATCGCCGCTATTCTGCAAGACGGCGGTTTCGATCTTGCGATTATCGCACCCGCCATTCCCGTCCTTGGCCGGATGACCCGCGGCGGCCGGCAGTGGCTCCGCAAATCCGATGGCGCGCTCGAACCGGTTGGCGTCGACCTGCGCGACGATCTGATACGTTTCGGCATCGCTGTTTCCAATGCGACGGCGGATTTGCAGGGCGGTGGCGGCCCGCGCGCGGTCATCGCCGACGCCGACAACGACGCCGATCTGGAGTGCATCGTTGCCGCCGGACGCAAGCGCAAGGACCGAATTCTGTGGTGCGGAACCGCGGGTCTCGCCACCGCGCTCGCGCGCAGTCCTGCCGTCGCGATCGCGGTGCAGGCGGAGCGGCTGCTTCTGGTCTGCGGCACCGAACATCCGGTTGCGCGCGAGCAGATCGCAGCGATAGCGGAAAAGCATCCGGATGGCGTTGTGCGTATGAAGCCCGGTGCGGAGCGGATCGCATATCGGCGGGTTGATGCGCGGCTGCAATCCGGCGGATGGGCGGCGCTCGTGGCCGATCTCTCGGGCAATTTTTCATCCGACGAAGCACAGTCGCAGATTCGCCGTATGCTGCTCGGCGTTCTTCCGCATTTGCAGCGGCCGGATGCATTCTTCGTAATGGGCGGCGAGACGGCGCGGTCCTGTTGCGATGCGCTTCAGTCTCCGTTACTACGCGTGTGCGGTTTGTATGAGCCCGGATTGCCGGTATCGGTGCTCGAGGGCGGGCTCTGGGCGGGAACGACCATGCTGTCGAAATCGGGAGCGTTCGGGTCCGCCTCGACCGTCTTCAATCTCATCGAACGTGTGCATGTCTCGTGCGGCCGTTTGGCGTCTTTCACGGCAAGGTAATTCTTCGCGATGTCGCAGCTTCCGCTTTGTATAACGATGGGCGATCCGGCTGGAATCGGACCTGAAATCGTTCTCAAGGCCGTGAGTGCGATGCGCGCGTCCGGACGTTTGGGCGCGCGCGGCGTTTTGGTGGCGGGTTCGCGCGAGGTCTTTGAGAATGCGGCGCGACAGCTCAACCGGGAAAGTCTCTCGGCGGAAGGGGTCGAGATTATCGACATAGGAAAGCCGGCCGGCCCTATCGCGCCGGGCATTCCGTCCGCGATGTCGGGCGAGTTGGCCTACCGCGCGATCGTTGCAGCCATCGACGCTACGCGGTCCGGGCGCGCGGGCGCCGTGGTGACCGCGCCGATCAGCAAGGAAGCTCTTCATCTCGCGGGTCATTTTTATCCCGGACATACCGAATTGCTCGCCGACCTCACCGGCGGGGCGGCGCCGGTCATGATGCTGGCGCACGAGAATTTTCGCGTCAGTCACGTCACGACGCATATCCCGCTGGAACAGGTTCCTTCCCGAGTCACACCCGAACGCCTCCGGCGCGTCGTCACGCTCACCGATCAGGCCCTGCGTGACGTTGGCATCGAGCACCCGCGTATCGCGGTTGCCGCGCTCAATCCGCATGCAGGCGAGGGCGGCGTGCTGGGCCGCCAGGACATGGACGTCATCGCGCCGACGATCGGCGAACTTCGCTCGCAGGGACTGAAGGTCGAAGGTCCGGTTCCGGGCGATACGGTTTTCGTGAAAATGAAAGGCGGCTATTTCGACGCCGTGGTGGCAATGTATCACGATCAGGGTCATATTCCGGTCAAGCTGCTCGGCTTTTCGGTCGATCCCAGGACCGGAAAATGGGAAGCTTTGAGCGGCGTGAATATCACGCTCGGCCTTTCCATCATTCGCACGTCGGTCGATCATGGCACCGCTTTCGATATCGCCGGCAAGGGTATTGCGAGCGAACGGAGCCTGCTCGAAGCAGTGGCTTATGCGGAACGGCTTTGCGGCCGTCAGCGATGAGGCCGTATTCGCCGCCCGCCCGGATTATTGACGCCCGCGTCCGACGCTGCAGATGGCGTTTCCCGGGCGCCGTCGCAGCTTTACGCTTATCGGAATGCATCGTGCCGTGCCTCGTCCCGGGCTGCGGTCGAGGAGCGGCGGGGGAGAACTTGCCGCAACGCGCCCCGGCCGCTATATCGTGCCCGAGGATGCCGCTCGCGTGGGGCGGCATTCTTTCTCGGGCGCCAAAACGGTGCCGAGCGAAGAGGGTGGAAGTATCTAACCTGTTGAAAAGACTAGGTTAGGGCGCATAGCTCAGTTGGTAGAGCAGCTGACTCTTAATCAGCGGGTCCAAGGTTCGAGTCCTTGTGCGCCCACCACTTATCCGGAACGCCCCCCGATTTCCGAACCTGCTCGCGGCAACCTTGCGATCGTGCGGTCCCGACCCGCGCGCATCTGGCCTGTCGGCGCAGGCGCCGGTCGCGCCGCCAATCGGGAACCCGACGCAAGTCCGGCCGTTAGTGTGCGCCGCCCGTTTGCGGTGTCCGCCCGGGAATCGTCGCCATATGCTGATCGGCCTGTTCGAATCCTTCCTGCGCATGGCCATCGGCCTGATTGCACTGGTGCTGGCGATCTTTGCCATCTTCCTTGCCATCTACGGTATCGGACAGGCGGTCTATGCCGTCATGCACTGGTATGACGTGCGCAATGCGGTGCTCACCGGCGTCGGCTTTGCAATCATCTCGATTGCCGTCTTCGAAGTCTCCAAATACCTGCTCGAAGAAGAAGTCGTGCGCGGGCGCGAGATGCGTGCGCCGGCGGAAGCCAGGCGCAGCCTTACCAAGTTCATCGCCACCGCCTCGATCGTTGTGTTCCTGGAAGCGCTGGTGTCGATTTTCAGCGTTGGCCACACCAATGTCGCCGAGCTGGTCTATCCGGCTGCCCTGCTACTCACCGCCACCCTGATGGTGCTCGGCCTCGGAATTTTCCTGCGGCTGAGTGCGGCCGTGGAGCAGCAGGTGTCCGACCACGACGAGTCCTGAAGCGGCTCCGGCGCCGGGGAACGTCCCGTTCTCCGGAGGGTTCTGGCCTTGATGCCGGGTGGATCGCGATGAACGTGCCTTCCGATTCCGTGCGGACCGCCGCGATCTGGCTGGGGTTGGCCGGCGCGCTGTTCCTGCTGTGGCAGGTCGCGGAAACGCTGCTGTGGATTTTCGCCGGCATCCTGTTCGGCGTGTTTCTCGATGCTCTGACGCGCGGTCTCGGGGCGATCGTTCCGTTGCGGCGGGGCATTCGCCTTGCGGCCGTCTGCCTGATCCTGGCCGCGGCTTTCGCCGGGACGCTGCTGTGGGGGAGTCTCGTCTTTGCGCAGCAATGGGGCGAATTGTCGGGAACGCTGAACCAGCAGATCGGCGCGTTGCGCAACGAACTGGAGAATATCGGACTGGCCAGAGACACCGGCCGGCCCGGACAGAATGGGGTCGGCAGCCTGATTTCCATGCTGCTGCCCGATCCGGGCCAGTTATTCGGCGGCGCGCGCACCGCGTTTTCCGCGGCGACGGGAATGCTCGGAAGTTTCGTGCTTGTCGTTCTGATCGACATTTTCGCCGCCGCATCGCCGGGATTGTACCGCGACGGGCTGCTCCATCTTGCTCCGCCCCGGACGCGGCGGCGCGCCGGCGAAGTCCTCGACGAAACGACCGATGTGCTGCGCCGGTGGCTGATCGGGCAACTGGTCGCGGTCGTTCTGGTCGGCGTCACCGTCGGCATCGCGCTGGCGGCACTGGGAATGCCGGGGGCATTGCTGCTCGGCTTTCAGGCCGGCCTTCTCAATTTCATTCCCTATCTCGGCCCGTTCCTCGCCGCATTGCCGATCCTGCTCGCTGCCATTCCGCTCGGCATGGCGATGCTGGCCTGGGTCGCAATCGTCTATCTCGTGATTCAGACCATCGAGGGATATGCGGTGACGCCGATGATTCTCGATCGCGCCGTCGACGTGCCGCCGCTGCTGACGCTCGCATCGCTGATGGTGTTCGGGACGCTGTTCGGCGGGATCGGCATCGCCATGGCGGCGCCGTTCGTCGCCGCCGCCCGCGTAGTCGTGCTGCGGCTGTATGTGGAGCGCAACGAAGCGGCGGCGCGAAAGCGCAGCGTCTAGTTTCCGGTATCGCCGGCATGCTCCGCCGAAGCGCGTGTGCGCGGCGCAAGGCTCGAATAATAGACCGCGGTGGCACCGATTTCCGTCTCGCTCATTGCCTTCGCGATTTTCCCCATGACGTCGCCCGCATCGCCGCGGCGCACGCCCTGCTTCCACAGGCGCAGTTGCAGTGCGAGATAGTCGGCGGGCTGGCCGTCGAGAGCGGGAACGCCCGCCTGACGCGCGGCGCCGTGACAAGCGGCGCAGGCTTCGATCTCGCGGCGGGGATCGCCCGCGGCGGCAAGGCTTGCGCCGATCTGCAGCGCCAGCGGATCCGGCGAATCCATTTGCGAGTCTCGATCTGCCGCAAGCGCCGCATAATATTCCGCAACATCGGCCATTTCGTCCCCGGTCAGGCCGCGCGCCACACCCTGCATGAAGCCGCTCGGCCGCAGCCCCGCGGCATAATCCTGCAGCGACTTGTAGAGGTAAGCGCCGTCCTGTCCCGCAAGGATCGGGAACGATCCCGGCTGCCGGCCGAGACCGTCGATGCCGTGACAGCGGATGCAGGCGGTCGGCGACGAGCCGGCCGATCCGGCTGCGGCGACCGTCCATCCCCGGCGCTGCTGCGCCTGTGCGTTCGGCGAGACGCCAAGCATCGCCTGGTATCCGTCGGCGTCGATCGACGGAAGCAGTCTGATAAAGGCGACCACGTCCCAGACTTCGTCGTCGCGCTGCTGCGTTTCCCAGGACGGCATGCCGGTCATCTTGATGCCGTGCTTGACGATCCAGAACAGTTCGCGCTCGTTGAAATGCGAGACCTGCAGGCTGAGATCGGGTGCGACCGGCAGGAGGCTGGTGCCAAGACCCGCCGGCATGGTGCCCGGGGCGCCGTGACAGGGCGTGCAGCCGACGTCGAAATAGCGAAGCCCGCGATCGATGCGTCTGCGGTCGGTCAGGTCGGGCACCGATTGTACCGATTTCGCATGCGAACGCACCGACTGCATCATGCCGATTTCCAGAACCTTGCGCGTCCACGGATAGTGCGGGCTCGTCGCGGCAATGTCGTAAATGCCCGCATACAGGAACAGCACGCCGAGGAGACCGGCCGTGGCGATGCCTGCGATCACAAGTCTGGCGGCAAAGCTCATTCCGGCCTGCGAGGGAGAGGGGGCTGCCGCCGATAACGGCCGAACGCGCCTGCCGTTCCGCGCCATGCCGCGGTTGCGTCATCGTCGCCGGCAACGATCCGGTAACCGCGATCCGGGTGCGCGCGCTTGCCGCATGTGACGGGAACCGAGAGCTGCGTCTAACATTGCCGTCCGGGGGCGGTCGTCCTGTCGCCTGCGACGCAAGTCTCAATCGCTGCCGGCTGCAAATCGGGCAAGATGGTCCGTTGCCAAATTGGACCGCTACCGGGACGGTTCGTTGCCAGGACGGTTCGTTTCTTTGACAAACCTCGTACACGGGAGACCGAGATCGTGTCGTTGATCCCGCCGCCTCGGCAGCGCCGCTCGGTGCCGCTCCGGATCATGACGTATAATGTGCATTACTGCCGCGGCGTGGACCGGACGCTGTCGCCCGAACGGATCGCGCAGGTCATCGCATCCTGCCATCCCGACATTGTGGCGCTGCAGGAGCTTGATGTCGGGCGCGCCCGCAGCGGCATGGTCGACCAGGCGATGAGCATTGCGCGCGACCTCGGCATGGACGTGCAATTCTTTCCCTCGCTGCGCATCATGGAGGAATCCTACGGCAACGCGATCCTCAGCCGCTGGCCGGCGCGGCTGGTCAAGGCGGAGCCGCTGCCCGGGCTGCCGCGTCTGCCGCGTCTGGAGCCGCGCGGGGCGATCTGGGCGACGGTGACGGTGGAGGGGATCGATGTGCAGATCGTCAATACGCATCTCGGCCTGTTCAGGCTGGAGCGCCTGCGCCAGGTCGAGGCGCTGCTTGGCGCGGACTGGCTTGCACACCCGCTCTGCCGAGAGCCGGTCATCCTGCTCGGCGATTTTAACGCACGGCCGCGCTCGCGCGCCTATCGAAGGCTGGCGGCGCGGTTGCAGGACGTCCAGCGCGGCGTGCCGGGCGCGCGTCCGAAGGCCACGTTTCCGACCTGGTATCCGACATTCCGGCTCGACCATATCTTTGTCGACGAGCGGATCGAGATCGTCTCCGCATCGCCGGTGCGCACGCCGCTGGCCCGGCTCGCCTCCGACCATCTGCCGCTGGTCGCCGAACTGAACATTCCCGTCCCGTCCGGGCGTGCGGCCGTCCCGGTCAGGGAATTGTCGGAAGCCGGCTCCTAGAATTTTCCCCGCTTCGGCGGAATTGGAGCCTCCGGCTTGTTGTCTGACGCAGTGTCTTCGCGCGAACCGCCATCCGCTGCGCCCGAAATCGTCATGGCAACCATTCCGCCGGCCGCGCGTTTTATCGGGTGCCGTCGCACCCGGAAACTTCGTGATTCAGGCCGCCGCAATTCTGCAACGAAAATTCAGGCGCCTGAACCGGCGCGTCCGCAACGGCGGAGGCGCCTTTGCGTCCGTCCGCAAGTTGTTTCCACTGCTGATCGCAGCGGCCGTAATCCTCATCGCCGCGCTTCTGTTGCACCGGACCCTGCGCCAGTTCAGTTACGAGGAAATCGCCGGGTCGCTTCGCTCCATCCCGCACACGAATATTCTGCTGGCTCTGGCCTTTGCCGCCTGCAGTTACGTCTGCCTGACGTTTTTCGACCGCCTGGCGCTCGCTTATGTCGGCCGCCCGCTGGGCTACCCGTACACGGCGCTCACCTCCTTCGTCAGTCTCTCGCTCGGCCACAATATCGGATTTGCCGCGTTGAGCAGCGGGGCGGTGCGCTACCGGTTTTACTCGCGACGCGGCGTGCGCGCGGGGGATGTCGGCCGCATCGTCGTATTCTGCGGCTTTACCGTCGCGCTCGGTCTGATGACGCTGGGCGGGACGGTCGTGCTGTTGCGGGCGGACCTTGCCGCCGAAGTCAGCGGGTTGCCGCGCGGCGCGATCGTCATGGTCGGATTGTGCTCACTCGCCGCCGTGGCCGGCTATCTGGCCATCGCGACTTTCGTCCGGCGTGGGGTCCGGCTCGGAAAGTGGGCGCTCGATCCGCCGCCGTTGCCGCTTGCGCTCGGCCAGGTGGCGGCCGGCACGCTCAACTATGTGTTTGTCTCCGCCTGCCTGTATCAGGCGGTGGCGGGAACAGGCGACGTCGAATATTTCGCGATTGTGACCGCCTATACGATCGCCGCCGTCATGGCGCTGCTGAGCCATGTGCCCGGCGGTCTTGGCGTCATCGAGTCGGTGACGCTGTGGCTGCTGCCGCATGCTGCCGTCGTCGGGGCGCTGATTGTCTTTCGCGTCGTGTATTTTCTGCTCCCGCTTTGCCTCGGCGCTCCGCTATTCGTCGCGGCGGAGCTTGTCATGCGCCGCAAAAATTCCGGCGGCTGATCAGCCCGGCCGGACGCCGAGCCAGCGGCGCAGCCGGCGCAGCGGCCTGATCGGCCCGGACGGGTCCAGCAGCCAGGTTCCCGGGACCGAATCGGTGGAACCCTCGCCGGCGGTGACGGGAAAGCGCCGCAGACGATGGCCCTGGGCGTTGAGTTCCTCGATCGCTCCGATCAGCGAACCGCCGTGCCTGTCGATTGCGCGGGCGATGTCTTCGGCGCTCGAATCCAGATGCTCGGACAGGAGCGCATTGCGCAGCCGGGCGACGGAGCCGCGCGTCGGCGCGTCATGCGCCTCGATTACCAGATCGCATTCGGTATCGAGACCCATCGAGCGGTTGTTCAGGTTCGCCGAGCCGACGCGCAGGATCGTATCGTCGACGATCATCACTTTGGAGTGGACCTGGACCTCGCATTCTCCGCCGGAATCGGGCGCGACCGGGTAGAAGACGCGCAACTTGCGATGCCGGTCGGCCCGCTGCAGCCGGCGCAGCAGGCGGTTGCGATTGCGATCCATCACCAGCCGCTCGAACGTGCCGTTGGACGTGAATTTCGCCACGATGACGATTTCCGGCGGTGCGGGCGAGCGCAACCGTGCCTCAACGAGATCGCGCACCAGGCGGCCGGCGAAATACTGTGCCTCGATGTAGATCGACTTTTGCGCCGCGCCGATGAGATCCGCAGTCAGCGCGGCGATTTCGTTCTGCGCCGGATGGCCGTTCCATGACGGACTGGTGCACGCCACCGCCACAGGGATGTCGGTGAAATCCGGCGCGAGACCTTGCGGCCACAGGCCCGGCGATACGCAGTCCGCCTGCAGGCGCTCGCCGGTCGCCGCCTGCCAACGGTTGCCGACGGTGCGGCAGACGGCGCGCGCCGCCTCGCCGGAGATCGCCATCTGCACGTCGTGCACGGGTCCATACGGCTTTCCGTCCGGGTCGACGCGGTGCGGCTGGGTCTGCAGATGCTCGCAGGTATCCCATCGCCGCACGGTCAGATCGATCCCGCCGACAAATGCAAGCTCGCCGTCGACGCAGACGATTTTCTGATGATGCGCGCCATAGAGCGGGTGCTCGCGGTCAAGCCGCAAGGCGATGCGAGGATGCTCTTCCCAGGATGCGCCCGCCAGAAGCGGCAGCGAGGCGCCGGGCGCATGCAGGACGGCAACGCTCCAGACCAGAATTCGAATCTCCAGGCCGGGCTTGTCCTCGACCAGCGCGCGCAGAAACGGCCCGAGTTCCGGACAATGCGGGTCGTCGGGCCGCAGCTTGATGCGACCGTCGAAATCCCAGCCGACGATCAGGATGGAGTGCTGCGCCTGCCGCAGCGCATCCTCGAGCCGGAGGAAATAGTCGGCGGCGTCGATCAGCACCGCCGCTTTCCGGGCGAGGCCGACGCCACCGCAATTCTTTCCCGGCACGAGCACGCCCGGTTCCGCCCGGTCGGTCTGCCGCGGTTTCCCGGCGCGCACGGCTGGGCGCGACGCCATGGTCGTCTCGACTTGTGGTGCTGCAAGCGACATGGGCGGCGTTCAACGGATGTGACGTGCGCGGCGATGCCAATGGAACCCGCCCGCGCTCCGATGGTTCCCTTCAGGGCGCCCTTCGCCCGCCGACGCTGTGACAAATTGCCGGCCGTAAACGGCTCGCCAGCGCCCGCTGCACGGAACGTCAGGCTTGCGACGGGCATTGCCACACAGCGTTCCGCTGCGAGGACAGGGCCGAACATGATCACCAGACAGACCAGCCGTCGTGCACTTCTCGGCAGTCTTACCGCGGTCGCGGGAACCGCGGCTGCGGCATCCGCCGGAGCCCGCAGCCTGACCGGGGAGACGGCTCCGGACGCCCGGCAGAGGCCGGGTTATCGGGAGAGCGATCACGTGCGCACCTTCTATCGTGTGAACAGCTATCCGGGAGCACGCCATGCTGATCAGACGCGCTGATGCACCGGCCCGGCGCGGCGCGTTCGCCGCCGCGATGACCGCCACCGGCAAGGCACTGGACCGCCGTACATTCCTCAAACGATCCGGCCTCGCCGGCGGCGCCGTCACGCTGGCGGCGATTGTCCCCTCCGGCATGCGCAGGGCGAAAGCCGACCCGCGCGCCAAGCCGGGCGACACCGTCACCATCCGTAAGAATTTCTGCACCCATTGCTCGGTCGGATGCACCGTCATTGCGGAGGTGGCGAACGGGGTCTGGGTCGGGCAGGAACCTGGCTGGGACAGTCCGATCAATCGCGGCTCGCACTGCGCCAAGGGCGCCGCGACGCGCGAACTGACGCATAGCGACCGGCGCACGCGCTATCCGATGAAGCTTGTCGACGGCAACTGGCAGCGCATTTCCTGGGAGCGGGCGATCGACGAGATCGGCGACAAGCTGATGGAAATCCGGGAAAAGTCCGGCCCCGAATCCGTCTACTGGCTCGGCTCGGCCAAGTTCACCAATGAGGCCGCCTACATCAACCGCAAACTTGCCGCGTTCTGGGGCACCAACAATTCCGACCACCAAGCGCGCATCTGTCATTCCACCACGGTCGCCGGCGTCGCCAATACCTGGGGCTACGGCGCAATGACCAACAGCTTCAACGACATCCGCAATTCGAAGACGCAGCTTTATCTCGGCGGCAATCCCGCAGAAGCGCATCCCGTGTCGCTGCAGCATCTGCTGGAGGGCAAGGAGCTTCAGCGCGCGAATGTCATCGTCATGGACCCGCGCCTGACGCGTACGGCGGCGCATGCGACGGAATATGTGCGGCTGCGGCCCGGCACCGACATCCCGGTGATCTGGGGCATGCTCTGGCACATTTTCCAGAACGGATGGGAAGACAAGACGTTCATCGCACAGCGCGTCTACGGCATGGACGAGGTGCGCAAGGAAGTCGAGAAGTGGAATCCGGAGGAAGTCGAACGCGTAAGCGGCGTTCCCGGCGCGCAGCTCCGGCGCGTGGCCGAGACGTTCGCCAAGGAAAAGCCTTCGACGCTGATCTGGGCGATGGGGCAGACGCAGCACACGGTGGGTACCGCGAATGTGCGCGCGAGCTGCATCCTGCTGCTGGCGACCGGCAACATGGGCATTCCAGGCGGCGGCTCCAATATCTTCCGCGGCCACACCAATGTGCAGGGCGCAACCGATCTCGGCCTCGATGTGGTGACGCTTCCGCTCTATTACGGGCTCACCGAGGAGGCCTGGAAACACTGGTGCCGCGTCTGGGAGGTCGACTATGACTGGATGCAGTCGCGCTTCGCCAGCAAGAAGATGATGGAATCGTCCGGCATTCCCTCGACACGCTGGTTCGACGCGACGCTGCTGCCGAAGGAGCGGATCGGGCAGGCCGACAACATCAAGGCGATGTTCGTAATGGGCCACAACGGCAACACCATCACGCGCATGGCACAGGCGGCCAAAGGCATCGAGGCGCTGGATCTTCTGGTCGTCGCCGATCCGCATCCGACCACCTGGGCGGTGCTGTCCAACCGCAGAAACGGCACCTATCTGCTGCCGGCCTGCACCAGCTACGAAAATAGCGGCTCGCGCACAAATTCCAATCGTTCGCTGCAATGGGGCGAGAAAATCGTCGAGCCGATCTTCGAGTCCAAGGACGACCTGCAGATCATGTATCTGCTCGCGCGCAAGCTTGGATTCGCCGAGCCGATGTTCAAGAACATCAAAGTGACCGACGGCAAGCCGGAACCCGAAGACGTGTTGCGGGAAATCAACCGCGGCGGATGGTCGACCGGCTATTGCGGCCAGTCGCCGGAGCGGCTCAAGCTGCACATGGCCAACCAGAAGGATTTCGATCTGGTGACGCTGCGCGCCGCCTCGGGGCCGTGCAAGGGCGACTATTACGGTCTGCCCTGGCCCTGCTGGGGCACGCCGCAGCTCAGGCATCCCGGCACGCATATTCTCTACAATCCGAGTCTGCCGGTGAGCCGGGGCGGCGGCACGTTTCGCGCGCGCTTCGGTATCGAGCGCCACGGCGTCAGCCTGCTCGGCGACGGCTATTATTCGCGCGACTCCGCCATCCAGGACGGCTACCCGCAATTTACGCTCGGCATGCTGAAAAAGCTCGGCTGGGACGCCGAACTGAGCGAAGCCGAGATGAACGTGATCCGGTCTATCAATCCGGAAAATCCGGATTCGGTTTCCTGGTCGAACGACCTGTCGGGCGGCATCCAGCGCGTCGCCATTGCGCATGAATGCGTGCCCTATGGCAATGGAAAGGCGCGCGCCAATGCGTGGAACCTGCCCGACGCGGTGCCGGTCCACCGCGAACCGATCTATACGCCGCGGGTCGACCTGGTTAAGCAATATCCGACGCTGCCGGATGCGATGCAGTTCCGCGTGCCCAATCTCGGCTATTCCGCGCAGAAGGCGGCTGTCGAGCGGGGCATCGCCAGCCAGTTTCCGCTGATCCTGAGTTCCGGGCGGCTGGTGGAATATGAGGGCGGCGGAGAAGAGACGCGCTCGAACAAGTGGCTCGCCGAGCTGCAGCAGGACATGTTCGTCGAGATCAACGTCTCGGATGCCGCCGAGCGCGGGATTCGCGACGGTTCATGGGTCTGGGTCACCGGCGCCGAAAACAACGCACGCGCCCGAATGAAGGCGCTGGTCACCGAACGCGTCGGCAAGGGCGTTGCCTGGTGTCCTTTCCACTTCGCCGGCTGGTTCATGGGCGACGATCAGCGCGGCAAGTATCCGCAGGGCATGGACCCGATCGTGCTCGGCGAAAGCGTCAATACGCTGACCACCTACGGCTTCGATCCGGTGACAAACATGCAGGAGCCGAAAGCCACGCTTTGCCAGATTTCGGCTGCGTAGCGCGGAGCAATCGCCATGGCCAGAATGAAATTTCTCTGCGACGCCGATCGCTGCATCGAATGCAACGCTTGCGTCACCGCCTGCAAGAACGAGCACGAGGTGCCCTGGGGCATCAACCGGCGCCGCGTGGTCACACTGCGCGACGGGCGGCCGGGCGAGCGGTCCATCACCATGGCCTGCATGCATTGCACCGACGCGCCCTGTCAGGCGGTCTGTCCGACCAACTGCATCTATACGGCGGATGACGGGGTCGTGCTGCACTCGAAGGATCTGTGCATTGGGTGCGGCTATTGCTTCTATGCTTGCCCGTTCGGCGCGCCGCAATATCCGCGGGTCGGCAATTTCGGCTCGCGCGGCAAGATGGACAAATGCACCTTCTGCGCCGGCGGTCCGGAGCCCGATTCAACCGGGCTGGAGTATTCGAAATACGGTTCGAACCGACTGGCCGAGGGCAAGCTGCCGCTTTGCGCGGAAATGTGTTCGACCAAGTCGCTGCTGGCCGGCGACGGGGAGATCATTGCGCAAATTTACCGCGAGCGCGTGGTGCAACGCGGCTACGGGTCCGGCGCCTGGGGCTGGCAGACCGCCTATCGGGAAACGGTCTCCATCTGACCGGCGAAAGCGGACGTACCGGTCATCCGGCCCGCGGCGCGCCCGGCAACAGGCGTGCGGCGGCAATGCCAAGCGCGGCTGCGATATAGACGAACCCCATCGGCACCCACATGATCAGGCCGGCAATCTGCTGGTCTTCCAGCGGGGTCAGGCCCCATGTCAGCGCGCCGGGCGCCATTGCCGGATACCAAAGGCCGCGCGAAAACGTGAGCAGCGCGCCGAGCATGCCGGTATGCACGAGCGTCGTCAAAAGCGTCAGTGCCGCGGAAGCGGTGCGCCGGTCGTCGCGCGGGGCTTGAACGACCGAGGTCCAGAACAGCAGCGAAACGGCCAGCAGGCTGCCGATCATCGCCAGATGCACCGGAGCCGAGAGCAGCGCCAGTTCGTAGGTCGTCGGCAGTTGCCAGAACCAGATCGCCGCACCATACAGCGTCCCCGTCAGCGCAGGGCGGCCGATTGCCAATCGCAGCGGAGACGGCAAGCGCGCTTCATCGAAAGCGCCGCGCAAGGCAAGGGCGATCGTCAGCGGCGCAAGCGTCACCAGGATCACATGCTGCAACATATGGATCGACGCCAATTGCGCGGAGAGGCGGCAGAGAGGAGACAACAGCGCCACGCCTAGCAGGACGATCCCGGTGGCAAACGAAACGTCGTGCCCGCGCCGTATCGCCACCGCGCGCCGTCCGGCGATCCAGCCCGCCCCGGCCAGTGCGAGCGGGACGACGATGGCCGGCGCGAAGCTCCATGAAGTCCAGACCTGTCCGGGAAGGATCGCAGCCGCGCCGGACAGACACAGCGTCATCAGCGCGCCGGCCGCGCTGTCCTCTCCGGCGAACGCGCCGACGATCGCGGCACCGATCGCAGCGGCGGCGATTACGATGGCTGCATGGCGTGTCATGGCGCGCTCCTGTGTGGCGGTTTCGGGCGAAGCGGATACCGGTTCGCGTGAGCAAATCGCGTGAGAACCAAAGCTGAAGCCACGGCTTTGTTTCCATCGAAGCCGGGAGAACTAGCAGGCGGAAAAGAACAGGACCGGCAGCGCATCCCAGACGATCGCCACCAGCGAGAGCAACGCGCCGCCGCCGGCAACGATCCGCCAGAAGTCGCGCAGCGATGCGATGTTTTCGTGCCGGATGCCCGGAGCTTTTCCGGCGATCAGCGCTGCCAGAATGAACAGAACGGCGGCGATGGCGGCGACTGTCGCGGCGGCGACGACGAGCGGAACGATGCCGATTCCGTAGAGCGTGGCGGCGTCGAAGCCGCGTGCGCAGGCCAGGCCGCTGAATCCGTAGACGAAGACAAAATGCATGAACCAGACGAGGAACCCGCCGGACAATACGAGCAATTTGGGAACGATCCCGTGCATGCTCAGGCGCCCACCAGCCGCGGGAACAACGCGACCACCGCGAGGCCGACCAACGCCTGCGCGACGCCGTAATACCAGAACAAAGTTACGTTATCGAAGGTCGCGCGGCGCACGCTATCCAGACGTCCGGCGATCGATTTGGCGACGACGAACAGCGCCATCGCGACGGCCGCGGCGACATAGAGCGCCTGCAGCAAGGCGACGGTGTAGACGGTCGCGGCATAGCTCGACTGGGTCGGCCGCAATCCGGTGTCGTAGAGCGCGTGCAGGTCGAACGCGGAGGCGGCGACCAGCAGGGGAACTGCGCCGAGCGTGGCCGCCCGCATCGGCCACGGTCCGAGCGTGGCGGAATGGCGGAGATTGCGGCCGGCCAGCCAGATCAGTGCGCCGCCGGCGACGTAAAGCGCGGCCGACAGCCCGCTGCGCGCAAGATGCGGCATGCTGTCGGGCTCCGGCCAGACCTGCGGGCTGACCGTCCAGAGAAAGAAGTAGGAGAACAGAAGGCAGCCGAACAGGGTGCCGCCGACCATGAGCAGCGCCACCATGCCCCACCAGGAATGGCTGAGCGGACCGGAGGCATAGGTCGCAAGACTGATGCCGCCGCCGATCGGCGCGTCCGCGCCCGGTGCCGGTCCGGGGTCGGAATCCCAGAGCCACCGCACCACTGCCGCAACCGCAACCGCTCCGCACGCCAGTCCAAGCGCGACCAGTTTGACCGTCAGCAGGATGAACATGGCGGCGGTGAAGAAGGCGGCGAGAAACGGTGCCCAGCCCGGTCCGGGCAACCGCAGCACATATTGCGGCTCGGCATGCGCCGGACTGGTGATCAGCGTCTCGCGCGTGCCGGTGGGCGCGCCGGGGAGAAAGTAACGGCCGGCCCTGACGTCCTCGGCAAGATCGGGCCGGTCCCACAACGGTTCGCGCGAATGCACGACCGGAATGGAGCGGGTCGCATAGGCGCCGCTCGGCAGCCATTCGAGCGTTCCCGCATTCCAGACATTGCCGGCATTGTTCTCGAAATCCAGCCGGAAGCGGCGCAGTACGTCGAACAGGAACAGCGCGACGCCGGCTGCGATCATGAACGCGCCGGCTGTCGAGATCATGTTCAGCCCGTCCCAGCCGAATCCGGCCGGATAGGTGTAAACGCGCCGCGGCATCCCGATCAGGCCGGTAATGTGCATCGGGAAGAAGGCGACGTTGGTGCCGAGAAACAGGAGTCCGAATACCCACCGCCCGACGCGCTCGGACAGAGGCATCCGGCTGGCGAGCGGAATCCAGTAGTAGAACGCGGCAAACAGCGGAAACACCATGCCGCCGATCAGCACATAATGAAAATGCGCGACCACGAAATAGGTGTCGTGCGCCTGCCAGTCGAAAGGAACCATGGCGACCATGACGCCGGTCAGCCCGCCCATGGTGAAGATGAAGAGAAAGCCGAGAATGAAGAGCGCCGGGGTTGTCAACCGCATCCTGCCTTTGGCGATCGTGGCGATCCAGGCAAAGACCTGGATTCCGCTGGGCACCGAAACCGCCATGCTGGCAGCCGAAAAAAAGCTCAGCCCGAGTTGCGGAATCCCGGTCGTGAACATGTGATGCGCCCACACACCGAAGCTGATGAAGCCGGTGGCGATGATGGCAAGCACGACCAGCCGGTAGGCGACGAGCGGGGTCTGCACCATCGCCGGCACGATGAGGGAGACGATGCCGGCGGCGGGAAGAAAGATGATGTAGACTTCGGGGTGGCCGAAGAACCAGAACAGGTGCTGCCACAACAGCGCATTGCCGCCTTTCTCGGCAATGAAGAACGGCCAGCCGAAGGCGCGCTCAAGTTCCAGAAGCGCGGTGCCCAGGATCACCGCCGGAAACGCAAAGATGATCAGTCCGGCAAAGACCAGCATCGCCCAGACATAAACCGGCATCCGGTCGAGCGTCATCCCGGGTGCGCGCGTGCGCATCACGCCGACCACGATCTCGATGGCGCCTGCGATGGCCGAAATCTCGATAAATCCGATGCCCAGGAGCCAGAAATCGATATTGACGCCGGGCGAATAGGCGGTGCTGGACAGCGGCGGATAGATGAACCAGCCGGCATCGGGCGCCACGCCGAAAAACAGCGTGCAAAAGAAGGCCAGCCCGCCGAAAAAGTAGGCCCAGAATGCATAGGCCGACAGCCGCGGAAACGGCAGATCGCGCGCGGCGAGCATGCTGGGCAGCAGGAAAATTCCGAGCGCTTCCACCGCCGGCACGGCGAACAGAAACATCATGATCGTGCCGTGCATCGTGAAGAGCTGATTGTAGGTGCCCTGCGCGATCAATTCCGCTTGCGGCACGGCGAGCTGCATGCGCATCAGCAGCGCCAGGATGCCGGCAAGCACGAAGAACAGGAATGCCGTGCCGATATAGAACAGGCCGACATAGGTGTTGTTGACCACGGTAATGAACCGGAATCCGGACGGCGGACGCCAGATCCGCTTCAGCGCTTCGAATTCGCCTGCCGGCCGCTTGCCCGGATTGGGAAGCCGGCCCGGCGGCCATGCGCCGATCGGGGCTCTGTCCGCCGGCTGCGTCATTTCAGGCTCTCCAGATAGCCGGCGATTGCACGCAGCTCCTCGCCGCGAAACAGATCGAAGGAGGGCATTTTGTTATTCGGCTTCAGATGCTGGCTGGATGCGATCCAGCCGGCGAGCGTGCCCTTGTTGTTGGGGAACATGCCGGCGCCGATCGAGCGACGGCTGCCGACATGGGTCAGGTCGGGTCCGAGGTCGCCGTCGGCGGCGGTGCCGCGCACACGGTGGCAGGCACCGCAGCCTGAGGCGAGAAACAGCGCCTTGCCGCGCTGCAGGAACGGATGCACCGGTTCGCGTGCGCCGCGCACTGCGCCGGCGGCCCAGCGCGCGAATTGCGCGGGCTCGTGGGCGACGACATCGAAGGCCATGAGCGCATGCGCGGCGCCGCAGAATTCCGCGCACTGGCCGCGATAAATTCCCGGACGATCGGCGCGCAGCACGATTTCGTTGATCTGTCCGGGGATCATGTCGAGCTTTCCGCCGAGCGCGGGCACCCAGAAGCTGTGAATGACGTCGGCGGTCGTGAGCAGCAGCCGCACCGGCCGTCCGACCGGAATGTTGATCTCGTTGGCGGAGACGACGTCCTCCGGGATATCGGCACCGGCCTCGTAGCGTATGCGCCACCAGAATTGCTCGCCGGTCACGTGCACGCGCAGCACCGGTCCGTCCGGTTCGCGCACCAGCCCGTGCGCCACGCTCAGTCCGTAGATCAGCAATGCGGTGAGCACGACGACCGGAAATGCGATGCCGCCGACCGCCACCACCTGCCGCGTGGCGAGCCAGGCGCGCGAGGCCTGTGGCGCGAGGATGGCATAGGCCAGAAGCGCCATCACAATAACGAAGATCGCGCCGCCGCCGGCGAACATCACCCAGGTCAGGCGTGCGATCGCCGCGGCATGCATACCGGCAGGGTGCAGCGCCGATTGTGCGCCATCCAGACCGCCGGCGTTGACGATCTCCATGCGCTCACCGCAGCGAATAGAGAAACGCGGCAACGTCCCGCGCATCGCGCTCGTCGAGCGGAAAATCGGGCATCGCCGTCGTCGGCACCAGCGACGGCGCGTCGCGCAGGAATTGCGCAAGCGTACCCGGGCGGTTGGGCAGGGTGCCGGCGATCATGGCGCGCGCGCCGAATTGCTGCAGCGACGGTCCGACGATGCCGCTTGCGCCGGGGACGCGCGGGACGACGTGGCAGACGCCGCAGCCCAATCGCTGCACAAGGTCGCGTCCGCGCGCGATGTCGGCGTCGGCGACGCGCAGATGCTCCGCCGGTGCGGGTTCCCGGCAGCCGGCCAGGGCGCCGGCGACGATCAGAATCGACAGCATCGGCGCTGACGCTTTCATCGCGTCACCGCCCGCCCCGCGTCGGGCGGATGCAGCGAAGCGAAATAGGCGGCCAGCGCCGCCACCTCCTCATCGGTGAGCTGGCGGGCGATATGGCGCATCACGCCGAGCGGATCGTTGCGGCGCGCGCCGTTCTTGTAGAAGCGCAATTGCAGGCGGAAATACGCGGCATGCTGGCCCGCCAGATAAGGGAAACTCGGCGGCAGGCCCTGTCCGGCCGGTCCGTGACAATTGACGCAGGCGGCGACGCCGCGGTCGGGTATGCCGGATGCCGAGATCGCGCCGCCGAGTTGCAGCCGCAGCGAGTCCGCGTCGCGCTGTGCCGTAGGCGGCGCAGTCTGCGCCGCATAATAGGCGGCGACGTCCTGCATCTGTCCGTCGCTGAGCGCTTGGGCGATCGGAGACATCACGTCGTTCTTGCGCAGGCCGGTCGCATAGTCGCGCATCTGTTTGTAGAGATACCAGGCAGGCTGGCCGGCGAGGCGGGGAAACGCGCCCGAACTGTCGCCTGCGCCCTGCATGTCGTGGCAGGTCTGGCAGGCCGATCGCGGCTGGTCCGCAATCGCCGCGCTGGCGGCGATATTGCGTCCACGCTCGACATCGCCGGCCTGGACGGCCGGCACCGGGATTGGGACAGACAGCGAAACGGCGGCAATGAACGCAGAGGCAATAAGGCTGCGCATGGGCAATTCCGCTTGCGAACAGGCCTGAACGGGCAATGACCGATCTGGCCACAACGCCTGCCGGCCGGATTCGTTGCAGCCCCGGACATGCGCACAATTGTCGCTGTCCGGAACGTGCGGCCCTGTCGCGACATTAAGACGGGTCCGGCGGATCGCCGGCATGTCGGGGACGAGAGATGGCCCGCACCGGTCCGGCGATTGTCGCAATGCTCATGCTGTCGGTCTGCGTGCCGCCTGTCGCCGCAAGCGAAGCGGAGAGCGTGGCGCGCGGGCGCCTGATCGCCTCGGGTGGCGGTCCGGGCGGTCCGGCCGACGCCTGTTTCCGCTGCCATGGCATGACGGGCGAAGGACAGACGGCGAGCGGATTTCCGCGCATCGCTGCATTGCGTCCGGACTATCTGAAGAAACAGCTCGACGATTATGCGTCCGCCATACGCCTCGACGCCGTCATGACGCCGATCGCGCGCCGCCTCGACGACGACGACAGGATGGCGCTGGCCAAATACTTTGCCGCTGTCCAGCCGGCGGATTCTTACGCGCCGCCGTTATTCGATGCCGGGTTGATCCAGCATGGCGGAGCGGTCTACGCGCGCGGACTTCCCGGCAGTGGCGTACAGGCCTGCATCGATTGCCACGGCGTGCGCGCCCGCGGCCTGCCGCCGGACAATCCGGCACTGGCCGGCCAGGACCGGACCTATGTCGCGCTGCAATTGCGGCTCTGGCGCGGCGGCATGCGCAACAACGATGCCGGCGGGGTGATGGCACGGGTCGCGCAGCGCATGAGCGAGCGCGATATCGAGGCTGTGGCCGAATACCTCGCCGCGCTCGGCCGGCAATAGCCGGTACGCGGCTTCGAAGGGTTGCCGGCGAGGCCAATTTCGGCAAGGGAACCGGTCCCGCGGCGTCGGCGTTTGCCAGCGGGAGCGTTGTGTAATGGCACCACGTGCGAACTGGAAAGGCTATCTGAAACTGTCGCTTGTATCCTGTGCGGTCGCGCTGTTTCCCGCAACGACCGCCAGCGGCCGCATTCGCTTTAACATCGTCAACCGCGAGACCGGCAACCGCATCCGCAACCAGATCGTGGATGCGCAGACGGGCGATCCGGTCGAGGAGGAGGACCGAGTCAAGGGATACAAGGTCGAAGACGACAGCTATGTTTTTGTCGAAGAGGAAGATTTCGAGCGCGTTGCGCTGGAAAGCACGCACACGATCGAAATCGAATCCTTTATCGATCGAAACGAAATCGACGAAATCTATCTCGACGAGTCCTATTATATCGTCCCCGGCGACAAGGTTTCCAACGAGGCGTTTGCCGTGATCCGCGAGGCGATGCAGCGCAAGAACATGGTCGGGCTGGCGCGCGTCGTCCTCTACCGGCGAGAGCGCCTGCTGATGCTGCAGCCGCGCGGCAAGGGGCTGGTGGCGACGATCTTGCGCTATCGCAATGAAGTGCGCGATGCTGAGGACTATTTCGACGACATTCCTCCGGTCCGGATCGCGAAAGACATGCTCGAACTTGCCGATCATATTCTCGAATCCAAGACGGCGCATTTCGAGCCGGACAAGTTCACCGACCGGTACGAGGCTGCACTCGCAGAACTGATCGAGGCCAAGCGTGCCGGTCGCAAGCCGCCCGCGGCGCCCGCTCCGCGCGAAGGCAATGTCATCAACCTGATCGATGCGTTGCGCCGCAGCGTGCGCGCGGAGACCGGCGGCACCGCCGGCCGCGGCAAGGCGCGCGGCAAGCCGCAATCGTCGACGCGCAAACGTCCGGCCCAGCGGCGCGGCAGAATGAAGCGTGCGGGCTGATCCGTGGCGCTCGACGTCTACCGCCGGAAGCGGAAATTCGCGCTCACGCCCGAACCGCGCGGGCGCAAGCGGGGGCGCAGGGGCCATGCCTTTGTGATCCAGAAGCATGCCGCGCGCCGGCTGCATTACGACCTGCGCCTCGAGCTCGACGGCGTGATGAAGAGCTGGGCGGTGACGCGCGGCCCCAGCCTTGTGCCCGACGAAAAGCGGCTTGCCGTCCATGTCGAAGACCACCCGGTCGAATACAACGCGTTCGAAGGCGTCATCCCGAAAGGCGAGTATGGCGGCGGCACCGTGATGATCTGGGACCGCGGTACGTGGGCGCCGGACGGAGACGTTCATAAGGCCTATGCCAAGGGCCATCTGACATTCGACCTTGCCGGCGAGAAACTGAAGGGCCGCTGGCATTTGGTGCGCATGCGACGAAAAGAAAACGACAGAAACGAGAACTGGCTTCTGTTCAAGGCAAAGGATGCGGCGGCACGCGGACCGAAAGAGCCCGATATCCTGGAGGAGATGCCGCTGTCCGTCGTGTCGGGTCGTTCCATTTCACAGATCGCCGGCGGCCAGTCGCGCGTCTGGCATTCGGGCCGTTCGTCCGGCGGCAACGGCGCATCGCCTGTCCAGCGCGGCGCGAGAGCCTCGGCCGTTAACGACGGCAAACAGGCATTCGGGAAGAAAGCCAAGAAAACGTCCAAGAAAACGTCCAAGAAAGAAACCAAGCGCCGGCGTGGCCGCGCGGCCGTGGCCTCGGCCGCCGTCTTGCGCGAACGCAAGCCAGCCGGTCCGCTTCCGCCCGGCTTCGTTCCGCCGAGCCTTGCCACCCTGCGGCAAAGCGCGCCGACCGGCGCAAACTGGATTCACGAAATCAAGTTCGACGGCTACCGCATCCAGGCGCGTCTCGCCGGTGGAAGCGCGACGCTGCGGACTCGGAAAGGACTGGACTGGACCGCAAAGTTTCGGGAGATAGCGGACGCCGTCGGGGCAATCGATGCAGACAACGCGCTTCTCGACGGCGAGATCGTTGTCGAGGACGCGGGGGGTATCAGCGAATTTTCCGCGTTGCAGGCCGATCTGAAATCCGGGCGGCACGACCGTTTTGTCTATTATGTCTTCGACCTGCTGCATCTGAACGGACGCGATCTGGCCCGGCTGCCGCTGATCGAGCGAAAGCTCGCTCTACAGAAGCTGATCGGGTCGAGCCGCGGGGCGGCGGGGCGGTTGCGTTACAGCGAGCATTTCACAGACGACGGGCAACTCATCTTCAAGCATGCCTGCCGTATGAAACTGGAAGGGGTCGTCTCCAAACGGGTGGACGCACCTTACCGCTCCGGCCGCTCGGAGAATTTCGTCAAGGCCAAATGCTCCAATCGCCAGGAATTCGTGGTCACGGGATTCACCCCATCGAAAGCGGCACCCCGGGCGATCGGAGCGCTGACGGTCGCCTATTACGTCGGCGGCGAACTGCGATATGCCGGGCGTGTCGGCACCGGATTCACGACGGCGATGGCGCACGATCTCTGGAAAAGACTGAATACAATAACGATGTCCGGTGCGCCCGTGCGGGTGCCGGCGTCCGAAAAGCGGAATAACGCGATCTGGGTCGAGCCGCGCATGGCGATCGAGGCGGAATTTCGGGGCTGGACCGCGGACGGTCTGTTGCGGCAGGCTTCGTTCAAGGGCATTCGCGAGGACAAGCCGGCGGCGGAAATCGTACGGGAATCGCCTGCCGACAGGCAATCGGAGCCACGCGCGCGCACCATGCGGAAGCGAAATGCCGGAAAATCTGCGAGGAACACGGCTCCCGCTCTCAGCCGCGCAGTTGCGGCGCGCAAAGCTTCGGCCATTGGAGGCGTGCGACTGACGCATCCGGACCGGGTCTATTGGGTCGAGGTCGGCGTCACCAAGCGGCAGCTCGCCGAGTATTACGAATCGATCTGGGACTGGATCGCACCGCATGTCACCGGACGCGCGCTCGCCCTCGTTCGCTGCCCCGAGGGTACGACCGGAGAATGTTTTTTTCAAAAGCACATTCCGGGCAATGTCAGGCAATCGCGTTTACGGCACCGGGTCGGCGGCAAGGACAAGGATGTCATCGCCGTGGAGACGCTCGACGATCTGCTCTCCGCCGTACAGTCGGGCGCGCTGGAAATTCATGCCCGGGGCTCGCGGCTGGACGATCTGGAACGATGCGATCGTATCGTCTTCGACATCGATCCAGGCGAGGGCGTGCCGTGGTCGCAGACACTGGAAGCCGCGCGCGAGGTCCGTGACCGGCTCGCGCAGGTCAGACTGGAGAGCTTCGTCAAGCTGTCGGGCGGCAAGGGGCTGCACGTGGTCTTGCCGATCGTGCCGTCCGCCTGGGAGCCGGTGAAGGCATTCGCGCATGCGCTGGCGCTGGCGATGGAGGCGGACGCACCGAGCCGCTATGTTTCCAAAATGACCAAGAGCCTGCGCAAAGGCAGGATATTCGTCGACTATCTGCGCAACACGCGCGAGGCGACATCGGTCGTCGCTTACTCGTCGCGTGCGCGCGCGGGCGCGCCGGTTTCAGTCCCGGTTGCCTGGCAGGAACTGGGCCGAACGAAAAACGCCGCACAATATTCCGTTGTCAACCTGCGCCATCGGCTCGGGCGACTAAGCGCGGATCCCTGGGAAGGTCTCGGCGCGTTACGCCAACGACTTCCGGTTCTGGGCTGACAGGCCGCGGTCAGGGGCCCCCGAGCGCGCTTTGGTGTGTGCCGTCCGCGCCGGCAACGGACACCATAACCGCGTGGCCCTGCTTTATCGCGTTGCTCGCCGCCGCCGCCGCCGCCTCGAACGCGGCTTCCTTGGTGGCGTAGGAACCGTTCACATGCCCGTTGTGGTCGATGCCCCAGCCATCCCGGACCTCTACGACCCGATATGTCGCGCTTGCCATTTTCCCACTCCATTTTCACGGACGTGTAACGGCTCGATTGCCGTGTCCGTTCCGTTCCGGCGCTCATGAGGCGCTTCCCGGATATCCGCGTGCCTTCAGCAGCCGTGCCAGATGTGCTGCGTTGGAGGCGAGCAACGGTGTCCACTTTGCAACCGCCTCCGGGACCGATTTCAGATCCTTGTAATCGGTCTGTCCCATCGCCTCGCCGACCCAGTAAGTCGCGCCGCCGGCCGGGATGGTGAACCCGACCTCGGTCAGCGCCTGGATTAGCTCGGCAGAAACATGGTGCGCGCCATCCTCGTTGCCGACCGCCGCGACGATTGCAACTTTTCCATAGGATGGCATCCTCCCGTGCGCGTCCTTCTCTCCGAGAAATGCATCCATCCGCTCGAGCACGCGCTTGGCAATGCTTGAGGGCTGTCCGAGCCAGATCGGCGATCCGATGACGAGGATATCGCACGCAATGATCTCCCGCCGCAGCGCCGGCCATTCGTCGCCATCGCCCTCGTCGGACGTCACGCCGGGCTTGATGTCGTAGTCTGCAGCGCGGATCACCTTGCTCGTGCCGCCGTTATCGGCAAGCGCCGCCAGCACCTGATCGAGCAATATTCCGGTGGACGACGTTTTGCCGCTGCGGGAATTCTTCAGCGTGCAATTGAACGCAAGCACTGTCAGCGGTTCTGCCGGTCTGTCGCTGGTCATTTGGGTCACACGAGCCGGATATCTCCCGACCCGGCGCCGGTCGGCCGGGTCTATCCAGCCAACGATCGGTTCCTGAGGGAAGTTCCGGGCTATCGCGCCGGAATCTCACGCGCGCCGCGTCATGAGCCCGCGTTTCGGTCCAAACACGAATGCGACGATGAACGCGGCCATCTGCACCAGCACGATGCAGGCGCCGGTCGCGCTGTCGAGATGGAAGCTGAGCAGCGTGCCGAAGGCGGACGATCCGACCGCCACGGCAACGGCGATGACCAGCATGCGTTCGAAACTGTCGGTGAGCAGATAGGCGGTGGCGCCGGGTGCGATCAGCATCGCGATCACCAGAATGATGCCGACCGCCTTCAGCGAGGCGACGATAGTCAGCGACAGCAGGATGAGCAGTCCGTAATGCAGAACCTGCAGCGGCAGGCCGATGGTCCGCGCGTGGCTGGGATCGAAGCAGTAAAGCAGCAGGTCGCGGCGCTTGAGCAGGACGATCAGCAGCGTGATCCCGGCGATGATCGCGGTCTCGATCAGGTCGCCGGTAGTAACGCCGAGCACATTGCCGAACAGAATGTGCAGAAGATGCTGGTCGGTCTCCACCTTGGTGAAGATCACGAGTCCGAAGCCGAACATGCCGGAAAACACGATGCCCATCACCGTGTCCTCCTTCACGCGACTGTTCTCCTTCAGGTAGCCTGTGAACAATGCGCAGGACAGGCCGGCGGCGAAAGCGCCGATCGCAAGCGGCAGGCCGAGCGCATAGGCGATGACGATGCCCGGCAGCACGTCATGGGAAATGGCGTCGGCCATCAGCGATCAGCCCTTGAGCACGAGAT
>CAYWCE010000009.1:53819-66485 GCA_964456755.1 uncultured Hyphomicrobiales bacterium
CCGACGATCACCGACACCACCAGCGCCCGCTGCATGAACGGGTACTGGAGCGGGACTTCGATCCACGCGACGATGCCGCTCATGCGGGAAGCTCCGCGCCGAGCCGGCGGCGTCTGCGCGCGGCGAGTACGCCGTGCTTCGGCGCCAGAAAGAAGGCGGCCAGAAACAGCAGCGTTTGCAGCGTAACGATGACGCCGCCGGTCGCGCCGTCGAGAAAATACGAGATATAGGCGCCGGCGACGCTCGTTCCCGCTCCGATGCAGACGCTGAGCAGGATCAAGCGGCCGAACCGGCCGGTGAGCAGATAGGCGGTCGCGCCCGGCGTCACCACCATGGCGATCACGAGACAGGCGCCGACGGTCTGCAGCGCTGCAACCGTGCAGGCGCTGAGCAGCACGAAGAACAGGCCTTTGAGAAAGCCGGCCCTGATGCCGATGCTGCGCGCATGGCTTTCGTCGAAGAAGGTGACCATCAGATCCTTCCAGACCAGGCCGAGTATCGTCAGCGATACACCGGCGACGATTGCGACCTGGATCACGTCCTCGTCGGAAATCGCCAGGATGTTGCCGAGCACGATGGTCTGGATGCTGACCGAGATCGGCCAGATCGAGGCCATCAGGAGGCCGAGCGCGAACAGGGCGGTGAACACAAGGCCGATCACCGCGTCCTCGCGCAGGCGCGATTTCTGCTTGATGAAGTGCATCGCCGCGGTGGCAAAAATGCCGGCAAAGAACGCACCGAAGGCGAAGGGCAGGCCGAGGATATAGGCGCCGGCCACGCCCGGAACGATCGAATGCGCCAGCGCGTCGCCCATCAGCGACCAGCCCTTGAGCATGAGATAAGCGGAGAGGAAAGCGCAGACCGCGCCGACCAGCCCGCTCACCCAGATCGCCTTCAGCATGTACTGGTAGCCGAACGGAACCAGCAATTCGGCGAGCAAAGCGTTCATCGGCTGTCGTCGCGCTTCGTGTGCTTGTCGCCGTAGAAGACCAGCGGACGCTCGTCGTCGGTGAGCACGGTGACGCTGCGGGCGTCGTCGTCCTCGTGCAGCGCCGCGCCTCCGAGCCGGAAATTGCGCAGCACGCCGCCGAAAGCGCGTTCCAGATTGGCCTGGGTAAACACTTCGGCGGTCGGGCCCGCCGCCAGCACGACGCGGTTGAGCAGCACCACGCGGTCGCAAAAGTCGGGCACGCTGCCGAGATTGTGCGTGGAGACCAGCATGAGATGGCCGCTGTCGCGCAATTCCCGCAACAGGGCGACGATGGCGGTTTCCGTCCTCACATCGACGCCGGTGAACGGTTCGTCGAGCAGGATGATGCGGCCTTCCTGTGCCAGCGCGCGGGCGAGAAAAACGCGCTTCTTCTGTCCGCCGCTCAGTTCGCCGATCTGCCGCTTGCGGAATTCGCTCATGCCGACCCGCTCCAGCGCCCGGTCGACCTTGTAACGGTCGGCGCGCGAGGGCATGCGCAGGAAATTCATGTGGCCGTAGCGGCCCATCATCACAACCGTCTCGACCAGAACCGGGAAATTCCAGTCCACGTCCTCGCTTTGCGGCACATAGGCCACGATGTTGCGCCTGAGCGCTTCCTGCACCGGAAGCCCGCACAAACGCACCTCTCCGGCTGCAGGTTTCACAAATCCCATGATCGCCTTGAATACGGTCGATTTGCCGCTGCCGTTCACGCCGACCAGCGCACAGATGGTGCCGGGATCGAGATCGAAAGTGGCGTCTTTGACGGCGGTATAGCCGTTGCTGTAGGTGACCGTCAGATTGCGCAGCGAGAGCGAGGCGCCGTAGGCGGGCGCAGCCTGCGCGGTCGGCCTCGGCATCGGAGAGTTCACCGCCCGAATCCCCTGGCAATGGTTTCTACCGTTACCTTCAGTAGGTCGAGATAGGTCGGCACCGGGCCGTCCGCCGTGCTGAGCGAATCGACATAGAGCACTCCGCCATAGCGCGCGCCGGTCTCGCGCGCCACCTGCCTGGCCGGCCGGTCGGAAATCGTGCTTTCGCTGAACACGACGGGAATCCTGTTCTTGCGAACAAGGTCGATGACGCGTCGCACCTGTTGCGGCGTTCCCTGCTCGTCGGCATTGATCGGCCACAGATAGGCTTCGCGCATATCGTAGTCGCGCGCGAGATAGCTGAACGCGCCCTCGCTGGTCACGAGCCAGCGCTGATCTTGCGGGATCGCGGCGAGCCGCCGGCGCAGCGGTTCGTCCATCGCCCTGATCTTGTCGGAATAGGCGGCGGCGTTGCGATTGTAGGTCTCCGCATTGCCCGGATCGTACCGGACCAGCGCCTTGCGGATATTCTCGACATAGATCAGCGCATTGGTCGGCGACATCCAGGCGTGGGGATTGGGCTTGCCGGAATAGGGCCCCTGCGCGATTCCCATCGGCACGACGCCGTCGGTGACCACCACACCGGGCACGTTCTTCAGATTGTCGAAAAATCGCTCGAACCACCGTTCGAGGTTGAGGCCGTTCCACAGCACCAGATTGGCCGCCTGCGCACGCACGATGTCGTGCGGGGTCGGCTGGTAGTCGTGAATTTCTGCGCCGGGACGTGTGATCGATTCCACCGTCGCGGCCGCTCCTGCGACATTCTGCGCGATGTCCTGAATGACGGTGAATGTCGTCACCACGCGGAACGGCTTTCCCGCTTGCGATTGTGCGTGTGCGGGTTGCGCCAGTTGTGCGAGCAGGCCGGCGCAAAGCACAGGCAGCACAATACGCAGGCACCTCATGCCATCCTCCGGACGTACGAATCCGCTGCCGGCCGGGCAGCGATGCAATTGCGAACTATTCGCAACAAGATGGGATTAGTGCCCGGTCCATGTCAAGGTTTTTGCGAATTAGTTGCAATCCAGCCGGAACCTGACGGCGCGGATCGCGCGAGCAATCCGAGGGAAATCCCGAAAATCCGCGATCTATCAATCCATTCGGCCCCTGAAACCGCCACGCAGTGCACTCGGGGCCGGCGGCGGGTGGAGCTTGCGGCAGCCAGGTCAATGGTGGACGGCGCCGGACGCCGCTGTCGGGAAATCGTCGCTGCCGGATGCGCCGCCGCGGCCGCCAATCTTGCGACGGTCCTCCGGGCCAAGGCCGGGCCGGGTTGTGACGGTGCGACAATTGCGATCGCGTGCGCGCCAAATTGTCTGGCCCAAGTTATCTTGCCCAAATTGTCTTGCATTGATTCCGCCGCAGGCGGATAAATCGCGCGTCTTAGGCGTTGGAGGAAGAATTCGATCGCAGCGGGAGAGTCCGGCCAGACGCCGGCGCCGAAGGAGCAACCGCCCCGGAAACTCTCAGGCACCAGGACCGCAGCGATGCACGACACTCTGGAAAGAGGCGCGTAATGCGCCCGCCGACGGGATAACGTTCTCAGGCAAACCGACAGAGGGGGCACCGAAGATCGGCATTCAGCCGCATCAGGAGGTGCTCCGTTGCCAGTCCGAATACGCGATCGACTTCCGTTTTCGATATCCTTTCCGTTTGCCGGGTCCGGCGTGACGTGCGGCCGGCGCTGCGGCATTGCTGCCGGCGCGGGATACGATCCGGAGCCGGTGTCGTGACGCGCGCGGACAAGCAGGACGCGCCGCTGCGCACGCCGCTGCATGCGCTGCATGCCGAACTCGGCGCGCGCATGATCGTTTTTGCCGGCTACGACATGCCGCTGCAATATCCGCGCGGCATTCTGCAGGAGCATCTGCAAACCCGCAGCAACTGCAGCCTGTTCGACATTTCGCATATGGGCCAGATTGCCGTGCGGCCGACCGGCGGTGGGTCCGACGCCGCGCGTGCCCTGGAGCGACTTGTTCCCGCCGATATTGTCGGTCTTGCGCACGGACGACAGCGCTATGCGCTGTTTACCGACGAGGCGGGAGGCATCCTCGACGACCTCATGGTGGCCAATTGCGGCAGCCGTCTGTTTCTGGTGGTCAATGCATCGCGCAAGGAGGCCGACGAGGCGCATTTGCGCGCGCGACTGTCCGGCGACTGCACGATCGAGCGGCTCGCCGACCGCGCGCTGCTCGCGTTGCAGGGACCGCAGGCGGAGAACGTGCTGGCGTCGGTTGCACCCGGCGTGCGCGCGATGCGGTTTATGGATGTCATCGCGTGCGACTGGAACGGTGCCGCGCTTGTCGTTTCGCGCTCCGGTTATACGGGCGAGGACGGTTTCGAACTCAGCGTACCGGCCGGGCATGCCGAGCCTCTCGCGCGCGCGCTGTTGTCGGACACGCGCGTCGCACCGGCGGGTCTCGGTGCGCGCGACAGCCTGCGCCTCGAAGCCGGCTTGTGTCTTTACGGGGCCGACATCGACGAGACGACAAGCCCGGTCGAGGCCGCGCTCGCCTGGTCGATCCCGAAATCGCGTCGCCGCGGCGGCGCGCGGGAAGCCGACTTTCCCGGCGCCGATGTCATTCTCGAACAGCTCGAACGGGGAGTCGCGCGAAAGCGCGTCGGGCTGCGCGCAGAGGGCCGGATGCCGGTGCGTGGCGGCGCGCTCCTGTTTGCCGATGCGGAGACTTCAAACGGCGCCGGACGTGTCACTTCGGGCGGCTTCGGCCCCAGCATCGACGCGCCGGTCGCCATGGGCTTTGTAGCAACGGAGTTTGCGCGGACGGGCCAGCGGCTGTTTGCGGATGTGCGCGGCAGGCGCGTGGCGGTGCAGGTCTGCGACCTCCCATTCGTTGCCGCGAATTACAGACGAACCTGATTGGCGGAGAGACCCATGCTGAAATTCACCAAGGATCACGAATGGCTGCGCGTCGATGGCGACGAAGTCACCGTCGGCATTACCGCGCATGCGCAGGAGCAGCTTGGCGACATCGTATTCGTCGAGCTTCCCGAAGTCGGCACGCGCTTCGAGCAGGGGGCGCCGGCGGCGGTGGTCGAATCGGTGAAGGCAGCCTCGGATGTCTACGCTCCGGTGACCGGCGAGATCGTTGCGGTCAACCCGGAGATCGTTGCCGATCCGACGCTGGTGAACAGCGATCCGATGGGCAAGGGCTGGTTCATGAAGCTGAAGCTCGCGCATCGCGCGCAGATCGATTCGCTCATGGACGAACAGGCCTATTCGGCATCTATCGGCTGACAGGCGCAGGCGGGCAGGACATGCACAACGGAATCGATCGCGACGGGTTCAGGCGGCGTCATATCGGCATCGCCCCGCACGATATCGAACCGATGCTGAGCGAAATCGGCGTCGGCAGCATCGATGCGCTGATCGCGGAAACGATGCCGCCGTCGATCATGCAGCGCGAGCCGTTGCGGCTCGGCGCGGCGCTGAGCGAACGCGAGGCATTGGACCGGCTGCGCGCGATGGCCGCGCGCAACAGGGTCTGCGTATCGATGATCGGACAGGGTTACTACGGAACGCACCTTCCGCCGGTCATCCAGCGCAACATTCTGGAGAACCCGGCCTGGTACACGGCCTACACGCCCTATCAGCCCGAAATCAGTCAGGGACGGCTCGAGGCCCTGGTCAATTTCCAGACCATGGTCGCGGACCTGACCGCGCTGCCGGTCGCCAATGCCTCGCTGCTCGATGAGGCGACGGCATCGGCCGAGGCGATGGCAATGGCGTTCCGGCTCGGCAAGACGCAGCGCATGACTTTTTTTGTCGACGCCGATTGTCACCCGCAGACCATTGCGGTGATGCGCACGCGCGCCGAGCCGCTCGGATGGAGCCTGGAGGTCGGCGACCCGCTGCGCGCTCTCGATCCTGCGAACGTCTTCGGGGCGCTGCTGCAATATCCCGGCAGCTCGGGCGAAATCCGCGATTTCCGCGACACGATTGCGCGCCTGCATGCCGCCGGCGCGCTGGCGGTGATGGCCGCCGATCCGCTGGCGCTGACCTTGCTGGTCCCGCCCGGCGAACTCGGCGCCGATATCGCGGTCGGCTCGATGCAGCGGTTCGGCGTGCCGATGGGCTATGGCGGCCCCCACGCGGCCTATATTGCCACGCGCGACGAATACAAGCGCGCGCTGCCCGGCCGCATCGTCGGCATATCGATCGACAGCCGCGGCCATCCCGCCTGCCGCCTCGCGTTGCAGACGCGCGAGCAGCATATCCGCCGCGAAAAGGCGACCTCGAATATCTGCACCTCGCAGGTTCTGTTGGCGGTGATCGCCGCGATGTATGGCGTCTATCACGGGCCGGACGGCCTGAAGCGGATTGCGCAGGAGGTGCACCGCAGGGCATGTGCGCTGGCGCGGGGATTGCGGACGCTCGGTTTCGAGGTCGAGACCGCCGGCTTCTTCGACACTGTTACGGTGCGGGCGGGGACGCGACGCGAGGCGATCGTTGCGCGCGCCTGCGAACGGGGCATCAATCTGCGGCGCGTCGGCGACGACGGCATCGGGCTGAGCTGCGACGAGACGACCGAAGGCGGGACGATCGACGCGGTGCTGGAGGTCTTCGCGGCCTGCGGCGGCGACGCCCGGATTGCCGCACCGTCGGCGTCTGCCGGCGGGGCCGAAAGCGCGCTGCCGCCGGCATTGCTGCGCACGAGCGAATTCATGCAGCACGCGGTGTTTCATGCCTGCCGCAGCGAGACGGAAATCCTGCGCTACATGCGCAGGCTTGCCGATCGCGATCTGGCGCTCGACCGCACCATGATCCCGCTCGGCTCCTGCACGATGCAGCTGAACGCGACCGCCGAGATGATTCCGGTCACCTGGCCGGAATTTTCCGACCTGCATCCGTTCGCGCCTGCGGAGCAGGCGCAGGGCTATGCCGCGCTCCTCGATGCGCTCGCTTCCCGTTTGTGTGCGATCACCGGCTACGACGCGATCTCGCTGCAGCCGAATTCCGGCGCGCAGGGCGAATATGCCGGCCTGCTCGCGATCCGTGCCTATCACCGTAGCCGCGGCGAAGGCCATCGCAACATCTGCCTGATTCCGTCTTCGGCGCATGGAACCAACCCGGCATCGGCGCATCTTGCGGGCCTCGATGTCGTGGTCGTGGAATGCGATCCGGCCGGAAATGTCGACATCGCCGACCTGCGCGCCAAGGCGGAGAAGCATGCCGCGCGGCTCGCCGCGGTGATGATCACCTATCCCTCGACGCATGGCGTGTTCGAGACCGACATTGGCGAAATCTGCGACACCGTGCATCGTCATGGCGGGCAGGTCTATCTCGACGGCGCCAACCTCAACGCCCAGGTCGGGCTCGCGCGCCCGGGCGATTACGGCGCCGATGTGAGCCACATCAACCTGCACAAGACATTCTGCATCCCGCATGGCGGCGGCGGCCCCGGCATGGGACCGATCGGGGTCAAGGCGCATCTCGCGCCGTTCCTGCCCGGGCATCCCCAGCACCCCGACCCGTCGGCACCGGGGCCGGTGGCGGCCGCGCCGTTCGGCTCGGCGTCGATTCTGCCGATCTCGCTCGCCTATATCCTGATGATGGGCGGCGAAGGCCTGACCGAGGCGACACGCGTCGCCATTCTCAGCGCCAATTATGTAGCCGCCCGCCTGCAGGCGCATTATCCGCTGCTGTTTCGCAACCGGCACAATCGTGTCGCGCATGAATGCATTCTCGACATGCGTCCGTTCAGGGACAGCGCCGGCATTACCGTCGACGACATCGCCAAGCGCCTGATCGATTGCGGCTTCCATGCGCCGACCATGAGCTTTCCGGTCCCCGGTACGCTGATGATCGAGCCGACCGAGTCCGAATCCCGCGCCGAACTGGACCGTTTCTGCGAGGCGATGATCGCCATCCGCAAGGAGATCGCGTCAATCGAGCGGGGCCGAATGGCGCACGACAACAATCCGCTGAAGAATGCGCCGCATACCGTCGCCGATCTTGCCGATGCAGACTGGAACCGGCCGTATTCGCGCGAAGCGGGCGCCTTTCCGCTGCCGTCGCTGCGGCAGGACAAGTATTTTTCGCCGGTCAACCGGATCGACAACGCTCATGGCGACCGCAATCTGGTCTGCACCTGCCAGGGCTTCGAAATAGAGCGGCACGCCGCCGAATAGCCGCTTTAGCCGTCGATCAGCGTGTCCGGTCTGGCGAAGGCGGTCAGCGCTTCGCGGTCGGCGATGACGATCCTGCGCCCGCGCGTGCGCGCGCCATGCGACGACAGCAGCGTCAGGTTGCGCGAAAGATTTTCCGGAGTCATGCCGAGTTTGGAGGCGAGCGTGCGCTTGTCGCAGACGATTTCGACATGCCCGCCGCCGCCCTGCTGGCGCTCCGCATGCAGAATCCAGTTGGCGAGGCGTTCGGCGGTGGTCCGCAGCTTTTCGTTCTTCAGCGCCCGCACCACGGAGCGATAGCGCTGCGCCAGTTCGTCGACGACCGCGCGGGCGAAGGCGGCGTCGCGGGTGAACACGTCGCGCACCGCGGCAGCCGGGATCATGAGAACCTGCGAAGGCTCGAGGGTGCGGGCCGATTTCAGGTAGACCTCGTCGCGAATGACCGCAGCTAGGATGAAGGTCGTCACCGGCCGGATGATGTCGATGGTCGTCTCGCGGTCGCGGTAGGCGGCAAACAGTTCGACGCTGCCGTCGACCACAACATGCAGGAAATCGGGCAGCTCGCCTTCGCTGATCAGCACGACCCGCTGCGGAAATCGCTGCAGGAAGGCCGCGTCCATCAACAGGTCAAAATGCGAATCGGCGACGCCGTAGAACAGCGGCAGGTCGCGAATGATCTGGCGTTCGGCAGGGCGCATATGAAATTGAATAGCAAAAATCGGCCGCAGTCGGTTTGAGATTTATCAAACGGTTATAAGCAGAAAGTCAATCGCAAGACCTGAAAATGTAAAGCTGAAGCAGATTTCACTGAATTGGTGCCGTCTTGAGCTAGCGCAAAGTAATGAACCGATAAAATACACCAGAACTACTCCCGAACGACGAAATTGCCGATCCGGCGCGGGGGTCTTCCATGAATGCGAAAGTGCAAGCGGTTCCAGCGGGGCAAAGTGCGGCTCTGTGGATGTCGACCATCGCCTTCACCGTCTGCTTTGCGGTGTGGACGATCTTTTCCATCATCGGCGTGCAGATCAAGAACGAACTGGGACTGAACGAGACGCAGTTCGGCCTGCTTGTCGGCACTCCGATCCTCACCGGTTCGCTGATCCGCATTTTTCTCGGCATCTGGACCGACCAGTATGGCGGCCGCATCGTCTACACCCTGACCATGCTGGCGGCGGCGGTCGCGACCTTCCTGCTCACCTATGCCACCACCTATGTCGAATTCCTGATCGCGGCACTCGGCGTCGGCATCGCCGGCGGCTCGTTTGCGGTCGGCGTCGCCTATGTCTCGCGCTGGTACCCGGTCAGCAAACAGGGCACTGCGCTCGGGATTTTCGGTGCCGGCAATGTCGGCGCCGCGGTCACCAAGTTCATCGCGCCGTTTGTCCTGGTCGCCTACGGGTGGCACGCGGTCGCGCAGATCTGGGCTGTCGGCATCGCGGTGATGGCGGTCGTTTTCTGGCTCACCACCAGGGACGATCCGGTGCTGCGCGAGCGGCGTGCAAAGGGGCTGAAGCCGAAAAGCGCCTGGCTCGAACTCGAGCCGCTCAAGAACGTCCAGGTCTGGCGCTTTTCGCTCTATTACTTCTTTGTGTTCGGCGCCTTTGTCGCGCTCGCGCTCTGGCTGCCGCGTTATCTGATCGGCGTCTACGGCGTCGATATCACCACGGCCGGCATGCTCGGCGCGGCCTATTCGGTGCCGGCGAGCATTTTCCGCGCTTATGGCGGCCACCTGTCCGACAAATACGGCGCGCGCCGGGTGATGTACTGGACCTTCATCGTTTCGGTGCTGATCACTTTCCTGCTCTCCTATCCGCCCACCCAATATACCGTTAAGGGCATTACCGGGCCGATCAGCTTCCATCTGGAAACCGGCGTCGTCACCTTTACCGTGCTGGTCTTCGTGCTCGGCTTTTTCATGAGCCTCGGCAAGGCTGCCGTCTACAAGCACATTCCCGTCTATTACCCGAACAATGTCGGCGCGGTCGGCGGACTGGTCGGCATGATTGGCGGACTTGGCGGTTTCATCCTGCCGATTGCGTTCGGCGTTCTCAACGACCTGACCGGAATCTGGACAAGCTGCTTCATGCTGCTGTTCCTGTTTGTGGCGGTCGCGCTGCTGTGGATGCATTTTGCCATCCAGCGCATGGAACGCGAGGCGATCGCGCCCAAACTGCGCAAGCTCCCCGAGCTTCCCGAAATGGAGCCGATCCACGAGGAGAAGCATGTCGGCAAGCTCGGCCCGGCAGTGATTCAGGACTGGCGGCCGGAGGACAGGAAATTCTGGAACGAGACCGGCCGCGCCATCGCGCGCCGCAATCTGTGGATTTCCATCCCCGCGCTGCTGCTCTCCTTCGCGGTATGGATGGTTTGGTCGGTGGTGGTCGCCAAGCTTCCATCGGTCGGGTTCAAATTCACGACCGACCAGCTGTTCTGGCTTGCCGCCATGCCGGGACTGTCCGGCGCCACGCTGCGCATCTTCTATTCCTTCATGCCTCCGATTTTCGGCGGCCGGCTGTGGACCTCGGTCGCTACCTGGTCGCTGATGATCCCGGCGGTCGGCATCGGACTGGCCGTGCAGAATGCGGACACGCCCTACATCATCTTCCTCGGCCTGGCGCTGCTGTGCGGTTTCGGCGGCGGCAACTTCGCCTCTTCGATGGCCAATATCAGCTTCTTCTTCCCCAAGGCGGAGAAGGGCAACGCGCTCGCGCTCAATGCCGGTCTCGGCAATCTCGGCGTCAGCGTGGTGCAGTTCGTGATCCCGCTCGTCATCACCGCAGGCGTATTCGGCTGGCTCGGGGGCGAGCCGCAGACGGCGGTCGAGCCGACCGGAACCACCCGGCTCTGGCTGCAGAATGCCGGCTTCGTCTGGGTGCCGTTCATCGCCGCCTCGGCCTTCGCCGCGTGGTTCGGCATGAACGACATTGCCTCGATGAAGGCTTCGCTCGCCGACCAGGCGGTGATCTTCCAGCGCAAGCATAACTGGATCATGTGCTGGCTCTATACCGGCACCTTCGGTTCCTTCATCGGCTATTCCGCCGGCTTCCCGCTGCTCGCCAAGACGCAATTCCCGCAGGTCGACTCGCTCAAGCTGGTCTTTCTCGGTCCGCTGGTCGGCGCGCTGTCGCGTTCGGCGACCGGCTGGATGTCGGATCGTTACGGCGGCGCGCGCGTCACCTTCTGGGTATTCGCGCTGATGATCGCGGCGGTGGCGGGCGTGCTCTACTTCCTCGGCATCAAGGACCAGCCGCATGCCTTCGCCGGCTTCTTTGCGATGTTCATGCTGCTGTTCTTCGCCACCGGGGTGGGCAATGCGTCGACCTTCCAGATGATCCCGGCGATCATGCGCACGGAGATGCCGCGGCTCGAACCCGGAATGTCGCCGGCGGCGCGTCTGAAACAGGCGGAGATGGAATCGGCGGCGATCATCGGCTTCACCTCGGCGATCGCGGCCTATGGCGCCTTCTTCATCCCCAAGAGCTACGGCACCTCGATCTCGCTGACAGGCGGACCGGAAGCCGCGCTCTGGGCGTTCATGATCTTCTACGTGAGCTGTCTCGCGATCACCTGGTTCTACTACACGCGCCGCGGCGGATTGCTGCGCGACATCGAACGCGGGCGCCCGCTGCGCGCATCCGCACAACCGGCCGAATAGGAGGACGCGATCATGAGCCACTTCCTCGACCGACTGACCTTCTTCAATCGCGTCACCGGAGAGTTTTCCGGCGGGCACGGCGTCGAAACCCGCGAGGACCGGCGCTGGGAGGACGGCTACCGCAAGCGCTGGCAGCACGACAAGATCGTGCGCTCGACGCACGGGGCCAATTGCACCGGTTCCTGCTCCTGGAAAATCTACGTCAAGGGCGGCATCGTCACCTGGGAGACGCAGCAGACCGATTATCCGCGCACGCGTCCCGATCTGCCCAATCACGAGCCGCGCGGCTGCTCGCGCGGGGCGAGCTATTCCTGGTATCTGTATTCGGGCAACCGGGTGAAATACCCGCTGATCCGCTCGCGCCTGCTCAAGCTCTGGCGCGAGGCGCGGGTGATGCGCACGCCGGTCGGTGCATGGGCGTCGATCGTCGAAGACGCCAACAAGCGCGCGGCCTACACTACAAAGCGTGGCAGCGGCGGCTTCGTGCGCGCGACCTGGGACGAGGTTACCGAGATCGTTGCGGCGGCCAACGCCTACACGGTCAAAAAGCACGGACCGGACCGGATTATCGGCTTCTCGCCGCCCGCTATCTGTCGCTGCTCGGCGGCGTCTGCCTGTCGTTCTACGACTGGTACTGCGACCTGCCGCCCGCCTCGCCGCAGACCTGGGGCGAGCAGACCGACGTGCCGGAAAGCGCGGACTGGTATAATTCCGGCTTCCTGATCCTGTGGGGTTCCAACGTTCCGCAAACGCGGACTCCGGACGCACATTTTTATACCGAGGCGCGCTATCGCGGCGCCAAGAGTGTCGTGATCACGCCGGACTATTCGGAGGCCTCCAAATTCGCCGATCTGTGGATTTCGGTGAAACAGGGCACCGATGCCGCGCTCGCCATGGCGATGGGTCATGTGATCCTGCGCGAATTCCATGTCGACCGGCAGGCCGAGTATTTCAACGACTATGTGCGTCAATATACCGACATGCCGTTCCTCGTGCGAATGGTCAAACGCGGCAATGCG
>CAYWCE010000009.1:66518-67037 GCA_964456755.1 uncultured Hyphomicrobiales bacterium
AAAAGGATTCAGACGGACGTGACACCGCCCTGCGGTTGACGCTTGCCAACGTGCAGGACGAACTGGCCGATGTCGCCTTTCCCTATTTCGGCAGCATCGACCACGAGCATTTCGTCAGCGACGACCATCCCGAGATTCTGGAACGGCGCATTCCGGTCAAGAAGCTGAAGCTCGCCGATGGCGAGGCGCTGGTCGCGACGGTCTACGATCTGTTCGTCGCCAATTACGGCCTCGATCGCGGATTCGGCGGCAAACATGTCGCCCGCTCCTACGACGAGCCGGTGCCCTATACGCCGGCCTGGGCCGAGAAGATCACCGGCGTGCCGCGCGACCAGATCGTCACGGTGGCGCGCGAATTCGCCCTCAATGCCGAAAAGACCAAGGGCCGCTCGATGGTGATCATCGGCGCGGCGATGAACCACTGGTACCACGCCGACATGAACTATCGCGGCGTCATCAACATGCTGGTGATGTGCGGCTGCGTCGGCCAGTCGGGCGGCGGCTGGTCGCATTATGTCG
>CAYWCE010000010.1:0-53328 GCA_964456755.1 uncultured Hyphomicrobiales bacterium
TCCGGCGAGCTGACCTACGGGCTCGAGCGTCTCGCCATGTATGTGCAGGGCGTGGAAAACGTGTTCGATCTGAATTTCAACGGCCGCGACGGTGCGCAGAAAGTTACCTATGGCGACGTCTTCCTGCAGGCGGAGCAGGAATATTCGCGGCACAATTTCGAGCACAGCGATACCGCGATGTTGTTCGAACAGTTCAGGATGGCGGAGGCCGCCTGCCGGAAATATCTCGATGCCGGCTGGTCGGGCCGGAACAACGAACGCCATACGATGGCGCTGCCGGCCTACGACCAGTGCATCAAGGCAAGCCATGTGTTCAACCTGCTCGACGCGCGCGGCGTGATTTCCGTAACCGAGCGGCAGAGCTATATCCTGCGCGTGCGCGAACTGGCGAAGGCCTGCGGCGCGGCATGGCTGGCGACCGAAGCGGGCGGGGCGGTGTGACCGCCCTCAAAGGCGGTTTCGCGCAGCGGGTTCCGAAGTTTCCCCCTCCTGGGGAGGGCAGAGGTTCGAGAGGGCCGGAATGATTGCGATGCCGGGCGACGAACCACGCGTTTGGTCCCTGCGGGATCGATCTGTTTCCGCGCCGCAGCGGCAGGTGCGGCGCAGGCGAACGACTCCGATCGAGGCCGAGCGCCGGCTCGGTTTTCAGCGTCGGCATCGGTTGCCGATCGTCGAAACGCATTTTCGTCGGCAGGTGCACATTGGACCCTGCCTTGTCGAAAGTGTCCGTCACCGCCCGAAGCCGGTCGTTGAAGTCGACGGCGAGCTTGCCGGGATTCAACAAGCCATGACGATGCCCTCCACCCCCGACCTTTCCCCACCAGAGGAAAGGCAGAAGCAAACGCCATGATGACCTGGATCGTCGCCGCCATCCTCGCCGCCGCCGCCCTGATCGCGGCCGTCATCTTCAACCGTCTGGTACAGGCCCGGCAGATGGCGCATGAGGCCTGGAGCGGCATCGACGTGCAGCTCAAGCGGCGCGCCGATCTCGTGCCCAATCTGGTCGAGACGGTGAAAGGCTATGCCGCGCACGAGCGCGGCGTGCTGGAGGAGGTGACGCGGCTGCGCGGCGTTGCCGGCAATCTGCCGCAAGGGGATGTCGCGCATCGCGCACAGGCGGAAAGCGCGCTGTCGGCCGCGCTCGGCCGGCTGATCGCGCTTGCCGAGGGCTATCCCGAGCTGAAGGCGAGCCGCAATTTTCTCGATCTGCAGCAGCAACTTGCCGCGCTCGAAACCGAATTGCAGATGGCGCGCCGCTATTACAACGGCGCTGTGCGCAACCAGAATGTGCTGGTGCAGTCGTTTCCCTCCAATCTCGTTGCCGCGCTGTTCGGCTTCCGCGAGCGCGACTATTTCGAATTGCCCGACGCAGCCGAGCGCGCGGTGCCGAAAGTGGCGCTGCAGCCCGGACCGTGAGAGACGCCGATATGCCGGGCTTGCCTGTCTTGCGCCTTTCTGTCTTGCGCCTGCTGTCGCTGCCGGTCCTGTATCTGCTGGCCGGCCTGTCGTCTGCGCCGGCGGACGAGGCGATTCTGTCCTTCGATTCCCAGGTCGTCGTCGAACGGTCCGGCCAGCTCACCGTCACCGAACGCATCCGCGTGCGCGCGGAAGGAGCCTCCATCCGGCGCGGCATTTTTCGCGATTTTCCCCTTACATTCGTCGATGCGCAGGGTAAGCGCCGCGAGGTCGGCTTCACCCTGCTCGACGTCGCCCGCGACGGCCGGCCCGAACCGCATTTCACCGAGCGCAAGAGCGGCGGCGTCCTTCGCATCTATGCCGGCGACAAGAACGTGCTGCTTGCGCGCGGCGACTATACTTATACGTTCCGTTACCGCACCGCGCGCCAGGTGCGCTGGTTCGACGGCCGGCCGGAACTGAACTGGAACGTCACCGGCAATTTCTGGACCTTTCCGATTCTGGCCGCGCGCTACCGGCTCGAACTCGCCGACCGGCTGCGGCCGGAGCGCTGGGTCGCCTTTACCGGTCCGCGCGGCGCGCAGGGCACCGATTTCCGCGGCGGCATCGAGGCGGATGGCGCGCTGGTCGTCGCCACCACCCGTGCGCTGCGCGCCGGCGAAGGCCTTACCGTGGTCGCCGCGCTGCCCGACGGCGCGGTCGCGCCGCCGTCCAAAGCCGACGAATACTGGTATGCATTCCTCGACAACCGCGCCTGGATACTCGGCGGTATCGGTTTTGCGCTGGTGCTCGCCTATTATCTTGCCGCATGGAAGGCGGTGGGCCGCGATCCGGCGCGCGGAACGGTCATTCCGCTGTTTCACCCGCCCAAGGGCATTTCGCCCGCGCTTGCCAATTATATCGACAACTGGGGTCTTGGCCGCGACAAGTGGCGCGCCTTCACCGCTGCAGCGCTGTCGCTTGCGGTGAAGGGCCTGCTGCGCTTCGACGACCGCGACGGCACGCTCACGCTCGCCGCCACCGGCCGCGATCCGGACGGCGGCATTGCCGCATTGCCGCCGGGAGAGCGCGCCATCGCCGCCTGGCTCAAGGGGCGCGGCGGTAGCGCCGCGATCGATCGCGCCAACGGAGCCGCGGTGTCGGCGGTCGCCTCGCAATTCACAACCGGAATCGAAGACGAGAACCGCAACCGCTTTTTCCGCCGCAATCTCGGCTATGTGGTGGCCGGAGCGACGATGACCGTGGCGGTGATTGCCGGCGTCGTGCTGTTCGGCGGGCTCGGCGAGACCGATATTTTCATCATCGCCGCCATCGCCTTTGGCAGCGTCTGGCTCGGCATGTTCCTCGTGCCGGTGCTGCTCGTGCTGTTCGGCAGGAGCCGTTTCACCTCCGTCGTGCGCACGGCCATGACGCTCGTCGCCTTCGCCATTTTCGCTTCGATCGCCGCGCAGGCGCTGAGCGAGATTTTCGCGTCGCTGGAAGGGGGCCTGTTGCATCAGGTCCGGTCGCTGCTCGGCGATCATCCCTTTCCCGTAACGCTGATTGCCTCCTTCGCCGCGCTCAACGGCCTGTTTCTGTATCTGATGCGCGCGCCGACCGCGCTCGGCCGTCCGATCATGGACCAGCTTGCCGGCCTCAAGCTCTATCTGCGGACGGCCGAAGCCGACCGACTGAACCTGCAGGCGCCGGAAATCACCGCCGAACGATTCGAGGCGCTGCTGCCCTACGCGGTGGCGCTCAATGTCGAGGAGCCGTGGTCGGAGGCGTTTTCGGCGGCGTTGCGCCGCGCGCATCCGGGCGAGGACGATCCGGTTCAGCAGCATTACCGGCCGCACTGGCATTCCGGCGCTTTCTCGGGCCGCAGCCTCGGCAGCGCGGTTGCGTCCACGGTCGCCGGCACGGCAAGTGCGCTGTCCAGCGCCATGCCGGCATCCTCGTCGTCTTCGGGCTTTTCATCGGGCGGCGGCGGCTCGGGCGGCGGCGGCGGCGGAGGCGGCGGCGGCTGGTGAGAGGCTGCCGGGCAACCGCGTGACAGCCGCGGTCCCGCTTGCTAGGCAGGCGCCGCGCTACCCGTCCCATTCCGGCATTCGGTCCCCATGCCCGATCTCCTGCTTGAATTCTTCTCCGAGGAAATTCCCGCGCGCATGCAGCCGCGCGCGGCGGACGACCTGAAAAAGATGGTCACCGACCGCCTGGTCGACGCCGGCCTCGTCTACGAGGGCGCCAGGGCGTTCGCGACGCCGCGCCGCCTTGCGCTGTCGGTGCACGGCATTCCGGTGAAGCAGCCCGACATCAGGGAGGAAAAGAAGGGCCCGCGCGTCGGCGCGCCGGAGGGAGCGATTGCGGGGTTTCTCAAGTCGGCGGGTCTGACGTCGATCGGCGAGGCGAAAATCGAGAAGGACGCCAAGAAGGGCGACTTCTATGTCGCCATCGTCGAAAAGCAGGGCCGGCCCGCCATCGCGGTGATCGCGGACATCGTGCCGGAAGTGGCGCGGCAGTTTCCCTGGCCGAAGTCGATGCGCTGGGGTGCGTCCTCGGCGCAGCCGGGCAGCCTCAACTGGGTGCGCCCGCTGCATTCGGTCGTCGCCACCTTCGGCCCGGAAACCGAAGAGCCGGAAGTCGTGCGGTTCAGGATCGGCGAGGTCGAAGCGGGCAATGTCACGCGCGGCCACCGCTTTCTGGCGCCGGGCGAAATCGCGGTGAAGCGGCTCGGCGATTACGTGACCAAGCTCGAGGCGGCTAAGGTGGTGCTCGACCCGGCGCGGCGGCGCGACATCGTCCTCACCGAAGCGAAGAATCTCGCCTTCGCGCAAGGCTATGAACTGGTCGAGGACGAGGGATTGCTGGCGGAAGTCGCAGGCCTGGTCGAATGGCCGGTGGTGCTGATGGGCAGTTTCGACAAGAGCTTTCTCTCGATTCCGGACGAAGTGATCCGCGCCACCATCCGCAACAACCAGAAATGCTTTGTGCTGCGCGACCCGCAGACCGCACGGCTCGTCGACAAATTCGTTCTCGTCGCCAACATGGAAGCGGCGGACGGCGGCAAGGCCATTGTCGCCGGCAACGAACGCGTGATCCGCGCGCGGCTATCCGACGCAAAATTCTTCTACGAGACCGATCTGAAATCGCGTCTGGAAGACCGGCTGCCGAAGTTCGAGCAGATCGTGTTTCACGAAAAGCTCGGCACGCAAGGCAGCCGCATCGGGCGCATCGTGCTGCTTGCGGCGGAGCTTGCGCCGCTGGTCAAGGCCGACCCGAAAAAGGTCGAACGCGCCGCGCGTCTGTGCAAGGCCGACCTGCTGACCGAGGTGGTCGGCGAGTTTCCCGAGTTGCAGGGGCTGATGGGGAAATATTACGCGCAGGCGCAAGGCGAGGACGAGGCGGTCGCGCATGCCTGCGAGGATCATTACAGCCCGAAGGGGCCGGACGATCTGGTGCCGGCCGATCCGGTTTCGGTCGCGGTCGCGCTCGCCGACAAGATCGACACGCTGGTCGGCTTCTGGGCGATCGACGAGAAGCCGACGGGATCGAAGGATCCTTACGCGTTGCGGCGCGCGGCGCTGGGCGCGATACGTTTGATCGTTGAAAATTCGATCAGGTTGAAGCTGGCAAGGATATGTTCTGCGCACTTTACAACGGTTGACAAGAATGCCCCTCGCGCAAAGGCATTGACGCATAAGCTGGTCGGTGGCGATCGGGTCGACGATCGCGCCATGGACCTGCTCGCCTTCTTCGCCGACCGCCTGAAAGTCCAGCTGCGCGAGCAGGGCGCGCGGCACGATCTGGTCGATGCCGTCTTTTCCCTCGAAGGCCAGGACGACCTGCTCATGATCGTCCGGCGTGTCGAGGCTTTGGCGAAATTCCTCGACACCGACGACGGCAAGAACCTGCTCGCCGGCTTCAAGCGCGCAGCCAACATCCTGCGCATCGAAGAAAAGAAGGACGGCAGGAGTTATGCCGGCGTGCCGGATGCCAGGCTTTTGCAGGAGCCGGAAGAGAAGGCGCTGGCCGGCGCCATCGACAATGCGAAGGAAGACGCCGCCAATGCGGTGGACCGCGAAGACTTCGCCGCCGCCATGTCCGCAATGGCAAAGCTGCGGCCCGCCGTGGACGCTTTTTTCGACAAGGTGACGGTGAACGCCGAGGATAAGGCCCTGCGCGAGAACCGCCTGACGCTGCTCAACGAAATCCGCGAGGCGACGCGGGCGGTAGCCGATTTTTCGAAAATCGAAGGCTGAGCGTCATCCCCGCGCGACCCTGCGCCGCCGTCCCGGACCGCGCGTTGCGTTCGTCCGGGACGACGTTCCGTTGCGCACTGCGCGTCCCGCCGGGACGACGCCGCGGCGTCACAATCCCTTCATCACGCAGCCGGCCGCGAGCACGACATAGGCGATGATCGCGAGCCAGAAGGCATAGGCGCTGACGAACGGAATGACGATGAGCGCGCCGAGCAGCGCAAGGATGGCAAGCGCAAGCGAGATCAGAAATACGATCTGCGTCGGTGCATTGAGTCGCATGATGGCCCCCATGTTCGAGCCGGAAGTCCGGCTGCCAGAGCGGACCGCGCGCCGGGGCCGGTGTCAAGAGACCGGCAGTGTCGCACTGGGGACAGCGACCCGTCGGCAACCTCTTGCACCGCAATGCAAACCCGGTATCGCGGAACCGCAGCGCGGCTGCGCCGTTGCCTGTCACGCCAATGCGCAAGGAGACATTTCCATGACGTTGACGATCGCCAACCTGCAGCCGATCATCGCCATCCTGGCTGGGATTTTGATCCTGATCGTGCCCCGCCTGCTCAACTACATCGTCGCCATCTACCTGATCCTGGTCGGCCTGTTCGGGCTCGGCATCCTGCGATAGCCGACGGAGCCCCGTCTCCGCCGCCGACCGGCGTATCGGCGCTGCCATCGGGCGCGGGCGCAATACCGGCGCCGTGCGCGCGCGGCGCACGCACACACCGCCGGCGCCATGCCGCAAGCAGCCGAAAGTCGCGAGCCCGGACGATTTTGTTCCGGTTGAAAGAACAGGCAAAACCGGCCAAAGACAGGCCCGGCTGCGAGAGGCGTTCGGGACAAGATTCGATGACGAAGTGGGTCTATACCTTCGGCGACGGCAAGGCCGAGGGCGGAGCGGAGATGAAAAACCTGCTCGGCGGCAAGGGCGCGAATCTTGCCGAGATGGCCAATCTCGGCCTTCCCGTTCCCCCCGGCTTCACCATCACCACCGAACTCTGCACCTATTACTACGCCAACGCGCGCCGCTATCCCGACGACCTGAAGGCTCAGGTCGAGGCCGCGCTCGATCGCATCGGGCGGATCGCGGGCAAGACTTTCGGGGACCGGAAAAATCCGCTGCTCGTCTCGGTGCGCTCCGGCGCGCGCGCCTCGATGCCGGGGATGATGGACACCGTGCTCAATCTCGGACTCAACGACGACACGGCGGAAGCGCTGGCGCAGCAGGCGGGCAATCGCCGGTTCGCCTACGATTCCTACCGCCGTTTCATCACCATGTATTCCGACGTCGTGCTCGGGATCGATCATCATCACTTCGAGAGCATCCTCGAAGAGCACAAGAGCCGCGCCGGCTACAGCCTCGATACCGACCTTTCGGCCGAAGACTGGATCGAACTGGTCGGCCGCTACAAGGAGCGGGTCGAGGAGGAACGCGGCGAGCCGTTCCCGCAGGATCCGCACGAGCAATTATGGGGCGCGATCGGCGCGGTGTTCGGCTCGTGGATGAATGCGCGCGCCATCACCTATCGCAAGCTGCACAATCTGCCGGAAAGCTGGGGCACGGCGGTGAACGTGCAGGCGATGGTGTTCGGCAATCTCGGAGAGGATTCGGCGACCGGCGTCGCCTTCACCCGCAATCCCTCGACCGGCGAAAAGAAGCTCTACGGCGAATTCCTGATCAACGCGCAGGGCGAGGACGTGGTGGCGGGCATCCGCACGCCGCAGGAAATTACCGAGGAGGCGCGCCGGGAAGCGGGCTCCGACAAGCCTTCGCTGGAACAGGCGATGCCGCAGGCCTTTGCCGACCTGCAGCGCATGTATGTGAAGCTGGAACGGCATTACCGCGACATGCAGGATCTCGAATTCACCGTCGAGAAGGGCAAGCTGTGGATGCTGCAGACGCGCGCAGGCAAGCGCACGGCAAAGGCGGCGCTGAAGATCGCGGTCGAGTTCGCCGCCGAGGGCCTCATCACGCAGGAGGAGGCGGTGCTGCGCATCGATCCGGCTTCGCTCGACCAGCTCCTGCATCCGACCATCGATCCGAAAGCCGAACGCAACGTCATTGCCGCCGGCCTGCCGGCCTCGCCCGGTGCGGCCTCGGGCGAGATCGTGTTTTCCTCGGAGGAGGCGGAAGCGCTCAAGGCGAAGGGCCGCAAGGTGATCCTCGTGCGGGTGGAGACCAGCCCGGAGGACATTCACGGCATGCATGCGGCCGAGGGCATCCTCACCACGCGCGGCGGCATGACCTCGCATGCGGCGGTGGTTGCGCGCGGCATGGGCAAGCCCTGCGTCTCCGGCGCCGGCGCCATCCGCGTCGACTATGCCGCAAAGACCATGACCGCCGGCGGCCGCACGCTGAAACAGGGCGAAGTCGTCACCGTCGACGGCTCCACCGGTCAGGTGCTGCTCGGGCGCGTGCCGATGATCGAGCCGGAACTGTCCGGGGAATTCGCGACGCTGATGACCTGGGCCGACGCACTGCGCAAGCTCGGCGTGCGCGCCAACGCCGATACGCCGGCGGATGCGCGCACGGCGCTTCGCTACGGTGCGGAAGGCATCGGCCTGTGCCGCACCGAACACATGTTCTTCGACGACGAGCGTATTCGCGCCGTGCGCGAAATGATCCTCGCCGACGACGAAAAGGTCCGCCGCGCGGCGCTCGCGAAAATCCTGCCGATGCAGCGCGGCGACTTCATCGAGCTGTTCGAAATCATGCAGGGGCTGCCGGTGACCATCCGGCTGCTCGATCCGCCGCTGCACGAATTTCTGCCGCACAGCGAAAAGGAGATTGCCGAGGTCGCGCAGGCCATGGGCGCCGATGTGCACAAACTCGCCAACCGCGCGCGCGAACTGGCCGAATTCAATCCCATGCTCGGCTTCCGCGGCTGCCGTATCGTCATCGCCTATCCGGAAATCTCCGAGATGCAGGCGCGCGCGATTTTCGAGGCGGCGGTGGAAGCGGCCCGACGCACCGGCAAGCCGGTGGTGCCGGAGGTGATGGTGCCGCTGATCGCCACGCGCGCGGAATTCGACATCGTCAAGGCGCGCATCGATGCGATGGCGGATGCGGTGCGCAAGGAAACCGGCGCAACGCTCGAATATCAGGTCGGCACGATGCTCGAATTGCCGCGCGCCTGCCTGCTGGCGCAGCAGATCGCCGAGGGCGAGGCCGGCGCCGAGTTCTTCTCCTTCGGCACCAACGACCTGACGCAGACCACCTTCGGCATCAGCCGCGACGACGCCGCAAGCTTTCTCGGTTTCTATACCGCGCGCGGGATCCTGCCGGCCGATCCGTTCGTGTCGATCGACCGCGAAGGCGTCGGCGAGATGGTGCGGATCGGCGTCGAGCGCGGGCGCCGTGCGCGTCCGGATCTGAAGGTCGGCATTTGCGGCGAGCATGGCGGCGATCCGGCCTCGGTCGCCTTCTGCCACGAAGTGGCGCTGGATTATGTGTCCTGCTCGCCGTTCCGCGCGCCGATCGCGCGGCTGGCAGCCGCCCAGGCCGCGCTGGGGAAGGAAGTGGCGAGCCAGGCCTGAAGCGCACGGGGGCGGCGGGGGCGGTTGCGCCGCGGCCTTAGCAACCCTTCGCCGTGCCGGAACGGGTTCCCGGCGACGGCAGGGGCGCATGCGTTGTCCGGTTCCGTGGACTATTCGCCGCAGCGTGCGGCGCGCGCCGCGAGTCCCGATCTGACCCTTTGCCGCTGCCCAAAATTACGGCTATTCGCGGGTCCGCGGGCATGGTGTAACCTGCCGCGACTGCCGGCGCCTTCCAGGGCGCCCAAACCGCGCATGCCGAAGGCTTGCGTCAAGAAAAACGGGATGTCGAATGGCCGTGCCCACGGTTCCTCGGGCAAAGCGGTGATCGGCGGCCGGGGAATCGGGGGGATTATGTCGGACGACAAGAAGCCGGCCGCGCTGCCTGCCATGACGGACACCGAAGGTGACCTGAAGCGGGCGGAAGAGTTCATCGAACAGGAAGAAGGCGCCACCAACCGGCTTTCCGGCTGGGCCGGAATCGCCGTGACCGCCATCGCGGTGGCGATGTCGCTGTTCCATCTCTACGCGGCCTACGAAATCGTTCCCACGCAGGAAATGCGCTACACGCACGTCGCCTTCGTGCTGGTGCTCTGCTTCCTGCTGTTTCCGATGGCGAGCCGGTACCGTCATCGCATCCATTGGTGGGACATATTGCTCGGCGCCGCCGCCGTCGGCATCCTGGTCTACGCCATCGTCGGCGGCGAGGATTTCACCGACCGCGCCACGGTGCCCTATCAGATCGACGTCGTGCTTGGCGTGATCTTCATCGCCATCCTGATCGAAGCGACGCGGCGCACGATCGGCTGGATCGTGCCTTTTATCTCCGTCCTGTTCATCCTCTATGCCTGGGCCGGCCCGTACCTGCCGCCGCCGTGGAACCATCGCGGCTACGGCTTCGACGCATTGGTCGGTCATCTGTTCATCACGCTGGAGGGCATTTTCGGCGTCCCGGTCGACGTGTCGGCGACGCTGATCGTGCTGTTCTGTATCTTCGGCGCGTTCTTGCAGCATTCCGGCGCGGGAAAATTCTTCATCGACTTCTCGATGACGCTGATGGGCAGCAAGCCGAACGCGGCCGGGCGCACCGTGGTGCTGTCGTCGTTCCTGCTCGGCGGGCCGTCCGGCTCCGGCGTTGCGACGACGGTGGCGATCGGCGCCGTCGCCTATCCGATGATGAAGCGCGCGGGATTCGAAAGGAATGCGGCGGGCGGATTGCTGGCCGCGGGCGGCCTCGGCGCGATCATCTCTCCGCCTGTGCTCGGCGCCGCCGCCTTCCTGATCGCCGAATTCCTCAAGATCAGCTATCTCGACGTGATCTGGATGGCGGCGATTCCCACCTGTCTTTATTATCTGTCGCTGCTGTTCATGGTCGAGCTTGACGCCAAACGCTACGGTGTGCGCGGCGAGCCCTATATTCCAGAAATGCCGCTTTGGGCGCTCACCCGCCGTTACGGCTTCCACTTCATTTCGCTGGTGTCGATCGTCATCTTCATGGTGTGGGGCTATTCGCCGACCATGTCGGTGTTCCTCGCCACCGTCATGACCTTTCTGATGAGCTTCATCACGCGCGAGACCGCGCTGATGCCCAGGAAGCTGATCCGCGCGCTGTCCGACGGCTCCACCAGCGCGCTCACCGCGGCCACCACCTGCGCCACCGCCGGCATCATCGTCGGCGTGGTCACGCTCACCGGACTCGGCCTCAAATTTTCGTCGATCGTGATCGACTATGCCGGCGGCAGCCTGCTGCTGACCGCGATCTACACCGCCCTGATCGTCTGGATCATCGGCCTCGCCGTTCCGGTCACCGCCTCCTACATCATCTGCGCGGTGATCGCCGCGCCGGCGATGATCAAGCTCGGCGTGCCCGATTACGCCGCGCATATGTTCATCTTCTATTATGCGGTGCTCTCGGAAGTCTCGCCGCCGACCGCGCTGTCGCCGTTCGCGGCCGCCGCGATCACCGGCGGCGATCCCTACAAGACGACGCTGCAGGCGTGGAAATACACGCTGCCCGCCTTCCTCGTGCCCTTCGTCTTCGTGCTCGATCCGCTGGGCGTCGGCCTGCTGCTGGAAATCCCCAAGGGCGGCTCCTGGGTGGATATCGCCATGGTGACGGCAAAGGCGGCACTGGGACTTGCGGCTCTGGCCGGCGCCGCCCAGGGCTGGGCCTTCCGCCGCACCACCGCGATCGAGCGCATCATGCTGCTGGTGTCCGGTCTGCTGCTGATCTTCCCGAGCCTCATGGAAGCGCTTATGGAAGCCATCACCGGCACCGACATCGAATATACCGCCACCGCTGGCCTGATCGTCGGCGTCATTGTATTAGTCAAACAACTCGCGCTTCCGGCCCCCTCCGGGGTCCGTGCGGCCGGGCAATGAAGGGAGGACTACGAATGAGGAAAAGTCTCGCACTGGCAATCGGCGGCATCGCCCTTGGCGGTGCCCTGCTGGCAGGCGCGGCCATCGCGCAGCAGCAGATCAACATTGCGATCGCGACCGGCGGCACCGGCGGCGTCTATTATCCGATGGGCGGCGGCATGGCCAATGTGCTGTCGAAATATGTCCCCGGCATGCAGGCGACCGCCCGCGTCACCGGCGGTTCGGTCGACAACCTGAAGCTGATCGGCACCAAGCAGAGCGAAGTCGCGCTGGTGATGGTCGACGCCGCGCTGAACGCGCTCAAGGGCGAAGACAAGTTCCAGGGCAACCAGGTTCCGGTGCGCACGCTGATGGTGCTGTATCCGAACCGCATGCATGTGGTCACGGTCGAAGGGCGCGGCATCAACACGATGGCCGACCTCAAGGGCAAGCGCGTCTCCACCGGCTCGCCCGGCAGCGCCACCGAAGTCATGGCGTTCCGCGTGATCGAGGCCGCCGGTCTCGACCGCGACAAGGACATGACGCGCGAGCGTCTCGGCGTCGCCGAATCCACCAATGCGGTCAAGGACGGCAAGATCGACGCCTATTTCTGGGTCGGCGGCCTGCCCACCGCGGCGGTGACCGACCTCGGCGCCTCGCCCGGCGTGAAGCTGAAGCTCGTCGATACGGCCGACCTCACCGAAAAGATGAACGCCAAATACGGCCAGCTCTACAGCAAGGGCGTGATCCCGCCGAAGACCTATCCCGGCCAGGAGGTCGAGAACAAGATCGCCGTGGTGCAGAACATCCTCGTCGCCAATGCCGACATGCCGGAAAAGGTGGCCTACGACATCGTCAAGACCATCATGGAAAAGAAGGCCGAACTGGTTGCGGTGCACCGCGAGGCGACGAGCTTCGAGCTGAACCAGCAGACCAAGGAGAACACCACGATTCCGTGGCATCCGGGTGCGGCGAAATACTTCAACGAAAAGGGCGCCAAGCTCTGATTGCGGACGCGCAGGACATGCGACGGACGGCCCCGCCTTGCGGGGCCGTCTTGCTTTTGCGTTGACCGAATCTTTACTGCCGGCTCGCGCCGCCGGCCGGCGCGCGTGCGGCGCGCGGTTAACAGCTTCGCAAGGTTAATCGATCACATTCTCATCGTCCCGCGACCCACAGGTCCGGGCTGTATGTGGTTGCGTTGCGTGAGCAGTCGATGGGTAGCCCGCGTCAGTGGCCGAAGGGCGGTGCACGCCGCCGCTTCGGCCTTATCGCCTTCGCCCTGGCGATGATGCCGACCGGCATCGGGTACCAGGATCTTGCCGCGCTGATCGCGCGGCAACCGGCGGTAACCGAGCGCTGGCGCGCGAATGCGTTCGCCTCTCCGTTCGGCACCATCCACGCCGCCACTTTCAGCTTTCCGCAGCCGCTCGGCACGCTGATCCCCTCCGTGCCCGGCTACAGCTTCGCCAGCCTCGATCCGCGCGGTCTCGACCTCGACGCGCTGGTCGAACCCGGCCCGCATCGGGGCGGCCGCGCTGCGCCGCAGATCGAATTCCCCAGCGTCAATCGCGCCGGCAAGGGCGACCTGCTGGCGCCACGGCGCCCGGCGCCGCCGGAGAGCGCTCCGCCGGCCGATCCCGAGAAAACGGCGCCGACGGCGCCGGTTCCGGAAAAGATCCGGCCCGCGCGGCACGCGCCGCCGCATCGCGCGCTGCATCGCCATGCGCAGGATGTCGCACCCGAGGCTGCGACGGCGCAGGAAGCGGCGGCGGAAACGGCGCCCGCATTTCCCGCCGCGGACTTGCGCCGGCCGGCAGTTCCGGCGGACGCACAGGGCGATCCGCAAGCCGCCGCGGTCGCCCCGCAATTCGGGCTCGACGACTCGCACGGTGCCGATGCGCCGGTCGCGCAATCCGTCATGCCGTCGCATGAGGCTCCCGGCGCGCAGGACGAGCGTCTTGCGGTCTCGCGCGCGGCGGAGGCGGAAGCCGAATTGACCGACGAGGAGCCGGGCGGGCCGGACGCCGCCGCGCGCACCGACACCGAACTGGAGAATCCCGCCGTCACCATGGCACGGCTTTATTTCGGCGCCGACACGCTGGGCGTGCCGCAGCCCACTCTGCGTCCCTGGCGCGAGGGCGAGGCGCCGGTGCTGATTCCGCTGCACCCTTCCGTCGATCCCGACATCAAGCGCACTGCGATCGGACCGGCGCACAAATCCGATGCGCGCGATGCGCCCGAAGGCACGGATACCGAAGCGGCCGTGCCGGGTGCGCAGACCGTCGCCGCCAAGGGCGAGGTGACCGGCGAAGGCCGCCGTCCGATGACGCCGGCGGAGCGGCTCGGACTGTCGGGCGCCTCACGGGCGCGGCACGAACGCTGCCTCGCCAACGCGATCTATTTCGAATCGCGCGGCGAGCCGGAACGCGGACAGATGGCGGTGGCGCAGGTGGTGATGAACCGCGTGTTCTCGCAATATTATCCCGACAATGTCTGCGGCGTCGTCTATCAGAACGCGCACCGGCATCTCGCTTGCCAGTTCACATTTGCCTGCGACAATGTCCGCGACGTGGTCACCGAGCCCGATGCCTGGGCGCGCGCGACCCGTATTGCCGCCGACATGCTGGACGGAAAAATCTGGCTGCAGGATATCGGCAAGGCGACGCATTACCACGCCACCTACGTCAATCCGTGGTGGGTGCGCACCATGCGCAAGCACAAGACGCTGGGCATTCACATCTTCTACCGTCCGGTGCGCTGGGGCGACGGGTCCAACGAGCCGCACTGGTCGCCCGCCGCCGAAATCGCCACCGGTTCGATCGGCCGGTCGGCGGCCTCGCGCGCAGGCAGCGGGCCTGCTGCGGCCGCCGCCGCCGCCAGGCTGTAAGTTGCGCCGGCCTGCGAAAGAGCTTTTCGACCGCGCCATCGCCGATTATCGCTAGGCGTTCAATTCGGACGCGGATATGCGGCAAAAGCCGGAGGCGGCGCTGCGGGAGCCTGGCGCGCAGCCCTGACATGCGGTGCGGCGCCGGCGGAGGGGCAGGGCGTCTCCGACATTTCCCAGTTGGTGTTGTTGAGCACCACGCCGCAGGTGGCGATGCGCGGGCCGTTCGGCGTCGGCAGGCAGGCACGCTCGCCGAGTTCGAACGAGCGGCCGAGCGCGCGGCAGGTGCAGTCGGCGGCAGCCTCCGCAACGAATGCCGCCAGCGCCAACGCTGCAAGGCACGGGACAGAAGGCCGGACGGATCGCATCGGACGGCTCCTTGCCGCCGCAATCTATCACAGGTCGATGTCGAGGGCGATGTCGAGATTGGGCGCGGAATGGGTGATCGCGCCGGAGGACATGTAGTCGACGCCGGTCGCGGCCACTTCGGCGACGCGATCGAGCGTGATGTTGCCGGAGGCCTCCAGAACCAGGCGGCCGGCGGTCATCTCGACCGCCTTTCTCATCTCGGCGCTGCTCATATTGTCGAGCAGCGCCACGTCGGCGAGACCGGTATCCAGCACCTCGCGAAGCTGGTCGAGACTGTCGACCTCGATCTCGATCTTGACCAGATGCCCGGCCACCGCGCGCGCCCCTTGCAGCACGGCGCGGATGCCGCCGGCGACCGCAATATGGTTGTCCTTGATCAGGATCGCGTCGTCGAGGCCGAAGCGGTGATTGAATCCGCCGCCGCAGCGTACGGCATATTTCTGCAGCGCGCGCAAACCGGGAGCGGTCTTGCGGGTGTCGGTGATGCGCGCCTTCGTTCCTTTCGTGCGCGCGACCAGTTCCGCGGTCGCGGTGGCGATTCCGGACAGGTGGCCGGCGAAGTTCAGCGCCGTGCGTTCGGCGGCGAGGATGGCGCGCGCATTGCCCGACAGCGTCATCAGCGCGGTCTTCGCCGCGACGCGCTCGCCGTCGCGGACATGCGCGACGATCTCGATTTGCGGATCGAGACTGCGGAAGGCGGACTGCACCAGCGGCAATCCGGCGATCACGCCCGGCCTGCGCGCAACCACCCGGGCTGCGGCGCGCGCCTGCTGCGGCACGGCGGCGACCGAAGTCACGTCGCCGGCGCGGCCGAGATCTTCGGCGAGCGCGCGCGTCACCGCTTCCTCGATCGCGAGCGGGGAGAGAAAGGCGTCGGGGCAGACGAGGGAGCGGGCGCCTGCGCCGGCGTCGGGTGAGGGGTCGGCTTCGTCTACCGCATTCATCGCCTGTCCCGTCGATGTCGGCTCAATCCCGCGCAAGCCGGAATCCGGCGCTTTCGATTCCGGATCGCCGCCTGCGCCGGGACGGGCGGGATCCTCGCAGCGATTGACGGCCCGGCTGCTAGTTTTTCAGATTCACCATCCGCTCGACCGAACGGCGCGCCTTCTCGGCGATCGTCGGATCGATCACAACCTCTTCCTTCATAGAGACGAGGCTGTCGAGAATCTTCGGCAGCGTGATGCGCTTCATGTGCGGGCACAGGTTGCACGGGCGCACGAATTCCACGTCCGGCAATTCCGCCTGCACGTTGTCGGCCATCGAGCATTCGGTGACCATGACGATGCGCTTTGGGCGCTCGCGGCGCACCCAGTCGATCATGTGCGCGGTCGAGCCGGTAAAGTCGGATTCCGCCAGCACGTCCGGCGGGCATTCCGGATGCGCGATGATTTTCAGGTTGGGATCGCTGTCGCGATAAAGACGCAGCTCGTCGCCGGTGAAGCGCTCGTGCACCTCGCACGCGCCTTTCCAGGCGATGATCTTCACCTTGGTCTGTGCGGCGACGTATTTCGCCAGATACCGGTCGGGCAGGAAGATCACGGTGTCGGCGCCGAGGCTCTCCACCACCTGCAATGCGTTCGACGAGGTGCAGCAGATGTCGACCTCCGCCTTCACGTCGGCCGAGGTGTTGACGTAAGCCACGACCGGCACGCCCGGATAGCGCGCGCGCAGCAGCCGCACGTCCTCGCCGGTGATCGAGGAGGCGAGCGAGCAGCCGGCGCGGCTGTCGGGAATGAGCACCGTCTTTTCCGGATTGAGGATTTTCGAGGTCTCCGCCATGAAATGCACGCCGCACTGGACGATGATGTCCGCCTTCACTCTGGTCGCCTCGCGCGCGAGCTGCAGCGAGTCGCCGACGAAATCGGCGACGCAATTGTAGATTTCCGGCGTCTGGTAATTGTGCGCCAGGATCACGGCGTTGCGCTCGCGCTTAAGCTCGTTGATCGCCTTCACATAGGGCGCGAAGACCGGCCATTCGAGTGCGGGCACGACGGTCTTGATGCGTTCGTACAGATGCGCGGTTTCGCGCGCCACCGCCTCGTTCCAGACGAGCTGCGGCATCGGCTTGACGCCGAACCGGCGCGCGGCATGCGACAGGCCGGGCGCGGACGCAGCCGGGCCGGCCGGCGGCCGCGGCACAACCGGGCCCTGGATGTCGAGGATCGGCATGACAGCCTCCCTGGGCTATATACTCAACATGAGCATATATGGGGACCAAAAGAACCGGCGCAAGTCGGCCGGCACTCCCCTTGTTCTTGTCTCAGTTATCCTCAATTCGAGTAAAACTAATATAGCACCTTCCGGCACGCCGCGCCAGCCCCATGCGGTGCGCAGCCATGCGCGAAACGGATCGGTGGCATCACCAAGATTCGTTTGGGCGGGGGCATTGCGCCGCCTATTTTCGCCGCGCCGCAGCGCGCCTGCGGCGGCGGAGGCATACGCGCGATGTCAGTCCCATCCACGACGCCGGCGACCCTCGCGCGCAACTGGCGCACGCCGTTCGTGATCGTTCTGTGCGGCTGCATCGTCGCGACGCTCACCTTCGGGCCGCGTTCGAGCTTCGGCTTTTTCATGCAGCCGATCAGCCTGGCCAATGACTGGGGCCGCGACGTGTTCGCGCTCGCCTTCGCCCTGCAGAACCTGCTCTGGGGGCTGGGCCAGCCATTTGCCGGCGCCGTCGCCGACCGGTTCGGCACCGTGCGCGTGCTGGCGGCGGGCGCGCTGCTTTATGCCGCCGGGCTTGCGCTGATGGCGCATGCGACCACCCCGCTTGCGCTCAACCTCACCGTCGGCGTGCTGATCGGCTTCGGCCTTTCCGGCTGTTCGTTCAATCTGGTGGTCGCCGCCTTCGGCAAGCTGGTGCCGGAAAGCTGGCGCTCCACCGCGCTCGGCGCCGGCACCGCCGCCGGCTCGTTCGGCCAGTTCCTGTTTGCGCCTTTCGGCGTCGCGCTGATCGAGAATTACGGCTGGCAGCATGCGCTGACCGTATTTTCCGTGCTGATGCTGCTGGTGATCCCGCTCTCGCTGGCACTGGCGACGCCGCGCGCGACCCAGGCCGCACCCGGCGCGCCGGCCGCAGACGCGCCGCAATCGCTGCGGCACGCGCTGTCGGAAGCCTTCGGCCACCGCTCCTACGTGCTGCTGGTGCTCGGCTTTTTCACCTGCGGCTTCCAGCTCGCCTTCGTCACCGCACATATGCCCTCCTATCTGGTCGACCGCGGCCTGCCGGTGAATGTCGGCGGCTGGGTGATCGCGGTGATCGGCCTGTTCAACATCGTCGGTTCGCTCGGCGCCGGCTGGCTCGGCAATTACGTTCCCAAGCGCTACATCCTCTCGACGATCTATTTCACGCGCGCAGTGTCGATCGCGCTGTTCGTCACGCTGCCGATGACGCCCGCCGGCGCCATCGCGTTCGGCGTCGTCACCGGGCTGACCTGGCTGTCCACCGTGCCGCCGACCTCCGCGCTGGTCGCGGTCATGTTCGGCACGCGCTGGCTCGCCATGCTCTACGGCTTCGCGTTTTTCAGCCACCAGGTCGGCGGCTTCCTCGGCGTGTGGCTCGGCGGCCTCGCCTTCGAGCGCTTCGGCTCCTATGACGTGGTGTGGGCGCTGTCGATCTTCTTCGGCGTCGCCTCCGCCATCATCAACCTGCCGATCGTGGAGAAGCCGGTGGTGCGCGCGAATGCCGGGCTCGCGCCCGCAACCGGCGGGGCGCGGTGATGCCGGCATTCCCGCTGCTGCATTCCTGGCGCACGCCGGCCGTCGTCCTGTTGTGCGGCTGCCTGATCGGTGTGCTCGGCTTCGGGCCGCGCTCCTCGCTCGGGCTTTTCCTCACGCCGATGTCGAGCGCCAACGGCTGGGGCCGCGACGTGTTCGGCCTTGCCATGGCGATCCAGATGCTGGTCTGGGGCATCGGCCAGCCCTTTGCCGGGGCGGTCGCCGACCGCTTCGGGCCGGTGCGCGTGCTGTCCGCAGGCGCGCTGCTCTATGCCGCCGGCTTCGTGCTGATGGCCCATGCCACCACGCCGCTGACACTGCATCTGACCGCCGGGCTGATGGTCGGCTTCGGCCTGGCCGGCGTATCCTTCACCATCGTCATCGGCGCCTTCGGCCGGCTGATGCCGGAGCGCTGGCGCTCGCTGTCCTTCGGGATGGGCACCGCGGCCGGATCGTTCGGGCAGTTCCTGTTCTCCCCGCTTGCGGTGATGTTCATCGGCGCGTTCGGCTGGCAGCAGGCGCTGGTGATCATGGGACTGATGCTGCTTTTGGTGCTGCCGGTGTCGCTGGCGCTCGCCTATCCGCAGGAGCCGGCGCGCGCCGCCGGCACGCAGCAGCAATCGGTGAGGCAGGCGCTGAGCGAGGCCTTCGGCCACCGCTCCTATATGCTGCTGGTGATCGGATTCTTCACCTGCGGTTTCCAGCTCTTCTTCATCACCGTGCATCTGCCCGCCTATCTGGTCGACCGCGGCCTGCCGATCGAAATCGGCGCCTGGACCGTCGGCGTGATCGGCCTGTTCAACATCGTCGGTTCGCTGTCGGCCGGCTGGCTGAGCGACAAAATGCCCAAGCGCTATCTGCTGTCGTCGATCTATTTCGCCCGCGCGTTGGCGGTGACCGCGTTCATCCTGCTGCCGCTCACTCCGGCCACCGCCATCGTGTTCGGCGCGACGATCGGGCTTCTGTGGCTGTCCACGGTGCCGCCGACATCGGGGCTCGTGGCGCTGATGTTCGGCACGCGCTGGCTCGCCATGCTGTTCGGCTTCGCCTTTTTCAGCCACCAGGTCGGCGGCTTTCTCGGCGTCTGGCTCGGCGGCGTGCTGTTCGAGCGTACCGGCTCCTACGATTCGATCTGGATTCTGTCGATCCTGCTCGGCATTGCTTCCGCGCTGATCCACCTGCCGATCGTCGAGAAGCCCGTGGCGCGGGCTGCCGCTGCGGCGGCATAGAGCCGGGCGCAAGGCGACAGGCCGCGTCCCGCCGTCTTGCGGCTGGAAGCGGCGGCGCGGCCGACCCGACGAAACACTAGTCCGCCTTTCGGTCATGCCTGGGGGACGTGCGGTCATGGCCCGCCGGCCCGCGCACGGGCATATGCGGCGCCGACAACGCGGCCGCACCGGCCGCAACGGATACGAATGCCATGACCGTCCTGTTGCGACCGGCGGATGCCGCCGTGCCGCTCGCCTTTGCGCGCCCGCGTGCCACGCTGTGGATCGTGCTGTGCGGCTGCCTGATCGTGTTTCTCGGCTTCGGGCCGCGCGCGGTGCTGGGCTTTTTCATGGGGCCGGTTACCGCCGGGCATGACTTCGGGCGCGAGGGCTTTGCGCTTGCGCTCGCCGTGCAGAACCTGCTCTGGGGCATCGGCCAGCCGGTCGCCGGCGCGATCGCCGACCGTTTCGGCGCCATGCGGGTGCTCGCCTGCGGCGCGCTGCTTTATGCCGCGGGGCTTGTCGGCATGGCGCAGGCGGAGGGCACGCTCTGGTTCGGGATTTCCGCCGGCGTGCTGATCGGGTTCGGACTCTCGGGGGCATCCTTCAATATCGTGCTCGCCGCCTTCGGCCGGCTGGTGCCGGAGCGCCGGCGCTCGCTCGCGCTTGGCGTCGGCGCGGCTTCCGGCTCGTTCGGCCAGTTTTTCTATTCTCCGCTCGCAGTGATGCTCAGCGAACAATTCGGCTGGCGGACGGCGCTGTTCGTCTTTGCCGCCGGTCTGATGCTGGTGCTGCCGCTGTCGCTCGCCTTGGCCGAACCGATTTCGCGCGCGCCCGGCACGGCGCTGCCGCAGGACGCACGATCGCCGTGGCCGGCGATCCGCCAGGCGCTCCGTCACCGCAGCTACGTTCTGCTGGTGCTCGGCTTCGCCACCTGCGGCTTCCAGCTTGCCTTCGTCACCGTGCATCTGCCGACCTATCTCGCCGACAACGGCCTGCCGCTTGATGTCGGCGCATGGACGCTCGCGGCGATCGGCCTGTTCAACATTGCGGGCGCGATCGCTTCCGGCTGGCTCGGCGCCTTTCTGCCGAAGCGCATCCTGCTCGCCGCCATCTATGCCTTGCGCGCGATATCGATGCTGACATTCGTATCGCTGCCGCTGACGTCGTTCTCGGCGCTTCTGTTCGGCGCCGCGACCGGATTTCTCTGGCTGTCCACGGTACCGCTCACCTCCGGCCTCGTCGCCGCCATGTTCGGCACGCGCTGGCTGGCGACGCTCTACGGCCTTGCCTTTCTCGGCCACCAGGTCGGCAGCTTCTTCGGCATCTGGCTCGGCGGGGCGCTGTTCGAGGCCACAGGTTCCTATCTGCCGGTCTGGCGGATCGCCATCGCACTCGCCGTCTGCGCCGCGCTCTGCAACCTCCTGATCGCGGAGCGGCGCGCGCTCGCGCAGGCCTGATTGCCAGCCCCGCGTCCCGTTCGCTAACGTTTGCCCGGGGCCGCGCCCGAGCGCGGCCGGACAGGGGAGCAGTCGGGGTGAATTTCACAGCCATCGTGATCGAGAAGAGCGACGCCGGACAAAGCGCGACGCTGAAGGATTTCGACGAGAAGGAACTGATGGACGGCGACGTCGACGTGCGTCCGGAATGGTCGACCATCAACTACAAGGACGGGCTCGCCATAACCGGCAAGGCCCCGGTCGTGCGCCGCTTTCCCATGATCGCCGGGATCGATTTCGCCGGAACCGTCGAGCGGTCCTCGCATGCGGAGTGGAAGCCCGGCGACCGGGTGATCCTCAACGGCTGGGGCCTCGGCGAGACGCATCTCGGCGCGTATGCGCAGAAGGCACGGGTGAAGGGCGACTGGCTGGTGCGCCTGCCCGGGACGATGAGCGCGCGCGATGCCATGGCCATCGGCACCGCCGGCTATACTGCGATGCTCTGCGTCATGGCGCTGGAACATGCCGGGCTGACGCCGCAGCGCGGTCCGGTCGTGGTCACCGGCGCCGCCGGCGGGGTCGGTTCCGTTGCGGTGGCGCTGCTGGCGAAGCTCGGATACAGCGTCGTTGCTTCGACCGGCCGGCTGCAGGAAAGCGGCTATCTCAAGGATCTCGGCGCGGCGGAGGTCATCGAACGCAGCGAATTGTCCGGCGCCCCGCGTCCGCTCGCCCGGGAGCGCTGGGCGGGTGGCGTCGATTCGGTCGGGTCCGCGACGCTCGCCAACGTCCTGTCCATGACCCGCTATGGCGGAGCGGTTGCAGCCTGTGGATTGGCCGGCGGCATGGATCTGCCGGGCAGCGTAGCTCCGTTCATTTTGCGGGGGGTGTCGCTTTTGGGCATCGATTCGGTCATGTGCCCGCTGCCGCGGCGCAAAGAGGCGTGGAAAAGGCTGGAATCGGACCTCGACCGCGGAAAACTGGCCGCAATGACCGCGGAAATTCCCCTTTCGGACGTGATCGCCACCGCCCCGCGTATCCTCTCCGGCGAGGTCCGGGGTCGTATCGTGGTCAAGATTGGGTAAAAGCGTTCAGCATTTGGCTACGAAAGTGGGCCATGATCCGGCCGGGTATGGTAAGAGGTCGGTTAACGCGGCTTCGTGAGCGAGTGGGGTGACACATGTTGCGTTTCGGAGCTTTGTTGGCCGGCATTGTCGTGGCGTCGCCCGCCTTCGCCCAGCAGGTCATGACCGCCGGCGAGGCGCAGCGCTTCGTGGTCGGCAAGCTCTTCACCTTCAATTGTTTCGAAGGCACGCGCGGCGCGGGTCGCATCTATGCGGACGGCTCCGTCGCCGGAACGATCCAGTTCCGCGGTTCCGGCCCGACGCGCTGGGCGCAGCTCCCGCCGGGAACCATCAAGGTGAAGAGCGGCAATGTGTGCGCCACGGTGCGCGGCCTGCCGTTCGAACCCTGTTTCAACCTGACCAGGACGAGCCACAAGAGCTTCCGCGGTTCGGTCTCCGGGCTCGGCTTTGCGTCTTGCGAATTCACCCGCCGCGGTCCGGTCGAGGTTGCCACCGCCGAGCCGCGCGCGCCGCTCTCGCTGCGTCCGACCCTGTCGTCGAACGCGCGCTGAATAGCGCCCGCAGACCTTTGCGGCCGACCTTGACGGCTGACCCGGCCGCGTTTGCCGCGGGGAACAGACGGACTCAATCCCTCGCCGGAAAGATCATGCACGTCGTGGTGGCGTGCGCGTAGAGCTTGCCGTTCGCATCCTTGATGTCGCCTTCCGAGGTGCCGAGGGTGCGGCCGCGATAGATCAGCCGGCCTTCGGCGCGGATCGGTCCGGTATCGCGCGTGAGCGGGCGCACCAGGTTCACCTTGATCTCCAGCGTGGTATAGGCCTCGCCGCGGCCGAGCGTCGAATGGATGGCGCAGCCGAGCGCGGAATCGAGCAGCGTCATGGCGAAACCGCCATGCACCACTCCGATCGGATTGTAGTGGCAAAAGTCCGGCGTGCCTTCGAACGCCGCCTTGCCTTTTTCGACGGCGGCAAGACGGAAGCCGAGCGTCTGCGCGATCGGCGGGGCGGGCAGCTTGCCCGCGATGATGCTGCGGAGAAACGACAGGCCGTCATGCGCGAGCAAGACGTCCTGCGGCACCACGTCATAGGCTGTCATCGGAAATCCATTGCGAGCGGGATCGCGTTGCCGCGCCTTCCGCCGCCCCATCGCCGGCGCGCCGCGGCGGGAACAGCAGCCGCTGATAGAGCCATCCAATTCCCATCAGCACAAGTCCAAGACAGATGAAGGAGAAAGCGCGGTAGATGCCCTGCACGCCGGCAAGGTCGTGCAGGAACACCTTGGCGATAGTCAACGTCACCACCGCGGCGGAGGCGAAGCGCGCCGGCTGCGACTGCAGCGCGATGCCGGCAAGCAGCAGCGCCACGCCGAAGGCGAGCCACACTGCCGAATAGGTGTAGTCCTCCGCGTCGGTGACGAATCCGGTGACGAGCACCGGGCCGTGATAGAGCGTGCGCACCTGAAGCGTCAGATAGGCGAGCATCAGTACGATCGCGGTCACCGCCGCGCCGAGATAGATGCCGCGCTCGCGCGTGGCGCGCAGCTTTCGCGCCAGGATGCCCATGAGCACGGCCGGGAACCCGTAGCCGAGCAGAATGAAGTTGAAGAAGGCGCCGCCGACATTCTCGCCGGTCAGCATCGGGTTGCAGAGGATGCCGAGACCGACGACGATGGCGGCGAAGGTAAACACGCCGACGATATTGGCGGCGAGTTCGTGCACAATGCTGCCGCTGCGCTGGCGCAGATGTTCGAGGCCGATCAGCAAGGCCAGCCCGGCGGATATCTGCAGGCCGATCTCGCCCAGCCGCACCAGCGGACGATAGATGTCGCCGTCGTTCATCAGGTGGCGGACTTCCAGCATCGCCACCAGCACGGTGAACAGGATGGCGGCGGCGTCGACGCTGCGCGCGGGCATGTCGTCGCCGCGCCGGCGCAGCAAATGCCCTGCCGCCCAGAAACAGAGCGCGGGAATGCCGTAGCCGTAAAGGATCCAGTTGAATACCGGCGTCGTGCCGACATCGTCGCCGACGATGCGCGGATCCCAGGCGACGCGCACCAGCACCAGCGCGGTGAGGATGCCGCAGACCTGCCGCAGCATCGGCAGCGGACGCCGGTCGGCGATGGCGGCGACGCCCGGCACCGTCAGCGCCAGCGCCACGGTGAGCCAGCCTTTCTCCAGCGCGAAGGTGAAGGCGAGCGCCAGTGCGGCGATGCCGCCGCAGGCGAAAATCGCCGCCGCGCCGGCGCTGCCGGGCCGCGGATCGCGGCGCGCGAGGCGGTCGGCCATGACGCCGAAGCCGGCGGCGATCGAGAGCGCCGCTGCGGCGAACGGCCAGGAACGCTCGAATTCCGCCACGCGATAATAGAGCGCGGCCAGGACGACGATGACGCTGACGACACCGGTCGCCGCCCACAGAATGGGGAAGGCGGGCTGCCGCGAACGTCCCTGCGCCAGATAGCCTCCCGCGCCGAACAGCGCGGCGGTGGCGAGCGCGAAGCCGATGTGAAGGTCGAACCCTTCGGTCCCCGCGAGCGGCGGCAGGCTCTCGAGCGCGCCGCCGGGCAGATAGAGATGCTCCAGCCGCTCGAAACTGACCCAGTGCAGGATCGTGAGCAGCGCGAACGAAGCTGCGGCGGGCAAAGCGGCGAGAGCCGCTTCGGTGCGCCAGGCGACGGCTGCGGTCGCCGCCACCAGCGCCAGCAGCGCGAGAAGCGCCAGCGTATCGTGATGGCTGGCCAGAACCAGCATGAAGGCGCCGAACAGATAACCGGCGAGAACGCCGCTGGAGATGCGGTCGATGCGGCCGGGCTCTGCCGGCGGGCCGTACAGGAGGCCGGCCACGACAAAGACCGAGGCGAGCGCAAAACCGGCCAGCGCGTGGAAGGCATGCGGCGTCACCGTTCCCGGAACGCCGATGCCGGCGAACATCCAGAACACGGAGAAGGCGGCGGCGGTGACGGCCAGCCACGGCCACAGCCGTGCGCGCGCGAGCGCATAGGCCGCCGCGGTGACCACGGCGAGATAAAGATACAGCGCCCAGTAATTGGGCTCGGCGGCGCCAACCAGCGCCGGCGTCACATAGGCGCCGACGAGGCCGAGCCCGCCCAGCGCGGGCCCGTGCACCAAAGCGGCGGCCAGCGTCGCCAGCGCGACGATGCCGAGCAGCGCAAAAGCCAGTCCGGGCGAGAGGAATCCGTAGAGCGCATGCGCCGCCCAGACATCGGCATAGGCCACCGTCGTGCCCGCGGCGGTGAGGATGCTCGGGATATGCGCGCTCTGCGCTTCGGCAAGCCCGGTGACGATCTCGCGCCGGCGCGCGATTTCTCCGAGCCCGGCGAGGACCAGCGCCAGCAGCGCGCCGAGCGCGATGCGCAGGCCGGGGCCGAACAGGCCCTGCTCGATGGAATAGCGCACCAGAAAAATGCCGCCGAGCGCGAGCGCAATGCCGCCGATCCACACCACCCATTGGGTGCCGAAGCGCTTTTCCAGGTCGGCATAGTCGCGCGGCGGCCGTGGCGTTTCCGGTTGTTCGGGCGCTTCCGGTTGTTCGGACGCTTCCGGTTCTGCGGGCGCCGGTTCCGTTTCGCGATCCGGCTCGGGCATTGCGAGCGTCTGCGCCGGCGTCTCGGGCGCTGCCAGTGCGGCCGGGGGTAGCGCGGCTTCCGGCACGGCGTCCGGCAGGGGACCGTCGGCCTGCGCAAGGGGCGCCCCAAGCCGCGCCAGCCGCGCGTCGATCGCGCGCAGGGTCGTATCGAGCAGTTCGACGCGGTCGCGCATGCCGCGCAGCATCACGATCAGGATGACCGGCGCGGCGAGATAGAAGACGACGAGCAGAGTGATGAAGAAATACATGGGCGTCCGCCTTGCAACGGCGCTTGCGGGAATGCCGGCCGTGTCCTGAGTGACCGTTCCGGCCTGCCGCGTTCAAGGCCGGTCTGGGGATTTTACAGCGCCGCGGGTGCCGCCGATACGCATCCGGCGACGGTCCGGCCGCCTGCGAACGGGAATTCAGCGCCGCACGCCGAGCCGCAATCCCGGGGCGTGGCGCTCCTGGATCACCTCGCGGCGGAAGCGATACAGCGCCGCCGGTCGGCCGCCGGTCGCCGTCGAGGTCTGGCCGGTGGATTCGACGAGCTGGGACATTTCCACCAGGCGGCGGAAATTCTGCTTGTGCAGATGGCGGCCGGATATCGCCTCCACCGTGCGCTGCAATTCGGTGAGGGTAAAGTCGCTCGGCATCAGTTCGAACACGACCGGCCGGTATTTCAGCTTGCCGCGCAGCCGGGCAATGGCGGTGGCGAGAATGCGCCGGTGATCGAAACGCAGCGACTGTCCGAGCGGCTCCGGCTGTTCGCGGACGCGGCCGTCGCGCCAGGCTTCCTCGACCAGGCCGGCCGAGTAGAGCAGCTCGTAGCGCTCCAGAACTTTTTCCTCGTCCCAGGGCACGCCTTCCGTGCCGAAGCACAGACGCAGGCGTTCCGGCCGTTTCGGCGAGGCGGCATCCTCGCTGCGCTCGCGCGCCCACTTTTTCAGGCGCGGCAGGACGCGCTCGTCGAGAATGCCGGGCCGCCCGGCGCGCCAGTCCTCCCAGGGAAAGAAGCTGTACCAGGGCTCGAACGCCGCCCCCGAACCGCGCACTTCGCCGGCCTTTTCGGTCATGCGCGTGAGCGCGAGATAGCCGACCGAGACGACATGCGGTCCGCTGTCGCGCGGGCGCGCATGCCGCCCGCGGTCTCCGAACGTGTAGAGCTGCTCGACATAGCCGACCTCGATGCCGGTCTGCGCCTTCACCCAGGCGCGCAGGCCGATCTCGAATGTGCGGTGCGTGAGCGGATCGAACGGCCCGAAGGGAAGGCCGGCGGGGACGTCCTCTTTCTCGCCTTCGGCGACCAGCACGCGCGGCTCATCGCCGATTGCGGTGATGATCGCCGCAGTCAGCCCGATTTCGATCGGCGGAATGTCTGTGCTCATTCGAGATCGAGGCGGAAGGGTACGCCCTCATAGGCCGACCGGCCGGGGCCGATCGCCTGCACCGCCTGCAGCATGCGCCCGTCGCGCCCGAGCATGTCGTCGGCGAGGCCGACCAGGCGCAAATTCGGCTGCGCGGTCGGCGAAGCCAGACGGATGGCGCGGGCGATCTGCGCCTCGTTGCGGCCGGGATTGAGGGCGCAGGCGGCGATAAAGGCGCCCGCGGTGGAGCGGCTGATGCCGGCATAGCAATGCACCACGATCGGCGCGCTGCGGTCCCAGCCGGTGACGAAGTCGACCAGCTTTTCGACATGCTCGTGCGCGGGCAGCACATAGCCGTCGATGGCGACGGAAATGTCGTCCATGTCGAGCATGAGGTGGCAGTCGGGCGCGATCGAATGCGGCCGCCGCACCAGCGAGATGTCCTTGATCAGCGTGACCACGTGACGTGCGCCGGTTTCCTCAACCGTCTCGTGCAGCCGCGCCAGCGAACAGACGTGAATCATTTCAATCCCCGACAGAAGACGGCCTCGCACGCCGTTTGCCGCAGGATATAGGCGACAATTGTGACAGGCAAAGCGCCGGCCGCGGCGCGGTTCGGCCGGGCGGCGTCAACCGTCGAGCTTTGCGAACCGCTCCAGAAAACGCCGCTCCGCATCCTCGGCCGGCCAGGGCGTGAGGTATTCGCGTTCCTGCGCTGCGGCGATGGCCGGCGGGCGGCCGAAAAAGCGCTGCGCTTCGGCGTGCGAGAAGCCGGCCAGCCGCGTTGCCTCCAGATAGGCCGCATCGCGGTCGGCCGCCTTGATCAGCCGTTCGCTTGCCGCCGAAGGCTGCGCCGGCAGGCCGAAGCGCAGGCGGATCGCGGTGGCGAGCCTGTGCTCGGTCGCCTTGTAGGAATCGCCGATCGCCGCCTTGAACGGCGAGATCATGTCGCCGATCACGTATTCGGCGGCGTCGTGCAGCAGGATCGCCAGCCGCAGGCTGCGGTCGAGCCGCGGATTGCGCCGGCGCGCCATCGCTTCCACCAGCAGCGTGTGCTGGGCGACGGAAAAAATATGCGCGCCGGCCGTCTGCCCGTTCCAGCGTGCGACGCGCGCGAGCCCGTGCGCGATGTCGCCGATCTCGATGTCGAGCGGGGAGGGATCGAGCAGGTCGAGGCGGCGCCCCGACAGCATGCGCTGCCAGGCGCGCGGCGCACCCGCGCGCGCCGGCGCCGCGGATTTTGCGCGCGGCGGTGCGCCGGCCATCAGCGTTTGCGCCGTGCCAGCGCCAAGCAGGCTGCATGGCGGTGGCAGGTCACCAGGTGGTCGTTGACCATGCCGACCGCCTGCATGAAGGCATAGACGATGGTCGGACCGCAAAACTTGAACCCGCGCGCCGACAATTCCTTCGACATCGCCTGCGACAGCGGCGTTTCGGCGGGCACCTGCGACAGGCTGCGGAAGCGGTTGACCTTCGGCGCGCCGTCGAGAAAGCCCCAGAGCAGGCCGGAAAAGCCGCCGTCCATTTCCATCGCTGCGAGCCAGCCGCGCGCGGAGAGGATCGCGCCCTCGATCTTGGCGCGGTTGCGCACGATGCCCGCATCCTGCATCAGCCGCTCGACCCTGTTCGGCGTGTAGCGGGCTATTTTCTCGGGCGCGAAGTCGTCGAAGGCGCGGCGGAAATTCTCGCGCTTGCGCAGGATGGTGATCCACGACAGGCCGGCCTGAAAGCCGTCGAGCACGAGCTTCTCGAACAGCGCGCGGTCGTCGTATTCCGGCACGCCCCATTCGTCGTCGTGATAGGCGACATAGAGCGGATCGAGCTTGGGCCAGGGGCAGCGGCGCAGACCGTCGGGATGCAGCAGGGCGGGCATGCAGGGACGTTAGCGCCGGCCGCCTGCGATGCAAGGGCGCACGGGATGTGAGGAGACAGAGCGTCGCCGGCGATGGCTCATGCGGCCGTCTTGCATCCGGACGCGGCTCGTTTGCAACGACGGCAATGTCTGAACGGAGCCCGGGCGGCGAAAGCCCGCGAGTCCGGCGCGCAAAGATCGTGCGTTTCGCGCTGGCTGCGTCCGGGCCGCGCCTGGTGGCCGATTGCGGCACCCGGCCGGGGCATCCAGGCGCCTGGCTGCATGACTCAACCCGCCCCCGGCAGCGCGAAGGTCATCCAGTCCGGGCGATGCCATTGCAGCGCGATGCCGCCGGCGGTGACCGGCGTTCCTGCGGCAACCGCGTCGGCGAGACGGTCGAGCCGCAGCGAGGCAAGCCCGTGCCCGGCCGCCGCCGATCCCATCGTGCCGATGCTCTTTTCCCCGGCCATCACCGCAATTCCGGTTTCCGGCGCGCTGCCCGTATAGCGCACCGGAACGATGCGCGTGCGCGCGCTGCCGCGATGCTCGACGCGCGAGACCACTTCCTGTCCGACAAAGCAGCCCTTGCGGAAATCGACGCCGCCCAGCTGGTCCATGCCGGCGTCGTGCGGGAAGGCGTCGCCGTAGACGAAATCGAGTCCGCCGCGCGGCACGCCGAGCGCGATGCGGTGCGCCTCATAGGCGTTGGCGTCCTGCAATGCCGCGCCGAGATCGCGCGCGGCCTCCTCGGCGGCCTCCGGCGGCAGGATGACGCGGAAGCCGAGCGCGGCCAGCCGGGGATCGCCATAGGACAAGCCATGCTCGCTTTCCCCGGCGCCGCCCCAGACGGCGAGCACGCCGAGCCGGCCGGACAAATCCTCGATCGTCACCTTGGTGCGCAGCCGGTAAAAGCCGAGGCGCTCGACCAGCATGGACGCGAGCGCGCGCGGGCAATCGAGATAGAAGCCGCCGCCATCCTCGGCCGGCGCCTCCACGACGATGCCGTCGGCGACGATCTTGCCCTGCGGCGTGAGCAGGGCGGCGAAGCGCGGGGTCGCCGGGGTCATCGTCTCGATGTCGGCGGTGAGAAGTCCGTTGAGAAAACCGCGCGCCGGCTCGCCCGAGACCCTGACGACGCCGCGATCGGGAAGAAGTGCTGCCTGCATGAAAAGTCCTCGCCGCGAACCGGAGCGGAACGTAAGACCTGCGCGCGGCGCGCTCAAGTCCGGCAGACCCGCTTGCGGCAATGCAAATGCGGCAGCGCTGCCATCTCCTCCGCATGCCGCTGCCGCGCTGGCGCGCCGGCATTCCCTGCACTAGATTGCGCGCGGATCGCCGGGCCGCGGCGGCAGAGGCATGACCGAAACCTACGACCTGATTCTGAAAGGCGGCGTCGTCGTCAACCAGGACGGCGCGATTGCGCGCGACGTGGGCGTGCGCGAGGGCCGGATCGCCGCAATCGGCGAATTGCCGGGCGACGCCGGCGAAACCGTCGATTGCCGCGGGCTGCATGTGCTGCCCGGGGTGATCGACACGCAGGTGCATTTCCGCGAGCCCGGCCTCACGCACAAGGAAGATCTGGTTTCCGGCTCGCTCGGCGCGGCGATGGGCGGGGTCACCGCGGTGTTCGAAATGCCCAATACCGTGCCGCTGACGGTGACTGCGCAGGAACTGGCCGCCAAGGTCGCGCGCGGGCGGCATCGCATGCATTGCGATTTCGCCTTCTTCATCGGCGGCACGCGGGAGAATACGCAAGACCTGCCGGAACTCGAACGGTTGCCCGGTTGCGCCGGGGTGAAGGTGTTTATGGGCTCCTCCACCGGCTCGCTGCTGCTGTCGGAGGAGGACGATCTGCGCGCGGTGCTGAAAGTCATCCGCCGCCGCGCCTCCTTTCATTCCGAGGACGAGGCGCGGCTGAACCAGCGCAAGGGGCTGCGCGCGGAAGGCGACCCGCGCTCGCACCCGCTCTGGCGCGACGAGACCGCGGCTTTGCTGGCGACCGAGCGTCTGGTGCGGATTGCGCGAGAAACCGGTGCTCGGGTGCATGTTCTGCACGTTTCTACGGCCGAGGAAGTCGCGTTTCTCGAACGTTTCAAGGATGTCGCCTCGGTGGAGGCGACGCCGCACCATCTCACGCTGGAAGCGCCGGATTGCTATGAAAAACTCGGCACTTATGCGCAGATGAACCCGCCTGTGCGCGATGCGCGCCACCGCGCCGCGATCTGGCACGGCCTGACGCTGGGCATCGTCGACATTCTCGGCTCCGACCATGCCCCGCATACGCGTGAAGAAAAATCAAAGGCTTATCCGGCTTCTCCCTCGGGCATGACCGGCGTGCAGACGCTCGTGCCGGTCATGCTCGACCACGTCAATGCCGGACGCTTGTCCTTGCTGCGCTTTGTGGATTTGACCAGTTCCGGCCCCGCGCGGCTGTTCGGGATTGCCTGCAAGGGGCGGATCGCCGCGGGCTACGACGCCGACTTCACCATCGTCGACCTCAAGCGCAGCCGGACCATAACCGACGAATGGATCGCCTCCCGCGCCGGTTGGACCCCCTATCACGGGCTGCGCGTAACCGGCTGGCCGGTCGGCACTTTCGTGCGCGGACGCCGGGTGATGTGGGAGGGCGAACTGGTTACGCCGGCGCAAGGCGAGCCGGTCCGGTTTATCGAAACTTTGAGCGGTCGGGCCGACTGAATTTTTAATTTCTCCGGCCATAACGCGCCCGACCGCGCGCCGGCGCGCGCCATTCACGCTGTCGAGGGGCGAAGCATGGGCGCAACAGCCATGGATTTGCAGCCTGCCATGCGCGCCGATCTTGTCACGCTGCGGCTGTTGCTGGTCTGCGCGCCGCGCGCCATGTGCGCGGCGTTGCACGCGGAGGCGGCTCTCGCCCCGGTTCCCATCGATATTGCCGAGGCCGGTTCGGCGGACGCGGCCATGGCGCGTCTGCTGGCGGAGGAATTCGACGCCGTGCTCCTCGGTACCGGCCTTCCGGCCGCCGATTCGGAACGCATCGCCGGCGTTGCGGTGCAGGCGGCCCGGCCGCCCTTCGTCGCCGGCCCGGGCGAGGGCGCATCGCCCGCCGAAAACGATGCCGCAATTTCCGGGTCGGAGAACGTCCGGTCGGCGCGCCGCCTGATCGAGGGCCTCGTTCACCTGCGCATTGCGAGCCGGGTTCTGGTGGTCGACGATTCACCGACCATGCGTGCGGTCGTCAGGAAAGTTCTGCACGGATGCTCCTATCCTCTCGACATCCAGGAAGCGCCGGACGGCAAGGCGGCAGTGGCCCTGATCGCCGGCAACGCCACGGACATCGTTTTTCTCGACTACAACATGCCCGACATGGACGGCATTTCCACGTTACTGCAGATCAAGCGGATGCGGACGGACGTTCAGGTCGTGATCATGACGGCGGTCGCCGACCGCGGCCTTCGGGTGCGCGCGCGCAATGCCGGCGCCGACGGCTATTTGCAGAAACCGTTCTATCCCGCCGATGTCGATGCCGTGCTGGGCGCGTTGTTCGGCTTCGTCCGCCCGGGGCTTGCGCGGCCGAAAGGCGCGGGTCAGTCGCCGGCGACGAAGAAATGCCAGGTACCGTCCGGGCCGATGCCGAGGCGGTAGAAGCTATAGGCGCCGAATTCGAGCATGTCCTTGTAATCGGCGCCAGTGACAATGCGGAACAATTCCACCTTCTGCTCCGGCGTCAGCGACTTTAGCGGCATGCGCGCAAAATAAGGCCACAGATACATTTCCTGCGGAGTGCCTTTGTCGACATGCACGAAGGGCGCTTCCAGGATCGCAATCAGGATGGAGAGCGCCTCAAGTCCCTCCGAATCGGGATAGTTCTCGCGCCAGAACCTGACCGGATCTCTTTCATTGGAAAACGAGAAGACGGGCGGCGTTTCGTTACCCTGCATGACGGTGACGAGCCTGTTCAGGTCGCCGCTGCGGGCGGCGGCCAGAATGCGCTCGCGCATGCGCGCCACGTTGGCCGGCAGCCGCGACAGATCGGAGACGATTTCAGGCTTGTCGGTCGCGGCGGAAGCTTTGGGCGGTCGGATCGACTGCGTCTGCACGCGCGTCTGCGCTGCGGCCATGCCGGCCGCCAGCAGATGCAGCGCCGCGAGCGCGGCGAGTAAGCGGATTGCCATGAAACTGCCGCCCGGAATCGATCATGGAGCGAAGCGCAATTGTATCGATAATTGCGGCAATGCGCGAGCGGGCGCCCGGAACCGCTACTGGCGCAACAGGGTGGCGGAAAACTCGCCGTTCTGGATGCGTGCCGGCAGTCCCTTGACGAACTTTGCCGCGGCATCCTCGCCGTAGGTGGAAACGAATTCCATCAGTGCCGCGAACAGGCACGCCTGCGCCATGCAGTCGTCGTCGATACCGTCAAGGCGCGCTTCCGCCCAGGCCTCCTGCACATAGCCGAGGGCCGCCTTTTTCTGGTCTTCGTCTGCGGGGCTGTTCCGTAAAGGAAGCGTGCGGGTCACGATGCTCATGCTGGTCCGTGCGGCGTGCCGGGCGCCGCCCGTCCACGCCACGAGGTTAGCACGGGCGGTCGGCAACGGGACCCGCTTCTTTAGCGAAGGTTAACGGCGCCGATAAAGTTAACGGATCAATTGGTGTATCGCGCGGTGATTTCTCGGGCGATTTTCGCGCCCTCGTCGAGATAACGGCGAATGGCGATCTCGGCGGCGGGGGTGCAGCTCCGGTAAGTCTGCTGGAAGCCCCGGTAGCCGCGATTGAAGCTTGCCACCATCTTGCCGCGCCGCTCCGACGAATGCGCCTCGGCATCGATCAGAGCCTGCATTTCGTTGCGCCATTTCTGGCCTTCATTCGCTCCGCAGACCGTGCGCAGGTGATGCAGCGCGCCGAGAATTTCGGAAAGCCGCTGCAATTCGGCCTCGAAGGCCGCGCTGCTGTCGAACGCGCGTGCGGGGACGGGCTGCGTCAGGGCCAGCAAGGCGATGAGGATCAGGCGGATCATGCGGCGGGACATATGCGCCGCGCGCGGCGGTTCCGCAAGCGGCGCCTCGGCGGCGGCGGAAAGTCAGCCTGGCACCAGCGGTATCGCCGCCTCGACGATCTCAAGCAGCCCCTCGGTGGTCTTCAGCCCGCCGAGTTCGGAAGGCGACAGCCAGCGCGCTTCGGCCAGCTCTTCGTTGGTGACCGGTTCGCCGCCGAGCCAGCGGCAGGCGAAGGCGAGAATGACGAAATGCCGCGACACGCGGCCCCCTGCATCGCGCAGGATCACCTCCCGGTGTCCGGCCAGCGCCAGCGGTTCCACCGTCAGACCGGCCTCCTCGCGGATTTCCCGGCGCAGGGCCGCGTGCAGGCTTTCGCCGCTTTCCACGGCGCCGCCCGGCAACGTATAAACGCCGCGTGCGGGCGGGCGGGCGCGGCGCACGATCAGGACGCGACCGGCGCGCACGATCGCGCCGCTGACGGCGAGATAGGGGCGGTCCGGATAGGCTCTGGCGTCGCTCACGCGGATGTCCGTTTCAGGCTGGGAGCGATTATCGCATGTGCGGCCGCTACGTCATCACCTCTGCGCCGGAGGCGATACGCAGGCTGTTTGGATATGTCGACCAGCCCAACTTTCCGCCCCGTTACAACGTGGCGCCGACCCAGCCAATCCCGATCGTGCGAATCGACGAGGGCCGGCGCCGCTTCGCACTGGTGCGCTGGGGATTGCTGCCGTCCTGGGTGAAAGATCCCGGGGCCTTCACACTGCTGATCAATGCGCGCGGCGAGACGGCAAACGAAAAGCCGGCGTTCCGCAACGCCATGAAGCGTCGGCGCTGCCTGATTCCCGCCGACGGATTCTACGAATGGAAACGCGACGGCGCGGTGAAGCGACCCTATTTCGTGCATCTGAAGGGCGGCGGACCATTTGCCTTTGCCGGTTTGTGGGAAGTCTGGACCGGGCCGGACGGGGAGGAAATGGAAAGCGCTGCGATCGTCACCACGCAGGCGAGCCGATCGATTGCGCATATTCACGACCGCATGCCGGTCATCCTGGAGCCGGAAGCTTGCGATCTGTGGCTCGACTGCGCGAATGTGGATGCCCGCACCGCGGCCACGCTGATCGCCCCCGCGCGCGAGGAGATACTCGACGCATACGAGATTTCGCCCGCGGTCAACCGCGTGGCCAATGACGGCCCGGCGCTGCTCGAACCGTACACGGCGCCGGTCCCGACGACGGAATGGTCCGATCCGGCGAAAAAATCCGCGATCGTGCGAAAGCCGCGGAAGAAGGAGACCGGGGGGCAGGGGTCACTGTTTTAGCATCAAGGCGTCGCGCGCGATCGCACGCGGTTACAGCACCTTTCCCGGATTGAGGATATTGCCGGGGTCGAGCGTGCGCTTGAGCGTGCGCATCAGCGCGAGCGCCACCGGATCCTTCACCGACGGCAGAAGATCGCGCTTCATTACGCCGATGCCGTGCTCGGCGGACACCGAGCCGCCGTGCCTGAGCACGATTGAAAAGACCAGCCTGTTCACTTCGTCCCAGCGGGCGAGAAAGCCGGCCCTGTCGGCGCCGAGCGGCTGGCTGACGTTGTAATGGATGTTGCCGTCGCCGGCATGCCCGAACGGCAGCGGGCGCGCGCCGGGAATGAGCGCGGTCACCGCCGCGTTCGCCTCCGCGATGAAGGCGGGTACGGCGGCGACCGGCACGGAAACGTCGTGCTTGATCGAGCCGCCCATCTGCCGCTGCACCTCGCCGAACAATTCGCGGATGCGCCAGAAGCCCCTGGCCTGGTCGAGATTGTCCGCAATCGCCGCGTCGGCCACAAAGCCGCGCTCCAGGCCTTCGGCAAGGATCGATTCCATCGTCTCGCGCAGCCCGGTCTGTGCCTGCGAGGACAGTTCGATCAGCACGTACCAGGGATGCATCTGCGCAAGCGGATCGCGGCAGCCGCTGCCGTGTTCAAGCACGGCGTCGATGCCGATGCGCGCCATCAGCTCGAAGCTGGTCACGCCCTGCGCGGCCCAGCCGGTGGCGATACCGAGCAGGTCGAGCGCCGCCTGCGGGGACGGCACGCCGGCAAAGGCGGTCTCCCTCGCGCGCGGACGCGGCAGCAATCGCATGACCGCGGCGGTGATAATGCCGAGCGTGCCTTCGGCGCCGATGAAAAGATTGTTCAGATCGTAGCCGGTATTGTCCTTTTTCAGTTTGTTGAGATTGCGCATGACGCGCCCGTCGGCGAGAACGACTTCGAGGCCGAGCGCATGCGTGCGGGCGATGCCATAGGCAAGCGCGGCCGTGCCGCCGGCATTGGTGGAGAGATTGCCGCCGACGGTGCAGGTGCCTTCCGAGGGCAGCGAGAGCGGATAGAGACGGTCGGCTTCGGCGGCCGCCTCGCGCGCGCGCAGCAGCGTGACCCCGGCTTCGCAGGTCATGGTGCCGGAGACCGGATCGACTTCGCGGATGCGGTCCAGCCGGTTGAGCGAAAGCACGATCTCGCCGTTATGCGGAATTTGCCCGCCGACCAGCCCGGTATTTCCGCCCTGAGGCACGATGGCGGTTTTCGTTTCGCTGGCGAGCCGGACGATGGCGCTGACTTCGTCGACGGACCCCGGACGCAGCACGACGGGCGTGCGCCCGCGATACAGGTCGCGCATTTCGACCAGGTAAGGAAGCTGCGCCTGCGGATCGGTGACGGCGTAGCGCTCGCCGACGATGTTCACGAACCGGGCGACGAGCGCGGGATCTGTTGCGATCATCAGGTCCTTGCGGACGCGCTCAATGCGCGCGCAGGAAAGCTTTATAGGGAGCGTCCGCCCGTTCAAGCGCTTTCTGCGAACGGCCGGTCATCACTACCGTCAGAACGTAGCTGTTGCCGTCCCCGTCGCTGTCAAGGCCGAAGGCGACGCGCTCGTGCGCCTGCTGCGGGCGACTCGGATTCTCGTAGGCGAAAACGAGGAAGGGCGGCTTTCCGGCGCCGCGCGCTGCGTCGGCAAGGCCGGCGATTCTTGTGTCCGGTACCGCATTGCGCCAGCGCTGCTGGCTGACGCGCACGAATTCGGCGAGCGGCTGCTCCCGGTTCTCGCGCAAGGAGACCCTCACGTAGATCAGGGCCTCGGCATTGCCGAAAGTCCGTCCCTGCGGAACCAGCACCTGCACGCCGTTCGCCCTCGTCGCCGCCTTGTCCTGGACCCAGCCCGCCGGCGGGGTAAGCGCAAGTTCGAAGGAGGGACACAGGCGGGCCTGTGCGCCCTGCTCGCCGCAGAGATGCACGATCTTGCGGATGTCGGCCTTGGCCGGCGCCGCGGCAAGCAGCGCCGCAACGGCGGCGACGCAAAGAGCAAACGTTCGCATGGCGATCCCCTTCGGCAATCCTCATCGCAATGCCGCTGGGTCGCGGCGGCGCATTGCCGGGTTCAACGCGGCGCGTCGGCGCGGCGCAGCCGGTCGTTGATCGCCTCGCCCAGTCCGTCCCCGGGTACCGGCATGACCGCGATCCGCGATGCGCCGCCACGGTCGAGCGCGCGCAGATGCGCGAACAGATTGGCGGCGGCTTCCACCAGGTCGCCGCGTGCGGACAGATTGAGGACCGCGCTTGCCTGTGTGGCGGAGGCGGGCGGGGTGCCGAAGGCGAGTAGCGCCTCGCCGGGCTCCACACCGGTCGCGCCGAGCCGCAGCGCGGCGCGCGGGGCATAATGCGATGCAAGCATGCCGGGGGCGAGCGGCGCTTCCCCGTCTTCGGCCGCGGTCGCGATGTGCGCGTCCTCAGCGAGCGGATGCCCGAGCACGGCCTCGATCCGTTCGCGCGGCGTGCCGCCCGGCCGCAGCAAGGCCGCCCCGTCGAGACAGGCGACGATGGTCGATTCCAGCCCGACCGGGGTCGCGCCCCCGTCGACGATCAGGTCGATCCGACCGCAGAGGTCGGCCATGACATGCGCGGCGTCCGTCGGCGAAACATGGCCGGAGCGGTTGGCGGACGGTGCGACAACCGCCCGCCCCAGCGCCGTCAGCAGCCGGCGCGCCACCGGATGATCGGGAACCCGGACGGCGACCGTTTCCAGTCCGGCGGTGGCAAGCTCGCTGACCGGACAGGGGGAACTTTTCGGCAGCACCAGCGTCAGCGGTCCCGGCCAAAAAGCCTGCGCCAGCCGGACGGCATCGGCGTTGAACGATGCCAGCGCCCGCGCCGCCGCCGCATCGTGCACATGTGCGATCAGCGGGTTGAAGGCCGGGCGCCCCTTGGCCGCATAAAGCCGCGCCACCGCCTGCCCGTTGCCGGCATCGGCGCCGAGGCCGTAGACGGTTTCGGTGGGAAAGGCGACGAGCCCGCCCGCTGCGAGGCAGGCGGCGGCTTCGGCAATGGCCCTTTCGTCCGTTCCGACGATCCTGGTGGCCGTTTCGGCCGTCATTGCGGGGCTGCCGGCCGGCGCGGCTTGCCGGGGCTATTCGCCGCCGTTATAAGACCGGCCTTCAGTCGGAGTGTAGCGCAGCCTGGTAGCGCACCTCGTTCGGGACGAGGGGGTCGCAGGTTCAAATCCTGCCACTCCGACCATTCCCGCCTATCCAAGCAAAGTCCGGTCCGATGCCGCAAGGCAGCAGGAATAGCGCCGCGCCCCCCGGGTTGCATCTGCAGGCGGGGTCGCATCCGTCCAAGAATGCCTTGTGCAGTGGCCTTCCGGCCACGTAACGTCGCGTCCAACATCACAAGAGCCTCCGGGGCCATCCGGGGGTAACAGGGAGGATCACAATGAAGCTGCCGATCAAAGCCATCGGACTTGCCTTTGGGCTTTCCGTTGCCGCCGCCTTACCCGCCTCCGCCGCCGAGATCAAATTTATGACCGGGCCGCAGGGCGGTTCCTGGATTCCGCTCGGCGGCCAGCTCAAGGATCTGTGGGAGAAGGCGGTACCCGGCCTCGCCGTGCAGCAGTCGCCCGGCGCCGGCATCGCCAATGTGCGCGCGATCGAAGAGGGCAAGGCCGATGTCGGCTTCGGCAATTCGATCTCGACGGTCGACGCCATCAAAGGCGAAGCGCCGTTCAACAAGCCGCATGCCAATGTCTGCAACATCGCGACTCTCTATCCGCAATATTATCAGCTCGTGGTTCCCGCCGATGCCGGCATCAATGCGGTCAAGGATCTCAAGGGCAAGGGCATCTCGACGCAGCAAAAGGGCAACACGGGCGAACTGATCACCGCGCAGCTGCTGCGGGTCAACGGCCTCAGCTATGGCGACGTGAAGGCGAGCTTTGTGTCGTATACCGACTCGGTCAACCAGATGAAGGACGGTCATGCGGTCGCCTTCGGGCTGGGTACGACGATTCCTGCCGGGGCGGTGATGGATATCGCCGCTGCGCGCGACATCAAGCTGCTCGATCTCTCCGACAGCCTCGCAGGCATGCGCAAGCTCAACCCCGGCTACACGCTGGTGACCGTGCCGAAGGGCACCTATCCGAAACAGGACAAGGACGTGAAGGTGATCGGCTACGCGACGCATGTCGTGGCGTCGTGCAAGCTGCCCGCCGACACCGCCTATGCGATGACCAAGACGATCGCGCAGAACGTCGGCGCGCTGACCTCCGTGGTCAAGGCGATCTCGAATCTCAACGCCAAGGCGATGGCCGAGGATATCGGCGTGCCGTTCCATCCGGGCGCGGCGAAGTTCTACAAGGAATCCGGCGTCACCGTAGCCACCAACTAAGCGATATCCGGCCGGCGCGGTTGGTCCCGCGCCGGCCACATTCGCCGCCGTGGACAGATTTTTCAAAACGGACTTTTCCGTCGCGGGGCTCTTCCGCCTGCTCGTGACCGCCATCGCCGTTTCGATGGCGCTCTACCACATGTGGATGATCGCCTTCGGCGCGCCCGAGGCGGTGCTGTTCCGCGGCACACATCTTCTGTTTGCGATGGTTCTGCTCTTCCTGATCTATCGGAGCGGCGGCGAGCCGGAGGGGTTGCCCGGCCCGCTCGATCTGCTTCTGCTTGCAGGCGGGGCGGTTCCGATCCTGTATCTGTTCTACAATTACGATTACATCATCAACCGCATCTTCTACGTCGACGATCTGACTTTCGCCGACATGGCGATGGGGACGATTCTCATTGCCGTGATACTGGAGGGCACGCGCCGTATTATCGGGCTGGCGCTTCCGCTGACCGCGCTGGTCTTTCTCGCCTATGGCCTGTTCGTCGCGCGCCTCGACCCGATGCAGATTCTCGATCAGCTCTACATGACGACCGAAGGCATTTTCGGAATCCCGCTTTCGGTCTCCGCAACCTACGTGCTGATCTTCGTCTTGTTCGGCGCGTTTATGGAGCGCACCGGCACCGGCCAGCTATTCATGAATTTCGCCATGGCGCTGACGGGTCATACCGCCGGCGGACCGGGCAAGGTGGCGATCGTCAGTTCGAGCCTGTTCGGCACGATATCCGGCAGCGCCGTCGCCAACGTGATGGTGACCGGGCCGATCTCCATTCCGCTGATGAAGCGCACGGGTTTTCGGCCGCCCTTCGCCGCCGGCGTGGAGGCGGTCGCCTCGACCGGCGGCCAGCTCATGCCGCCGATCATGGGCGCGGCCGCTTTCGTGATGGCGGAATTTCTCGCCGTTTCTTACGGACAGGTGATCATCTGGGCGCTGATCCCGGCGGTGCTGTTCTATATTTCCTGTTTCACCACCGTGCATCTTGAGGCCAGGCGGCGCGGTCTCACCGGCGTGCCGCGCTCCGAACTGCCGCGCCTCTCGCTGGTCATGCGCGACTACGGGCATCTGTTTGCGCCCGCATTCATCATCCTGTTCGTGATGTATTCCGGCTACAGCGCGCCGCTGGCCGCGCTCGCCGGCACGCTGTCCTGCTTTCCGATCGCGCTGCTGCGCAAGACCACGCGGCATCATTTCACGATCTCCAACATCCTCGGCGCGCTGGTCGACGGCACGCGCGGCACGCTTCCGGTGGCGCTGGCCTGCGCCTGTGCCGGCATCATCATCGGCATCGTGACCCTGTCCGGTCTCGGCATAACGTTCTCCCAGTTTGTGCTCGGACTGGCGCAGGACACGCTGATTCTGGCGCTGGTGCTGACCATGTTCGCCGGCATCGTTCTCGGCATGGGCATCCCGACGACGCCCGCCTACATCATCATGACCGCGCTGCTGGTGCCGGCGCTGATCAAGCTCGGCGTCGCCGTTCCCGCCGCGCACATGTTCGCCTTCTATTTCGCGATCCTCTCCGCCATTACGCCGCCCGTGGCGCTTGCGGTCTATGCGGCGGCGGGACTGGCCAAGTCGGATTTGTGGTCGAGCGGATGGGCGGCGGTGAAGATCGGCGCCACCGGTTTCATCATTCCGTTCATGTTCGTCTACGAGCCGGCGCTGCTGATGATCGGCGACTGGGTGACGATCGTATCCGTGTGCATCACCGCTTCCGCCGGGGTCATTTTCTTCGCCGCCGGGCTGCAGGGCTTTTTCCTGGCCCCCACTGCGTTGTGGCAGCGCCTTGCGCTGATCGGCGCCGGACTTGCCTTGATCAAGCCCGGGCTGGTGACGGATATCGTCGGCGGCAGCCTGTTTGTCGCGGTGTTCGCCACGCAATATCTCGCCCGGCGCACCGCGCGCAGCGCGGCCGTCGGTGACACGGGCGCCGGATGAGCGCTCGCAAGTCGCCGCAGGATCTGCGCAGCCATCGCTGGCTCGGCGTCAGCGACCTGCGCGCGTTCGGGCACCGCTCGCGCCTGCGCCAGATCGGCTACGACGCCGAGGACTGGTCCGGCAAGCCGGTGATCGGCATCATCAACACCTGGAGCGACATCAATCCCTGCCATGCGCATCTGCGCATGCGCGCCGAAGACGTCAAACGCGGCGTCCTGCAAGCCGGCGGCTTTCCGCTGGAACTGCCGGCGATGTCGCTGTCGGAGCCCTTCGTCAAGCCGACCACAATGCTCTATCGCAATTTCCTGGCGATGGAGACGGAAGAGCTTCTGCGCAGTCATCCTATCGACGGCGCAGTTCTGCTCGGCGGCTGCGACAAGACCACGCCGGGCCTTATCATGGGCGCGATCAGCATGGGCATCCCGGCAATATTCGTGCCCGCCGGTCCGATGCTGCGCGGCAACTGGCAGGGCAAGATACTCGGCTCCGGCTCCGATACCTGGAAATACTGGGACGAGAAGCGCGCCGGCAATATCAGCGAGGCGCAGTGGAGCGAGATCGAGAACGGCATCGCGCGCTCCTTCGGCACCTGCATGACCATGGGAACGGCGGCGACCATGATGGCGATCGCCGAAGCCATGGGCCTCACACTGCCGGGCGCTTCCTCGATCCCGGCCGCCGATTCCAACCACACGCGCATGTGCACGGCTGCGGGCCGGCGCATTGTCGAGATGGTATGGGAGGATTTGACGCCCGCGCGCATCCTGACCTCCGCATCCATCGACAATGCGATCAAGGTGCATATGGCGATGGGCGGCTCCACCAACGCGATGGTGCATGTGGTGGCGATGGCGCGCCGCGCCGGAATCCCGCTTGCACTATCGCGTTTTGACGAATTGTCCCGCGGCATCCCCCTGCTTGCCAATGTGCGTCCCTCCGGCACTTTCCTGATGGAGGATTTCTACTATGCCGGCGGCCTGCGCGCGCTGATGGCCGAATTGAAGGCGCATCTCGATCTCGACGCGTCCACCGTCAACGGCCGCACGGTCGGCGAGAATATCGCCGATGCGCGCGTGCATCTGCGCGAGGTGATCCGCAGCGCCGACGATCCGGTCTCGCGCGAGCCGGCCTGCGCCATTCTTACCGGCAATCTTGCGCCGCGCGGTTGCGTCATGAAGCCATCCGCCGCCGACCCGCGCTTTCTCAGGCATCGCGGGCCGGCGCTGGCCTTCGAGGACTACAACCACATGGCGCGCGAGATCGAACGCGACGACCTCGCGGTCACGCCCGATCACGTCCTGGTGCTGAAGAATGCCGGTCCGATCGGCGGTCCCGGCATGCCGGAATGGGGGATGCTGCCGATCCCCAGGAAGCTGGTGAAGGCCGGGGTGCGCGACATGCTGCGCATTTCCGATGCGCGCATGAGCGGGACGAGCTACGGCGCCTGCATCCTGCACGTGGCGCCGGAAAGTTTTGTCGGCGGCCCGCTCGCCTTCGTGCAGACGGGCGACGAGATCGAAGTCGACGTCGCCGTGCGCCGCATTCACCTGCATGTCGGCGAGGAGGAATTGGCGCGCCGCAAGGCGGCCTGGAAGCCGCATCCGCCGCGCTACGGGCGCGGCTATGGCGCGATGTTCGCCGCCCATATCGGCCAGGCCGACGAGGGATGCGATTTCGATTTTTTGCAGGCGGGCGCCTCCATTCCCGAGCCGGAAATCCACTGATCCGGAACGTTGCCGCCTCGCCGCTCGCCGCGCCGTTGCGCCATATCTCACCGGGGACGAAAAACCGAACGGTTTCCGGGCCTTGCCGAAGGCGGCAACCTTATGGCTGCCCGCGCGTTTGACAGCGCGGAGGCCATGACGATGAAGACGATGGCAAGGCGCCTGGCGCCGATCATGTTTGCTGCCTGTCTGCCGCTTGCTGCGGCATATGGACAGGCGATCGAAGACGGCAATTCATCGAATGTCGAGCTTGGTGCGGGACTGGTCTGCGACACGCGCGAGCAGGCGGAACGGTTCATCACCGTACTGGACGGCGACCTGAAAGCGGCGGCCGATGCGGTCAATCGGGAAGTCGGCGATCCGACCGCCTGCATACTGGCCGGCATGGCGTTCGTGCGCGAAGGGCAGATTTCGAAAATGCGCGGCGAGAAAGGCACGTTCAACGTGCTGAAAATTCGCGTCATCGGAATCCTGACCGATTCAGGCATGCGCGCGATTTTGCCGCACGTCTATTACTCGGTCGAGAAAATCGACGAGATCGAGGCGTAGGCCCCGACGGCTCAGGCTGAAAACGTAAGCGGAGCCCCGGTAAGCCACCCGGGCTCCGCTGCCGCGTTCGTCGGCGGTGCCGCGCGCTATCCGCGTCGCTCGATCAGCGTCCAGGTGCCGTGCACAATGGCGGCGGCGAGCGTCACTTTGACCAGATCGCCGAGAATGAACGGCAGGTAGCCGACTTCGATGGCGCGCATCAGGCCGAGGCCCTGCGCCGTGCCGACCGAGGCATAGCTGGCAAGCCAGGCGACGCCGCAGACGAATGTGACGATGCTGCCGAGAAAGATGACGCCCCAGAGCCGCGGCAGCGTGCGGCCATAACCGCGCTCCAGCAGCGAGCCGACCAGCAGCACCGCGAAAATCCAGCCGACCAGATAGCCGCCGGTCGGGCCGAGCAGATAGGCGGGGCTCGCGGCGGCGGGCGGCGTATTGGTGAAGACCGGCAGTCCGGCCATGCCCTCGGCAATGTAGAGCAGGATGGTGAGGGCGCCGAGCCGCGCTCCGTAGGTTGCCGCGATCAGCGGCACGACCAGCGTCTGCAACGTCATCGGCACCGGATAAAACGGCACCTTCACCTTGGCCGCGAGCGCCAGCAGCGCGGCGCCGGCCAGTGCTAGAATAACCGTCCGCAGCAGCCGATGCGACGATTGCGGCCACAGCGCATCGGCGATCGTGGGTGCGGGGCGGGCGCTCAGGGCGTCGACGGGCATGGCTGACATGTCTCCAGGGCGTGGTTTGAAAGCGTCCGGCCCAACGTATATTGGGTTCGCCGGCCGGCCTCAAGCGGCCGCGGACCGGGCGTGATGAGCGACGATATTCCCTTCGACAGGAGCTTCGGTCTTGAGCCGGGGACGGTGCGCGAGATCGCGCCCGGCATACGCGCGCTGTGCGCGGGCAATGCCAGTCCGTTCACCTACAAGGGGACGGTGACCTATATCGTCGGCCGCGGCGAGGTCGCCATTATCGACCCCGGGCCCGACGACGCGCGGCACCTTTCGGCCCTGCTCGACGCCGTGCGCAACGAGACGGTCTCGCACGTCTTCGTCACTCACACGCATCGCGACCATTCGCCCGGTGCCGCGCGCGTCATCGCGGCGACCGGAGCCAGGACCTACGGCGAGGGTCCGCACCGCGCTTCGCGTCCGCTGCATATCGGCGAAGTGAACCGGCTCGATGCCGCCGGCGACACCGATTTCATGCCCGATGTCGCGCTCTCCGACGGCGACGTTGTGAGCGGCCGCGGCTTTGCTGTCGAGGCGATCGCGACACCGGGCCACACCGCAAATCACATGGCCTACGCGCTGCGCGGCAGCGACATCCTGTTTTCCGGCGATCACGTGATGGCGTGGTCGACCTCGATCGTTGCGCCGCCCGACGGCGCCATGAGCGATTACATGAATTCGCTCGACAAGCTGGCGCGCCGCAGCGAGCGCGTCTATCTGCCGGGACACGGCACCGCCATCGCCGATGCGCCGGCATTCGTGCAGTCCTATATCGGTCACCGCAAGGGGCGCGAAAGCTCGATCCTGCACCGCCTCGCCAAGGGCGAGACCGACATTCCGACGCTCGTCCGCGCGCTGTATATCGGCATCGATCCGCGGCTTGTGGGCGCGGCCGGCCTGTCCGTGCTGGCGCATCTGGAGGATCTGGTGGCGCGCGGCATGGTGGCGACCGAAGGTCCGCCGTCCATCGCCGGACGCTATCGCCTGGCGGGCACCTGAGCGCCACGGCCTTTCTGCTGCTGCTGCTGTTTCGGATCCGGCTTTTCCGGCACAGCCTCCACCGTCTCCTGCAGTTCGGCAAGAAAGCTGACGATGCGCGCCGCGTTGGCGCCAAGGTCGTGCCGGCCGTAGCGCGAGGCCGAGCGCATGTCGACGCGCGAATCCTCGTCGTTGGACCGGACGCGGATCACGATGTCGTCGCGGAAACCCATGATCGGCGTGCGCGCCACCGCCTCGATGCGGCCCTCGCGGCGCGGCGCGGGCTCGCGCGCGTCGACGACGCGCCAGCGCCGTTTGTTGGCCAGCGCCAGCGCGGCGTCGAATGCGGCGCGCGGCGGAACCCCGAGCGCCAGCGGTTCGACTTCGGGGTAGGAGGCACGCTGCTGTTCGGCGGCATAGAGGCCGGCATAAATCACCGGATTGGCCGTGCGCGGCCGCACCCGCGCCACCGCCTCGAAACGCGGCGGATCGATCGGGTCGGTGGTTATGTCGGCAATGGCCGGCAGGCGATAGGCGATGCTGACCAGATAAGCCGGATAGGCGAGCAGCGCGAGGCCGATCGCGATTGCGGTGACGGCATGACCGAGGCCGCGCAGGCCGTCGTTCCAGATCACCACGAAGGCGGCAAGCGCGGACAGAATGCCGAGCGCGGAAAAAGCGAGCGCGCCCGCAAACGTCACCAGCGCCGGTTCGATTTCCAGAACGCCCGAGCGGACGATCAGAATCGACAGGAACGTCGTGACCAGCGAAAACAGCGCAAAGCGACGCGCCCAGACGGCAAGCCGCGACACGGGTTCTTCGGCAAAGCGGCGGCGGGGCATTCTGTGCGTTCCTGACCGGTCTGCCGCAGCGCTATCGCGTGCCGCCCGGCGCCGGCATCATTCCGCGGCCTGCGCCGTGGGCAATACATAGTCCTTGAACTGTTCGCGCAAGGCCGTCTTCTGGATCTTTCCGGTGGCGGTATGCGGAATTTCCTCGACGAAGGCAACATCGTCCGGCATCCACCAGGTGGCGATCTTGCCCTGCATGAATCCGAGGATGTCGTCCTTGGTTGCGGTCTCGCCTTTTTTAAGCACAACGACCAGAAGCGGCCGTTCGTCCCATTTCGGATGCCGGATGCCGATCACAGCGGCTTCCGCCACCTGCGGATGCCCGACCGCGAGATTCTCCAGAGCGATCGAGGATATCCATTCGCCGCCCGACTTGATGACGTCCTTGGCGCGGTCGGTGATCTGCATGTAGCCGTCGGGATCGATGTGGGCGACGTCACCGGTATCGAAATAGCCCTCCTCGTCGAGGATGTCGCCGCCCTCGCCCTTGAAATAGGCGCGCGTCACCGCCGGCCCGCGCACCTTGAGCCGGCCGAAAGTCTTGCCGTCCCAGGGAAGCCTCGTTCCGGAATCGTCGGTGATTTTCATCTCCACCCCGAAAGGCGGATGCCCCTGCTTCATCTGGATGTCGAGCAGCGCCTCGCCCGTGATCTCCGCATATTCGGGCTTGAGCGTGCAGAGCGAGCCGAGCGGGCTGATCTCCGTCATGCCCCAGGCGTGGAGCACCTGCACGCCGTAATTGTCCTGGAATTTCTGGGTCATGGCGCGCGGGCAGGCGGATCCGCCGATCACCACGCGTTCGAGGTAGGGCAGTTTGGCGCCACTTGCCTCCAGATGCTGGAGCAGCATCAGCCACACGGTCGGCACCGCCGCAGTGCAAGTGACCTTGAACTCGTCGAGCAGTTCGTAGATCGCCGCACCGTCCATGCGCTGGCCCGGCATCACCATGGTGGCGCCGTTCATCGGCGTGGTGAAGGCAAGGCCCCAGCAATTGGCGTGGAACATCGGGACCACCGGCATCACCACATCGCGCGAGCAGATGCCCATGGAGTCGGCGAGACTCGCCAGTAGCGAATGCATGACGTTGGAGCGGTGCGAGTAGACGACGCCTTTGGGATTGCCGGTGGTGCCCGAAGTGTAGCACATGCCCGCAGCGGTATTCTCGTCGAACAGCTTCCAGACGAAATCGCCGTCCGCCTCCGCGATCCATTCTTCGTAGGGCACCGCATTTTTCAGCGGCGTCGCCGGCATGTGCGCAGCGTCGGTGAGCACGATATAGCGCTCGATCGACGGCAGCCGGCCGGCGAGCTTTTCCAGCAGCGGCAGGAAGGTGAGGTCGGTCATCAGCACGCGGTCTTCTGCGTGGTTGACGATCCAGGCGATCTGGTCGGGGAACAGGCGCGGATTGACGGTGTGATAGATCGCGCCGATTCCGAGAATGCCGTACCAGGCTTCCACATGCCGCCATGTGTTCCAGGCCAGAGTTGCCACGCGGTCGCCCATGCGGATGCCGTCGCGGTCGAGCCGCTGCGCCACGCGCAGTGCGCGGGCGCGCACGGTCGCATAGTCGGTACGGTGAATCGGCCCCTCGACGGAACGTGAGATCACCGCGCGCCCCGGATGGTAGGTCGCGGCATGGTCGATGATGCGATGGCACAGGAGCGGCCAGTCCTGCATCAGTCCAAGCATGGCATTTCCCCTCTGTTTTGTTTTTGAGCCGGCCCGGCTTTCGCTAAATTAGCGGGCCGCTCCGGCCGCTGCAAACGGGGCTAGCGGGCGAGACGGAATCGGGAAATGTCATGCGACGTGCCGCCGTCGAGTGCGAGGCCGGCGAGGATTTCGCCGATGGCGGGAGCGAACTTGAACCCATGGCCGGAGCAGGGCGAGGCCACGACGATCTGCGGATGCGCCGGCAGCCGGTCGAGGATGAAGTCGTCGTCCGGTGTGCGGGTGTAGAGACAGGTTCTGGCCGACAGCCGCGTCCCGTTCGCCGCCGGCAGAAAGGCCTCAAGCCCGGCGCGCACCAGCGCCTCGTCGTGCGGCGTTACCTCGCGGTTGCAGGTCCGCGCATCGGTGGCTTCGTCTTCGTGATGATGCAGCGCCGCCTTCACTCCTTCGCCGTCGCGAAACGGGAAGCCGTAATGAATGCCCCGCTCGCTCTCGATCATGAACACGGGAAAATGCGGCGTCCGGAAGGGGGCGCGGTCATGCGGCTCGAACCACAGCACCGCCTGGCGGGTGACGCGCAGCGGCAAAGCCAGTTCCGGCATCAATTGTCCGAGCCAGGCGCCGGCGCAGACGACGGCGCCGCCGGCTTCGACCGCTCCCTGCGCGGTCACGATCCGGACGCCGCCGGAACGCGGTTCGATCGCCGTCACCGGCGTGCCCCACTTCACCTCCGCTCCGCTGGCGGCCGCAAGCCCGATCTGCGCGGCGATCGCTTTCTCCGGCTCCAGATAGCCGGCGTCCGGCTGCACCATGCCGATGAAGCCATCCGGCAGGCGGAAGGCGGGGAAGCGCTGCATCAGCGCGCGTGCATCCAGCACCTCGTGCGGCAGGGCGTGCTCGCGCGCGGATTGCAGCGTGCCGCGCACCAGCGTGCTGTCGGGACGGCCGATTTCGGCAATGCCCGTGACGGTGAGCAGGCGAATTCCGGATGCCCGCTCGATTTCGCGCCACAGATCGTAGGCGCGGCGGACCAGTGGAACGTAGGAGGGGTGTTCGAAATAGCCGAGCCGGATAATGCGCGTGAGCCCGTGCGAGGAGCCGCGGTCGTGGCCCGGCTCGAACTGCTCGATGCCGAGAACCCGGCAACCGCGGAGCGCGAGGCGATGCAGCGCAGCGCTTCCCGCAGCGCCCAGACCGATCACAATGACGTCGTAGGTCATGCGCTTTGCCGCCTCCCGTCCGCACGGCTAGCATGCCTGGCCGCGGCGCCGAAGCCCTCGCAGAATCGCCGCAATCCGCCCGGAAACGGAGCCCGTGACGCCTCACCGCCTGCCGCCGGTCGCCCTGTTCCTTGCGATCCTTGCCGCCGAACCGGCGCTGGCAAGCGTTCCGCTGCCGCGTCCGCGTCCCGCCGAAGCCGCCGCCACTCCAGCCGCGCCCGGCTCGGTGCTCGACGACCCGGATCTTGCGAAAATTCCCGAACCCGATCCGCCCGGTATCGCCTCCGACTGCCAGATGCGCATGACCCGGGACATCGTCGCCATATTCCAGTCGCTGCCGGCGCTGAAGGGCGCGCGCAATTGCGGCTCGCCGGATATCGTGCGGCTGGAGGCGGTGCTGCTGCCGGACAATAGCCGCGTCGCCGTCTCCCCGCCGGCGACCATGCGCTGCCCGATGGCGGAGGCGGTGGTAAGCTGGGTGCGCGAGGCGATAGCGCCCGCCTTCGCGCAGACCGGCGCTGCGTTGCGCGCGCTCGACAATTACGCCTCCTACGATTGCCGCGGCCGCAACAATATCGCCGGCGCGCGAACCAGCGAGCACGGTTTCGCCAACGCGCTTGACGTGCGCGGCGTGCGGCTTGCCGACGGCAAATTCGTCGATTTTACCGGGCGCACCGTCCCGCGGGCGCTGCGCGAGCAATTGCGCGAGACCACCTGCGCGCGTTTTTCCACCGTGCTCGGGCCGCAATCGGACGGCTATCACGAGGACCACATTCACATCGACATGGCGCAGCGGCGCAACAATTACCGTCTGTGCCAGTGGGCGGTGCTCGATCCCCCGCCGGATGTGCCGCTGCCGCGCCCGCGACCGGCCGATGCGCCGGCGGCACAGGATGGCGAGACGCAGCAGGAATGAAAACGGCGCCGGTTTCCGGCGCCGTCATGGCATGCCGCGGGCCGGATTTTCAGTTTGCCGGCGCGATCGAGCTGCCCAGCGCAATCTGCGGGTTGTGCGGGGAATCGCCCTGGTTCGGGGCCAGCACCACCACGATCGCCCCCATCTTGGTGCGATTATACAGATCGATGATGTCCTCGTTGGTCATGCGGATGCAGCCCGAGGAGACCGCCGAGCCGATGAATTCCGGCTGGTTGGTGCCGTGGATGCGGAACAGCGTGTCCTTGCCGTTGGCAAACAGATACAGCGCCCGCGAGCCGAGCGGATTGTCCGGACCGCCCGGCATGTGGTTGGGGATGCCGGGGCCGAGACGGTTCTTGATGTTCTGGGTCGGGGTCCAGGACGGCCATTCCGCCATGCGGCCGACTTTGGCGATCCCGGAAAACGCCAGCGCTTCCTCGCCCACGGCGATGCCGTAGCGTATCGCCTTACCTTCGGGCAGCACGTAGTAAAGGTAGCGCGCATCCGAATCGACCACGATGGAGCCCGGGGTCTCCTTGCGGTGGTAATCGACGATGTGCCGCCGGTAGGGCTCGGGAATGATGGAACCGGCGAAATTCGCCTTGGCCATGTATTCCTTGTCCTTCGGCTTGAAAATCGCCTCGGACACCGGCTCCGGCCGGCTCTGAATGCACCCGGCCAAGCCTGCGGAAACAGCCAGGATCGCGAAAAGCCGCAGTCTCATCCTTTGAGTCTCTTCGGGTTTTCCGGGTTTCAGGTGACAGATTCGTCCGCTTACTTAGCCGGTATTGTGTCTTCGTTTCCAGTACCGAGAACGCCCAACCCACCGGGTACTGTGTACCTGTTGCAGTTGTGCCGCACTGCACCCAGCGTTTCGCCGGTGCAGACGAAGCCTGCCAGCAACCGCTTAAGCGGCCGTTGACCCGGCGCCGTCCGCCGCACCGTCGCGGCCCTGCAACAGGCGCCTGACGGCATGCAATTGCCGCGAACTCATACCAATCGTGCCGCACGGCGGTCGTACTTGCCCGCCACATCTATTTCCGTCAGCCGGGCGGGCGGTCCGTGTCGAACCGAACGCCGCACCGACGACAATGTACGCGGTTTGCGTCACAAGGAGAGGAAAAATGCAGTCCGGGTCAGCGGCCGAACGCAACGATCGGCCGGCGAAGCCGCAGAGCGATCTCGACAGCCGTTATCGGAAGGTGGGGATTTCGGCCGTGCTCGCAGCCCTGCCTTACCAGAGCGAGCGCAAAAACCCCGCCTATGCGCGGACCGAAGGCCGGGTCGAGGAGCGTTTTCTGAACGCGACCGCCTGAGCGCGCCGCCGCCGGGAGCGGAAAAATCTTGCCCTCCCGCGATGCGGAGGTCATGACTTCCGCGCGCGCGGCTACGCGGACATCCACGGCGCGCGGCGGAGAAGACCATGCTGTCGGTCTATGTTCCGGCCGGATCGGCGCTCGAACACAAGGCGGTCGACGACGGCGCCGCGCTGCCGGAGGCGGCGGTCTGGATCGATCTGGTCAACCCGACCGTGTCCGAGGACGAACTGGTCGAACGGCTGGTCGGCATCGACGTGCCCACGCGCGAGGAGATGCAGGAGATCGAAATCTCCAGCCGGCTCTATTACGAGGGCGGCGCGCGCTACATGACCGCGACGCTGATGTGCCAGTCGGACACGCCGATCCCGAAAACCACGCCGGTCACCTTCATCCTGTCCGGCCACCGGCTGATCACCGTGCGCTACGACGAGCCGCGGCCGTTTCTCATCGTCCGGCACAAGCTCGGCCGCTCCTGCCCGGCCGGCGTCAGCGGCGAAAGCGTGCTGATCGACCTGCTCGACGCGGTGGTCGACCGCGCCGCCGACATTCTGGAGCGGATCGCCACCGAGATCGACGGCGTCTCGCGCAACATTTTCGAGCGCGAGCGCTCGCGCAAGCCGAAATTCTACAGCGTCCTGCTGCAGACCATCGGCCGCAAGGGCGACCTGACCTCGAAGGTGCGCGAAAGCCTCGTCTCCATCGGCCGCGTGCTTTTGTTTCTCGCCAACGAGGCGGAGGGCATGCGCTGGCCGAAAGAGGCGCGCGTGCAGCTCAAATCGATGCAGCGCGACGTGCAGTCGCTGTCCGACCACGCCAGCTACCTGTCCAACAAGATCACCTTCCTGCTCGACGCCCTGGTCGGCGTGGTCACCATCGAGCAGAACAACATCATCAAGATTTTCTCGGTGGTGGCGGTGGTGTTCATGCCGCCGACCATGATCGCCTCGATCTACGGCATGAATTTCCGCTCTATGCCGGAGCTGGACTGGAGCTTCGGCTATCCGCTGGCCTTGTTCATCATGCTGCTGGCGGCGATCGGGCCGTATCTGTTCTTCAAGTGGCGCAAGTGGCTGTAGGCCGGCGGCCGTAAGGGCGGCTCCCGCCGCGCCCGTGACGAGCCGGGAGACGGCGCGGAATTATCCCGCCCACACAACCTGCGCTGGCATTTCCCGATCCGGTCCGTAGACTTCGTTCGCGCGGGGACTTTGGCGCGGACACGACGCGGCGACAGCGCCGCGAGGGGCGGGCGCAGTGAACTTGGTCGAGATAAACGACGGAGTAAGTCTTGCGCGCTGGCTGGAAGGCAAGCCGCGCGAATGGGCGATCGTCATCGCCGCGCGCGCGGCTTTGCGCGTGACGCCGCTGCTGTTCAGGGCATTCGACCGCAAGCGCAGTGACCGCGACGTTGCGCGCGTCATCGTTTTGCCGGTCTTGCGTGGCACGGCTGCGCCGTGGGTTGCGGGCACATGGCCAACCCGCGGCGCAGAGGTTCGAGAATCCGCCTACGCCGCCGCCGCCGCCTACGACGCCGCCGCCGCCTACGCCGCCGACACCGCCGCCGCCTACGCCGCCGACACCGCCGCCGCCCGTGCCGCCGCCCGTGCCGCCCGTGCCGCCGGTACCGGTGCCGCCCGTGCCGCCGCCGATGCCGCCCGTGCCGCCGCCGATGCCGTCTATGCCGCCGCCGATGCCGCCCGTGCCGCCCGTGCCGCCCGTGCCGC
>CAYWCE010000011.1:0-51746 GCA_964456755.1 uncultured Hyphomicrobiales bacterium
ATCTCGTCGACATTGGCCTTGGTGACGTTCAGCTCCTCGGCATTGACCATCGCGAAGTGGACCCACTTGACGACGTCGAACCACTGGTCGTCGCCGTGACGCACCGACGGACCGAGCGGCTCCTTGGAGATGATTTCCGGCAGCACGATGTGGTCGTTCGGGTTGACCACGCGCAGCCGCTCGGCATAGAGGCCCGACGCGTCGGTGGTGTAGGCGTCGCAGCGTCCGGCGTCGTAGGCCTTGATCGCCTCGTTGGCGCTGGCGAAGGTCACGGTCTTGAGCTTCATCTTGTTGGCGCGGAAATAGTCCGCGAGATTAAGCTCGGTCGTGGTGCCCTGCTGCACGCAGATGGCTGCGTCGTTCAGTTCCAGCGCCGAATTCACCTTCAGCGCCTTGCGTACCATGAAGCCCTGGCCGTCGTAATAGTTCACGCCGGTAAAGTTGAGGCCGAGCTGGGTGTCGCGCGAGGAAGTCCAGGTGGTGTTGCGCGCCAGAACGTCGACTTCGCCGGATTGCAGCGCGGTGAAGCGGTCCTTGGCGGTCAGCGGGACGAACTTGATCTTGGTCGGATCGTTGAAGATCGCGGCCGCCAGGGCGCGGCAGAATTCCACGTCAAGGCCGGTCCAGTTGCCCTGCGCGTCGGGCAGGCCGAAGCCCGCCAGCGTGCCGTTGGCACCGCAATGCAGCACGCCGCGCTGCTTGACGGTGTTGAGTGTCTGGGCCGACGCCGTGGTGACGGCAAACGCCGTCGTCGCGGCGAAAGCGAGCGCAAGTGTGGCGCGGATCATAATCAAAGCTCCCCCATTGTTCTGGCTGGTTTGGCAGGAAGGGATGCAGCCGGCGCGCAAACGGCCATAGCCGAGCGGATCGCCCCTGTTGCGGCCATCTCCGGTACTCCCACGCATCCCCCGACTGAAACCCATCTCAGACCGTTCGAACTGTCGGGTCAAGGGGTTGACGGTCACAAGCGCGGTGGTGGTAATGCCGCAGCCCCACAGGATATTGAATATGGCGCACCAGCAGGGCGACGGCGAGGACGGATTCAAGCCCGATACCCGCCTCGTCATCAGCGGACGGGACACCGCCGGCCAGCACGGCTTCGTCAATCCGCCCGTCTATCATGCCTCCACCGTCCTCTACCCGAGCGCGGCCGACCTCATCGCGCACCGTTCCCGCTACCAGTATGGGCGGCGCGGCACGCCTACATCGGATGCACTGGAAGGCGCGCTGCGCGCCATCGAGGGGCCGCTTTGTGCCGGCGTGTCGCTGCTGCCCTCGGGTGCTGCCGCAATTTCCACCGCCCTGCTCAGCGTGCTGCAGGCCGGCGATCACGTTCTGATCAGCGACAGCGTCTACCGGCCGACCCGGGTTTTCGCCGACGGCATTCTGGCGCGGCTGGGTATCGCGACGACCTATTACGATCCGCTGGCCGGATCCGGGATCGGAGCGCTGATGCAGGCCAATACGCGGGCGGTCTTCGTCGAGGCGCCCGGCTCGCAGAGTTTCGAAATGCAGGACATTCCGGCAATCGCCGCCGTGGCGCATGCGGCCGGCGCCGTCGTGCTGATGGACAATACCTGGGCAACGCCGCTCTATTTCCGCGCTTTCGAAAAAGGCGTGGACCTCTCGATCCAGGCGGGTACGAAGTATATCGGCGGTCATTCCGACCTGATGCTGGGAACCGTCTCGGCCAACGAACGCACCTGGCCGAAGCTGCGCGAGACGGTGGTCACCATGGGCCTGTGCGTGGGTCCGGACGACATCTATCTCGGTTTGCGCGGCCTGCGCACGCTGAGCGTTCGGCTCGAACGCCACCAGCGCTCCGGAATCGAAGTGGCGCGCTGGCTCGCGCGGCGGCCGGAAGTCAGGCGCGTTCTGCATCCGGCCCTGGACGACGATCCGGGTCACGCCATCTGGAAGCGGGATTTTCTCGGCGCCAGCGGGTTGTTCAGCGTCATCCTTCAGCCCGTCTCCGAACCGGCGCTGCATGCCTTTCTCGATACCCTGCGCCTGTTCGGCATGGGCTTCTCCTGGGGCGGCTATGAAAGCCTGGTCATCGTCTTCGACTGTTCCGGCTATCGCACGGCGACGCGCTGGCAGCCGGGCGGACCGGCCTTGCGCTTTCATGTCGGGCTGGAAGATGTCGGCGATCTGATCGCCGATCTCGAACGCGGCTTTGCCGCAATGGCGCGCGCCGGCTGACCCTGCTCGATCGCTTTGCGGGCGCACCGACCGGCCCTGCGCAACGACGGCGCTTGCGCGCAGACGGCCACGCCGCCAATCGCAGCGCAAGTCCGGAACGGCTTCAGCGGTTAGGCGGCGTGTAATAGACGGTGACGTTGACGCGTCGCGCGCTTGCCAAATTGATGCCGCTCACCCGCGTGCCGGGTGCATAGAACACGCCGATGGCTTCCGCGCGGCGCGCGAACAGGCGCTCCAGCCGCTGCTCGACGATAGCAAAACGGCAATCGCCGCCGCGCAGGAACTCTGCCGCGCCCTGCGCATCGGTGAAATGGGTTTGCGTATCGGTCAGGAAAACCAGGCTCGGCTCCTGATAGCCGGCAGCGGCAATTTCCGGTCGTTCGCAGCCGGAATCGGCAATGCTGCGGGCGATCGCCGCGGCCGGAAACAGCGAACGCATTGCCGGCAGAATGACGCCATAGACCGCAACGGCAAGCAGGATCGAGGCGGCGCAGGCGCGCAGCAGCGAACGCTCCACACCGTCGGCGCGATAAAGCCACCAGGCGCGGAATCCGAATACCGCCGACAGCGCAACGAACGGCCAGGCGATCCATCCCGGCCGCCCTTCGATGGCCATCAGCGCAACGATGGCGCCGCTGCCGGCGACCGCCGGCACGACGAACCACCACACCAGGCCGCGTTCCATCCATCGCGTGGTTGCGAATTGCCGCGCGTCGACGCAGCCGGCAATCAGGATCGCAACCGCCGGATAAAGCGGCAGCACGAAATGCGGTTGCTTGTTGATCACCAGTTCGAGCAGCAGCCAGGCCGGAACGAGCCATGCAAGCAGGAAGCGCGTCGCCGGATAATGCCGGGCGCGCCAGACGGCCGGCACCGCCAGCCCGGCCAGAATCGATGCCGGCCAGAAGGTGACGAAGAACATCAGCGCGAACACGCCCGGCGGCGCGGCCAGCGAATCCGTCATGCCGAACGCGCGTGCCAGCATGTCCTGGACCAGGGCTTCGCCGAAATAGGCGCCCGCCCCGCGCTGCCCGGCGAGGACGAACCAGGGCAGCACCAGAATGCAGAAGAGCGGAATTCCCAGCAGCGGACGCAAGGCGGCGATCCAGCGCACGGTCCGGTCGATCGCCGCCAGCACAAGCGCGGCGAGGCCGACAAACAGCAGGATGGCCGGCCCCTTGAGCATCGCGCCGCCCCCCAGCGCCAGCCAGAACGTTGCCGGCAGCAGCAGCTTTCGCTGCCAGCGCGCCAGACGGTCGGCAGCGCCGAGATAGACATGCGCCATGGCGCCGAATGCCGCCACGCTGCACAGCAGCAGCATCGCATCGGTCTTGGCGAGCCGCGCTTCTCCGCCAAGCAGCAGCGATGCCGCGAGCATCAGCGCGGCAAGGATGGCGCCGCGGCGCGATACGAAAGCGAGCGCCGCCCAGTAGGTCAGCATCACCGCGCCGGTCGCCCCGACCAGCGACGGTGCGCGATACAATGCAATCTTGCGCGTTGCGTCGCGCACGCCGACGGCTTCGCCGATCTGCACCGCCGCCGCCTGCAGCCAATAGATGCCGGCCGGCTTGCGATATTGCGCCTCGCCGCGCAGACGGATGTCGACGTAATTGCCGCTGTCGATCATCTCGCGCGCCGACTGCGCATAGCGCACCTCGTCGCGGTCGACCGGCGGAATGCGCGTCGCGCCGGGCAGGAACGCCAATAGACAAACCAGCAGCAGCAGGACCAGCGCGCGCGCATGCGTCGCCGCGCCGTAATCGACAAGCAGCGCAAGCCCGCGGCGCCAATAGGCGGCCGGCATGTCACGGTCCTGCAATGTCATGGACAACTCACGCCGGCACCCCGCCAGACTCCGCCAGTCGGCTCGACCATAGTGAAAAGGAGCGCGGGCGCATAGCGCACGGGCCTCGGCGCGGACGCTATTGCAGCCGTATCATGATGCTGTCGCTGCGGCCGCCGGCATCCAGCACGGTCACGCGTGCAAAGCCCGGTCCGCCGGGATCGAAAAAGACCGTGCGCCGCCCGGCCCCGGTTGCGACCGGGACGCCGTTGACCAGCACGGTGAGCGGCTCCGACCCGCCGCCGATCTTCAGCGCCACCGGCTCGTGTTTCGCGTCCGCGCTGCGGTTCGCTGCCAGTTCGAGCCGCGCGCCGTTTGGCGGAAACAGGATGCGCGGCGCGCTGTCCTCGGCCGGGCCTGCGAGCGCGCCGGGACGGAAGCGCTGCAGCCGCGCCGGCAGCCGGCCGGTCGAAGCGATCGTCGCCCCGCGCGGCGCCGGCGGCAACGGCCGCACCGTATGTCCGCCTCGCGCAAACGCATCGAACAGGATCGGCGCGGCCGCGGCACGTCCCGTGAGGCCCGGCACCGGCGCGCCGTCCGGTCGCCCGACCCACACGCCGATGGTCCGCTCGCCGTCATAGCCGACCGCAAAGGCATCGCGATAGCCATAGGAGGTGCCGGTCTTGAAGGCGATGCGGTTGCGCGCGGCATTGTCGGGCGGCGGCGCGCCGAGCAGGACATTGCCGACATAGAAGGCCGCCACCGGATCGAGCAGGCGCTGCGGCACGCGCACAAGCGCTGCGTCCTCCGCGCGCTCGACCGTGGCAATGGTGCTGCCCTGCCGCGCCAGCCCGGCATAGAGCGTCGTCAGATCCTGCAGCGTGATGCCGACACCGCCCAGTCCGAGCGCAAGGCCGGGCGCCTCGCCCCTTGGCAACGCCAGCGGCGCACCGGCCTGCGATAGTCGTGCGCGCAGCCGGGCGGCGCCGACCTGTTCGAGCAGCGCCACGGCCGGCACGTTGAGCGACTGCTGCAGTGCGCGACGCACCGTCACCGTGCCCTGGAAGGTCTGATCGAAATTTTCCGGGCGGTAGGCACCGTAACGCGTCGGCCGATCCTCGATCATGGTTTCGGGATGCGCCAGTCCGTCCTCGAATGCGAGCCCGTAAACGAAGGGCTTGAGCGCCGAGCCGGGCGAACGCAGCGCCTGGGTCATGTCGACCTGCCCCGCACGCGCATCGTCGAAATAACCGGCGGATGCCACGCGCGCGCGCACCTCTCCCGCCGCATGATCGAGCGCGAGAATGGCGACCGAAATTTCCGGTCCGAGCGCCTGCGCGCGCTCGTGTGCCAGGCGCTCGAGCTGTGCCTGCAGGACGGCGTCGACGGTCAGACGATGGCGCGACCGTTGCGGGTCGGCCGCGCGGGCGCGGTCGGCGGCATGGGCGGCCAGCGCAGGCATCGGACGGCGCATCGCCGGTACCGCCTCGCGCCGGGCAAGCGCGATCTCGTCGGCGGGAATGGAGAGCGCCGCCCCGACACGATCGAGCACGCGGTCGCGCGCCCGCCGGGCCTGCAGCGCAAAGCGGTCGGGACGGCGAAGCTCGGGCGATTGCGGCAGCGCAACCAGCAGGGCGGCTTCCTCAAGCGACAGCCGCCCGGGCTCCTTGCCGAAATAGGACAGCGAGGCCGCGCGCACGCCTTCGAGATTGCCGCCATAGGGGGCGAGATTGAGATAGAGCGCGAGAATTTCCCGCTTCGACAGGCCGCGTTCGAGCTGCAGCGCGCGCAGCATCTGCCCAAGCTTGGCGGCGAGGCTGCGCTCGCTGCGCGGCTTCAGCAGACGCGCCACCTGCATGGATAAAGTTGAGGCGCCGGAAACGATGCGACCGTTGGCGAGAAACTGCCAGGCCGCGCGCGCCAGCGCCAGCGGATCGACGCCGGCATGTTCGTAGAACCGCCGGTCCTCGTAGGCTACGAGCATGGCGAGGAAGCGCGGATCGACATCCTCGACGGCGACTTGCAGCCGCCAGCGTCCCTCCTCCGCCGCATACGGACGCAGCAGCCGCCCCTCGCGGTCGACCACCTCGGTCGAATAGCGCAAGCGCCGCGGGTCCGGTCCGGACCGTTCGAGCGCAGACCAGCCGGCCGCGGCCAATACCGCGCCGGCGCCGACACAGGCGAGAATGCGCCGCCTCATGGCCCGGCCGTGACCGTCATCGCACCGGTCCCCGTGCGCCCGTAGCGGTCGGGCCGGTACATGTCCTCCACATAGGCCTGCGGCAGCACGTATCGGCCGGGCGAAACCGCGCGCACGACATAGGCGATCGCAAAGACCGGACTGTCCTTGCTCTCGCGCTCGAAAGCGGCGGTGAACCGGTCGTCGCGGAATTCCGCGTGCACCGGTGCCGCCGCATCCTCGATCCAGCCGAGCGCCCCGGTATCGCCGGAGGACACCAGACGCGGATTGTCGATCTCCAGTCCGGCCGGCAGATGGTCGGCGACGACGATGCGCCCGAATTGCGGCTGCAGTTCCGTCACTTTCAGCACCGCGACGAAACGCTGGTTCTGTTTCGCATTGGCAATGTCGGCGGCCCGGCCGTCGAGCGTGAAATATTGCCGTTCGATTCTGAAGCCACGCTCGATTTCCGGTTCGGGTTCGACCGGCGCGCCGCTTACGGTGATGACGGCCTGCAGCGTCTGCTCGCCCTCGTTGGTTACGCGCAGCGGCGCGGCTTGGAGCGCCGCCGCATTGTCGGACCGGTACAGAGGCCCGCTCCGCTTCGCGCCGCCCACCGACAGCGCGATGTCGCCGGAATCGCGGGCGATGGCGCGCGCGGCCAATACCAGCCAGGCATTCTCCTGCGTCGAGGTGAAGGCCGACAGCCCGCGTGCCGCCTCGATGCGCTGCAATGCGGCGCTGACGCCCGAGCGCGGCGCACCGCCCTCGGACGCAAGCGTCACATAGGCGGCCGCGTCGCGCAGCACCGAGCCGAAATCGCTGCGCCCGCCTTGCAGCGCGGGCTGCGGCGCGATCGCCTGCAGCGCCGCCGCATAGGCGCGCTCGGCGCGCACCCGGTCGCCGAGCAGCCCGAGCGCGGCGGCGACCTGCGCCCGCGCGATCGGCGTTTCCAGATCGTTCAGCCCGGTATCGGCGACGTAACGCAATTCGCCGAGCGGGGCGGCATTGTTGCGTGCCAGCACATAGAGCGCATAGGCAAGATTGCGCCCGCCGTCCTTGCCGGGCTGCGCCGTGCCGATGAAATTGCGCAGCCGTTCGACCGCAAGCCGGAACGCCGCATCGGGCACGACAAAGCCGCGTTCGCGGGCGCGCGTCAGGAAATCGGTGACATAGGCGTCCAGCCACGGGTCTTCGCCGCCGATCCCCCAGAGTCCGAACGAGCCGTCGGCGCCCTGCCGCGCCAGTATCCGCTCGATCGACTGACGCACGCGCTCGTCGGCGCCGGCATCGAGGGCAAGCTGCGTTGCCTGCGCCAGTTCGTTGACATACAGCAGCGGCAGCGCGCGGCTGGCGATCTGCTCGGTACAGCCGAACGGATAGCGGTCGAGCGCCTTCAGCAGCGCGGCGGCGTCGAGCGCGGTCGAAGGTCCGATCGACAGCGACACCGTGCCGGTGCCGGGCACGAGATCGGCAAACAGGTCGGCGGTGAGCACCAGCGTTTCGCCCCTGGCAAGCGGGTGCACCGTGCGGCGCGCCAGAACCTGCGCCGCCGGCTTCACTGCCAGAGCATAGCTGCGTTCCAGCGCGAATCCGGACGGGCCGGTCACGCGCACGGTGAGCGTGCCCGTCCCGGCACCGGTCCCGGTCAGCGGCACGGCCAGCGAGTCGCGCTGCTTCGCACGCAGGCGCAGCGTCTGCGTCATGCGCTCGCCGACGCCGACCGCGCCAGTCGCGGTCACCGCAACCGCATAGTCGCCGGCCGCGCCTTCGACATTGTCGATATCCAGATGCATCGTGCTGGCGTCGCCGTTGCGCATGAAGCGCGGCAGCGTCGTCGACACGACGACCGGATCGCGCACGACGACGTCGCCGGACGCGCGGCCGAGCTTGTCCCGGCTCCATGCGATCGCCATCACCCGCACCGTTCCGGCAAAGGCGGGAAGGTCGAAGCCGATCTCGGCCGTGCCGTCGGGCCGCACCGGCACGATGCCGGAATAGAGCGCCAGCGGAGCCTGCGCCGGCGGGCTTCCCTCAAGCGCCGCGCCGCCGTCGCCGCCGGAGCGGATTTGCCCGCGCGTGCCCTGCATGCCGTCGATCAGCTGGCCGTACAGGTCGCGGATTTCGGCAGTGAGCCGCCGCTGCCCGAGATAATGGTCGTCCGGCGCCGGCGGCCGGTAGCCGGTCAGGTTGAGAATTCCGACATCGACCGCGGCGACGACGATGCGCGCCTCCTCGCCCGCGGCGAGGCCGCCGAGTTTGACCGGAACGCGCAACGACGAATTGGGCCGCACCAGCGGCGGCAGAGCCATGTCCAGCGCCAGCGTGCGCACCTTGCGGTCGATCGAGAACCACTGCACGCCGATGGCCCGGCCGGGCATGCGTTGCGCCTTGGCGTCGAGCGGACGGCGCAGCGTCGCCACGATATAGGCGCCGTTGCCCCAGTCGCGGCCGACGCCGATCCGCAGGCTGTTGACCCCCGGCTGCACTGTGCTCGAAGTCGAGGAAATCAGACGATCGCCGACGACATCGATGGTGAGGCGGCCTTCGCTGCGCGCGGTGACGGCAATGTTGATCGTGTCGCCGGCCGCATATTCGGTCCGGTCGAGCGCCAGTTCGAGCAGGTCGGGCGTATCGGCGGCGGCTTCCGCATAGAAGCCGGAATCGAAATTCACCGCGGTGAGCGGACCGTCGCTTTCCCCGGTCGACACTTCCAGCCGGTAGCGTCCCCACGTCACCGGCAGCGACAGCCGTGCGGGTCCGTCCGCAGGCACGTCGATCTGACCGTCGGCGACCCGCGTCGTCGAGCGGACCGGCTCATAATCCCACTGCCCGTGCTGCCGGTACCATTGATAGCGGGTCTGAACGCGCAGCAATTCGTAGCGCAGTCCCGTCCGCGCCACTGCCCTGCCGTCGGGCTGCACGAACACGATTTCGAAGGCAGCCTGGTCGTTGTCGCCGACTCGGCGCGCGAAGAGCGGCTTGATCCCGATCATGTCGGCGGCTGCCGCGACCGGCAGCGTCGTCTTGCGCTCGACCGCCCGGCCGCCGTCGTCGGCCATGCGCACGGCGATTTGCGCCTGCAGCGGGCGCGCGGTTTCCGGAAAACGGTCGATGGCGAGCGGGAATGTCGCCCTGCCCCGCTCGTCGGTGCGGGCAAGGTCTTCGAGCGCCTGGCGCGTCGGTGTCGCCTCGTCGTCGGCTGCGCCGAACAGATAGCCGGCAAAGCCGGGCCGTTCGCGCACCGGCGAGATCACCGCCTCGCCTTCGAGGACGATTCCGGATGCCGGCGCGCCGTAAAGGAAGCGCCCTTCGACCGAAAATGCGGTGGGGGCGTCGCGCGCGATCGCGGCGGCCTGGGTGGACAATTCGAATTCGAGCCGGTCGGGCACGTAGTCCTCGACCATGAACGTGGTCTCGCCGATGGCCGCACGCTTCGGATCGGCAAAGGCCTGCACGCGCCAGGTTCCCGACATCGCCGAATCCGCAATCGGCAGAGCGAGCGAGCGGCCACCCAGGCCCTGGTCCTGCAGGACCGCGCGGCGATATTCGACGCCGTCGGGACGCGTCGCCACCAGCGTCAGCGGAACGCCCGGGGATGCCGCCCCCAGCGCGTCACGCAGCAGCGCGGTGAGATGCACCGTCTCGCCCGTGCGATAGACGCCGCGTTCGGCATAGACGAAGGCATCGAGGCCGGCCGGCACGACGCGGCCGGCAACGCCGCGGTCGCCGAGATCGAATGCCGGCGCTTTCAGATTGAGAAAGGCATAGTCGCCCTTCGGCTCGGACGCGACCAGCAGAGCGGGCGCCGCACCGCCCTCCCCGCGCGTCAGGTTCGCCTCGAAGGAAACGCGGCCGGCGCCGTCGGTGCGCCTTGCGGCCAGCACTTCGTTGCTGCGCGAGAGCAGCCGCACCTCCACCTGTCCCTTCGGATCGGCGGTAGCGAGCGAATGAACGAAGGCGTGGACGCCGTCATTGCCGCTATAGGCGGAGAGCCCGAGGTCGGAGACGATGAACCATTGCGTCGCCACAGCCTCGTGGCCGTCGGCCTGGATTCGCCCGGCGGGACGCGCGATCATGGCATAGACGCCGGGGGCAAGCTCGCCGACCGCCTCGCCCACCGGAAACGCGGTGGTCACCTCCGCGTTCAGCGTCCGCTCGACGCTCAGTTCGCCACCCCAGACCCTGATGCCGCTTTCGCCGGCAAGCCGCTCCAGCTCGTAGGGATACAGCGCGCGCTGGAAGTCGTTGCCAAGTACCGTATTGAGCAGGTTGCGGTCGCCGACACGGAAAATCTCGATCTCGACCGCCGCCGTGTTGACGCTGACCACGGGCATGCCGCGCTGACCCTGCCGCGGCAGCACATAGGCCTTGCCGGCGAAACGCACCAGCGGCTGGCGGTCGCGCACATAGACGCTGAAGTCGACGGTGCGCGCGAGCACCTCGCTGACGGCGGAGGGAAGGCCCGCGCGCACGGAAACGGCATAGCGTTCTCCGTGTTTCAGTCCTTCGACGCAGAGCTGGCGGTCGTCCCCGCTCACCGCCGGGCGATCCTGTCCTTCCACCGACACGAACGGCGAATAGTCGGCGCGCCGGCCGGCGAGATTTTCGGAAAACTGGAAACAGACGCGCGGGGAGGCGGAATCGGATTCGACCTTGTAGTCGAGCAGGCGGAATCCGTGCTCGTCGCGCATGCGCTCATACTGGATGCGGATGTCGGCCGCCTCGCGCAGTTCGAGCGCAAGGCGCAGCGCGTTCAGCGCCGGCCGCCAGATCCTGCGTTCGGCATAGCTGCGCCCGAGAATGACCAGCGCATCGGCTTCCTCGCCGCGGTCCCGGGTCAGCCGGTAGGCGGCATAGGCGGCCGTCGCCGCGCGCTCCAGCAGCAGAATGCGCTCGCGGTCGTCGGCGGGCCTGATTTGCGACACCGCGCGCGCGAGGCGCAGCCATTGCCCGGCGTCCTCGGGCGCCGCCGCCACCGCCTGCCCGAGCAATTGCAGACCGGCGCGGAAATCGCCCTTCTGGAAAGCCGCCTCGGCCTCGCGCCTGAGCTGCGCCGCCGGCCGCGTGACCGGGCCGGCATCGTTCCTGATCTGCGCCTCCAGCCGGATCAGCGAATCGGCAAGATCGGAGCGCTCGAAAGCCTTGCCGGATGCCGTCGCCGGACACGCCAGGACGGCGAGCGCGGCGACAAGGCCGGCACGAAACAGCGCAAACATCGGAAGAATCCTCCTCCCGGACCGGGCCAAAGAGCGCCCAAGGTCAACGGCAAAACATGTCGAGGTCGTGGCCGGGAACCGCCGATCCCGTCCTACGGCGGCAGGCAGTGTTGCCGGGCGGCACCGGCGCGGCAAGTGCGTCACCGCCGGCCGTGCTTGATTTGAACGGTCAAAGCTGACACTTGAGCCGCAAGGCGGCGAAGCCTGACGCCGGAACGACCGGCCACCGGCTTCGGCCATCGACCGGTTCGGCCCCGTAGCTCAGTGGATCAGAGCAGCAGCCTTCTAAGCTGTTGGTCGGAGGTTCGAATCCTCCCGGGGTCGCCACGCCTCAGTGTGCGACCGGTGTCCGGCCCGCAGCGCCTGCCTCAAGCGCCGGAGCGGCTTCGTTCCGGCGACAGCGCGCGCCACACCAGCCGCCTGATGCGATGGCCCGCGGCGATGGCGAGAAGCGCGAATGGCGGCCCCACCGTCAGCAGGCCGACGACCCCCAGCACCGGCGCCGTCCACGCGATCAGCACCGCGGCGGCGGCGGCCCCGAGCATACCGAACACCGTGTTCCAGATGAGCAGATACGCGCCGCGCTCGGTATAGAGCGCAAGCAGCCAGGCAACCGCGTTGCCGATGCACATGCACAGGATGATTGTGAGGTTGTCCACGGCTGCGCCCCTTGCACGGCGCACAGTCTAGCACCCGCCGCCCGGGCGGCCCAAGCCAGCGCGGGATTGGGCCGCCGGGCGATATCGCCGGACAATGGATGGCCCGGACAATGGATGGCCCGGACAATGGGCCGCCGGGGCAATCCGACGCCGGGGCGATGGGAGACCGGGAGGGATACCCGATTTTCGCGTCGGCTCATGGACTTGGTCGGCGCGGCCGGACGCGGGAAACGCAACTTTAAGGTTTTCTTCGCAATTTACATTCCCGACCCGTCGAAACCCCGGGGCCCAGGTCCGCGCATGTCAGATACGCCGGCAGCTCTTTCCCGTGCCGAAGTGGTGGCGGTGTCGCCGGCGCCGGACCAGTCGCCCGTCTGCTTTGTGGTCGACGCGGATGCCACCATCCGCCACTACATCTCGCTGATCATGCAGGGCTCGGGAATCGATACCGAGGAATTTGCCGACGGCCCCTCCTGCCGCGCCGCGCTTTCGCGCCGCATGCCCGACCTGATCCTGCTCAACGTGCCGCTGGATACCGAAGACAGCATCGAGACCGTGAATGCGCTCGCCGCCAAGGCCTATCGCGGCGCGGTGCTGTTGATGGGCGGGCGCGGCGGCGCGGTGATGGAGACGGTGAAGGCGACCGGCGATCGGCTCAAGCTGCGCATGCTGCCGGTGCTCAAGAAGCCGTTCGAGGCCGGCGCGGTGCAGAAGGTCATCCGCGGGCTGAAACTCGGCACCCCGCCCCCGCTCGCCGCGCGCATCGGCCTCGTCGACGCGCTGGCCAGCGACTGGATCGAGTTCTGGTATCAGCCCAAGGTCGATCTGCGGCGCAAGCGGCTGGTCGGGGCGGAAGCCTTCGCGCGCGCGCGCCATCCCGAATACGGCGTGCTGCACCCCAACGCGTTCATGGCCGGCGCGACCGAGGACGACCTGATCGAGCTTGCCGGCCGCGCGCTGATCGACGCCATCCGCATCGGCGGGCAATTCGCGCGGCTGAATGTCAGCATTCCGATCGCCGTCAACATGCCGATCGCCATTCTCGAGCGGCTGCCGGTTGCCGATATCATGCGCAAGACGCCGCTTGCGGGCGGCGCCGGCCTGATCGTCGACATCGACGAGAAATCGGTGGTCGGCGACATCGCGCGCGCCGTCGATCTCGCCACGCGGCTGGCGCCGCACAATGTCCGCCTCGCCATCGACGATGTCGGCCGCGGCGTGAACCTGCTCGGCCGCAACAAGAGCGTGCCGTTCGCGGAAATGAAGCTCGACCGCTCCTTCGTCACCGATTGCGGCTCCGACAAGGTGAAAGGTCCGATCTGCAAGAGCGCGATCGAACTTGCACACAAATTCGGCGCGCTCGCCGTCGGCGTCGGGGTCGAGAAGGCGGGCGACGTGATGGCGCTGGCGGCGATGGGCTGCGACTACGGCCAGGGTTACCTGCTCGGTCAGCCGATGCCGCAGCCGCGTTTCCTGTCGCTGTTGCGCCAGCGCGCGCATTCGCGCGACAGCGTTGCCGCGCAGCGGCTGCAGGCGCAGCCGGCCTGATCCGCGTCAAGCGCTCAATGCGTCCATAATCCCCGGCGCTGGAACGCGAAATTGTCGGCATAGGCCATGCCGCGACGCGCGGCCTGCTTCGCCTCCTGCACGCGATAGGCAATGCCGTGCCGTTCGCAGTAGGCGACCGCCTCCTCGCGCGTGGCAAAACGCAGCCGCACCTGGCTGGTCGGGTCGGTGGAGGAGGTCCAGCCCATCAGCGGCTCCACCACGCGCGGGGCGCCCGGCTCGAATTCGAGCACCCAGTTCCGGGTGTTGGCGGTGCCCGACTGCATCGCCGTCCTTGCCGGCTTGTAGATGCGCGCTGCCATGCCGCTATCCCCTTTTCAAGTTGGTCGGGGCAGCAGGATTCGAACCTGCGACCCTCTGCTCCCAAAGCAGATGCGCTACCAGGCTGCGCCATGCCCCGGCCAGAGTGGCGTCTCGATACACCAATTCGCCGCACAGCGGCAAGAAGACCCGTCGCGCAGCCGTGTCGCGCATGCGGGCGCAGTGCGACCGTGCATGGCGGGAACGCCGGCGTGCGCGCGGCGTTCCCATTCCGGTGCTGGCGCTCATTCCTTGCAGGGACATGCCGAAGGACGAAACGCTCCGGCGTCAGCGATCGCTGTCCGCATTCGGCGTTCTGGCGCTGACATCGAACGACCTGAATGCGCTGCTGACCGGGGCCTGCAGCAGGCTTTCGCACGCGCTCGGCGCCAACACGGTCAGGATCGCGCTGCTCAGGCCCGGCGGAAAAGATTTCGTGCTGCTTGCCGCCACCGGCCATGCGCCGGCCGGCGACGCGGCCGTCATACCCGGCGGCCGGCATTCGGCGTGCGGCTACGCGGTGGAGACCGGCGCGCCGGTCGTCTCGCAGGTCGACAAAGAAACCCGGTTCGCCGTCTGCGAGCATATGCGCAGGAGCGGCGCGCGGGTCACCGCAAGCGTTGCGATCTGGGCCGACGGACGGGCCCAGGGCTGCCTGGAAGCCGGCGGCGGTGCCGACTGGCAGGTCGGCGAGGCCGACATCCATCACCTGCAGAGCTATGCCAATGTCCTCGGTGCGGCGATCGAGCGGCACCGCCTCGCCGCCGAGCGCGACGCGTTGCTGCGCGAGCGCGAGGTGCTGATCCGCGAGGTGCATCACCGGGTCAAGAACCTGCTCGCCAACGTCGCCGCCATCGCGCACCGGACCCGCCGGCACAGCAACAGCCTGGATCAGTTCCTGCGCGTATTCGACGGCCGCCTGCAGGCATTGTCGCGCGCGCACGACCTTGTGGTCAGCGTGCCGGAAAAACCGGTGAGCCTGCGCGAATTGCTGCAACTCGAATTCGCCGCCAAGGGGCTGATCGAAGGCGAGCAGTTCAGCCTCGCCGGCGAGGATCTGGTCTGTCCGCCGCAGACGGTGCAGCCGCTGGCGCTGCTGCTGTTCGAGCTTGCGACCAATTCGGCGAAATACGGTGCGGCTTCGCGCGCCGCGCCGCCGGATTCGCACATCGATGTCCGCTGGCGGGTTGCCGGCGGCAGCGCCACGCTGATCTGGCGGGAGACGGGAATCGATCGGTGCCGGGCCGACGGCAAGCGCGGTTTCGGCACCGAGTTGATCGAACGGATCGTCCCGCAAATGCTGGACGGTAGCGCGCGCTGGACGCTGGACGGCAGCGGCGTCGAATGCCGGGTGACCTTTCCGGTCCGGCCCTGAGCGGCGGCTGGCGGCGCCGGGCCTCTCAACGCCGGAAAATCGGATGCGCGACACGGTCGCCGGGCGCAATGCCGAGCTTGCGCACCGTCCCGGCGATCACTTCGAGCACGCCGCGCACCGGACCGCGCGAACTGACGGTCGCGCGCGAAAGCGGCACTGTGTTCTCCGCAATGTGCCGGATGCGGCCGTCGCCGGCGATGAAGATCATGTCGAGTGGAATGTAAGTGTTCTCCATCCACATCGAGATTTCCTGCTCGCGGTGGAAATCGAACAGCATGCCGCGGCCCTCGGGCAGCTCGCGACGGAACATCAGTCCCTTTGCCCGGCTTGCGTCGTCGGCGGCAAGTTCGACGGCAAAGACATGCACGCCGGTGCGGCTGACGATTTCCAGCGTCTGCAGTGCGGGCTGTTGCGCGCCGGCCGGCGCGGCAAAGACGGCAAAGGCGGCCGTCAGAACCAGGCGCCGCCCCCATGACCAACTCCGGTACAATAATACGGACACGGCGCTCAGTGCGATGACGGGCCGTGCGGACCGCCGTCCGGCTGCACCTCCGCCGCCATCAGCCCCTTCGGACCCGGGCCAAAACGCACCAGCACGGTCTGCCCCGGACGCAATTCGGTGATTCCGTAGCGCCGCAGCGTCTCCATATGGACGAAGATGTCCGGCGTGCCGTCGCCGCGGGTCAGGAAGCCGAAGCCCCGCAGCCGGTTGAACCACTTCACCATCGCACGTTCCAGTCCGCTGGTCGGGGTCACCGTCACATGCGTGCGCGGCGGCGGCATTTGCGAGGGATGGATCGCCGTCGACTCGTCCATCGACAGCACGCGAAACGCCTGCAGCCCCTTCGGGCGCTGCAGCACTTCGCAGACGACGCGCGCACCTTCATAGGCGGTCTGGAATCCGTCGCGGCGCAAGCAGGTCACGTGCAACAGGACGTCGGGCATGCCGTTGTCGGGCACGATGAATCCGAATCCCTTGGCGACGTCGAACCACTTGATGGTGCCGGAAATTTCAACGACGTTCGTCGCGGTCTCGTCGGCGACCTCGATCGTCCGGTCCAGCCCCAGACCATAACCTGTACCTGGTCCCTTCGGACCCATACCGTCGGACGCCATGACGTCGCGAGCCGCCGCTTTTGGCGCCTCTTGCCGGGCGCTTGAACGAATCTGTCAACAGGAAGATTAACACCGGACCGCCGTTGTAAAAGTGGAAAATGCGCTTGTGTATGCGCCGCGACCGGACCTGTGCAAAAGTATGAGGCGTACGAATCAATGCGCGATAAACGCGCCCAGCACCTCGCCGATGTCCTGCCTGATGACGAGATCGGCGATTGCGTCGAGATCGGTGGGCTCGCGGTTGACGATCACGAGGCTGGCACCGCTCTGTTTCGCCAATAACGGAATTCCCGCCGCCGGCCAGACCACCAGCGAGGAGCCGATCGCAAGCATCAGGTCGCACGCACCGGCATGCCGCTCGGCGCGACGCATCGCCTCCGCCGGCATCGACTGGCCGAACGAGACGGTGGCGGTCTTGATCGGGCCGCCGCAATCGCAATCCGGCGCGCGTCCTCCAGCAGTTTCAAAGCGTTGGCGTACCCAATCCAGTTCGTATCGCCGGTCGCAATCCAGACAGGTGGCATAGGTTGTATTGCCGTGCAGCTCGATCACGTCGGCGGGCGCGACGCCTGAATCCTGGTGCAGGTTGTCGATGTTCTGCGTAATGACCGCCCGCGCCTTGCCGCTGCGGTACAGGTGCGCCAGCGCGCGGTGCCCACGTCCCGGCCGCGCCGCCGCGAAATACTTCTCCATCGCGAAACGCCGCCGCCATGCCTCGTCGCGCATCTCCCGGCTGGTCAGGAACAGGTCGAAGGGGATCGGCTGCGTGGTTGCCCACAGGCCGCCCGGAGAGCGGAAATCGGGAATTCCGGATTCGGTGGAAATCCCCGCGCCGGTGAACGGGACGATGTCTGTTGCCGCCTCGACGAGGCTGCGCAGCCGGGCGATAGCGGCGGGGAGATCGGGTGCGATCATGGCGGTCCGATTGTAGACGCAGGAGCCGCGCGCGGGCCACCGCCGATCCTGCGGGACGGCGCACCGGCCTTGCGCGTTCCCGCGCCCCTCCCCTATATCCGTTACGGTCCGCCGAGGCTCTTCAAGGCCCGTCAAGGCCCATCCAGGGCCGGCCCGAACCTGCCCAACCGAATGTCCCGGGAGTTCCGCCCATGCGCTATCTGCACACCATGCTGCGCGTCCGCGATCTCGACGCCGCGCTCGATTTTTACTGCAACAAGCTCGGGCTGAAGGAGGTTCGCCGCTATTCCGACGAGAAGGGCCGCTTCACCAACGTGTTCCTGGCCGCGCCCGCCGACGAAAAGCTGGTTGCCGACAGCGTCAGGGACGGCGGCCGGCATGCGCCGCTGGTCGAACTGACCTACAACTGGGATGCGGAGGATTACGGCGAGGCGCGCTATTTCGGCCACCTCGCCTACGAGGTCGACGACATCTACGCGCTGTGCGAGAAGCTGATGAAAGCGGGCGTGACCATCAACCGGCCGCCGCGCGACGGGCGCATGGCATTCGTGCGCTCGCCCGACCGCCAGTCGGTGGAAATCCTGCAGGCGGGCGAAGCGAAGCCGCCGCAGGAACCCTGGAAGTCGATGCCCAATACCGGGCATTGGTGAGCGGCAGCGCCGGACTCGCGCTGCCGGCGGCGCGGCGGCGGCCGTGCTTGATTGGCGGACGCCCGGTGACTATACCTCGCCCCAACGCGCCCATCGTCTAGCGGTCCAGGACGTCGCCCTTTCACGGCGAAAACAGGGGTTCGATTCCCCTTGGGCGCGCCATTCCTCCGGGGATGGCCGTGCAAATGTCAAAGCGGAACTTCGTTCGAACGGGCGCGCCGCTTCTTCCCAACCGTCGGAAACGTCGCAACGAAGTTCAATCCCGCGGCGATGCGCGCGGAGCTGGGCGACGGCGCGTCGACCTTTCGAAACGCCGCGCCGCCCCAATGACAGCGCCCGCCGCCCCGGCCGGGAATTTCCTTGCCGTTTATGATCCGGGTCAATGGTCTGCGCCGCAGCCCGCATCACCTTGCGCTTCTGCATCTGCAAGGAGCGAAGGACAATGCCGTTCGAAACGCTGGTTGTGATCTCGGCCGTAATCTCCGCATTCCTGGTTTTCGGTCTCGTTCTCGCCTGGGCGGATTTCCGCACGCGCCGGCTGCATTGAGGCGGACCGCGTCGCGCTCCGCCACCTAGGCGAGTTCGTGTGCCTTGCGGCCGCCGCGCTCGATCGCGGTCGGCGCCGCATCGCGCGCGATCAGATGGTCGGCGAGGTCGAGGCAGCGCTCCGCCAGCATGGCGGCGCCGCTTGCCAGTTCCTTCGAGCCGCGCACCATTTCGACATTGCGTTCCATGTCCTCGCGCGACCAGCCGCGCGAATGCGCGATATACGGAAACTGGGGAAAGATGAATCCAAGCTCGGAGAAAAAGCCGAGCATCTGTCCCGCCAGACCCTGGATGTTGTCCTGACCGCCGACGATGATGAATCCGGCAACCTTGTTGCGGATCAGCACGCGGTTGCCGACGGTGATCGCGTTCTGCACGCAATTGAGCCGCTCGGCCATCTTGAAATAGAGCGACGAGCCGGTGCCCCAGCGGATCGGCGAAGCGACGATTACCGCATCGGCCCAGTGGACCAGCGCCTCGTAGACCTGGTCCATCTGGTCGCCGGCGTCCATCTGCGTGATCGAACAGGGCCAGGTGCAGGCGCGCGCGGATTTGGAATAATAGCCCTCGCAGGAACGAAACCGCAGCGCGTTGAGCCGGATCAGCCGCGTCTGCGCACCGCGCTTTTGTGCGGCGGCGAGCGCGTGCGCGAGCAAATGGTCGGAGCCGGAAAAGCGCGGATGCCTGTCGTCCATGACCGTGGTCGATATCCCGGCCAGGCGCAGCGGTCCTGCTTCGCGCACGGGATTGCGCGCGAGCGGGTGCGGCGCATGCGGCTTCCTGTTGCGCTTGCTGCCGGCGGCGAGATTGGCCCATAGCCGCCCGCCCTCGACCTTCACCGGATAGGCCGGCACGCAGTCGTCCTCGAAACCCGGCTCGCCGACGCCGGTCAGGCGATGGAATTTCCAGGCGTGCCAGGGACAGGTGACATAGTCGCCGTCGAGATGGCCGCAGCCGAGCGGACCGCCGACGTGATTGCAGGCATTGGCCAGAACGCCGAATGCGCCGTCCTTGCAGGTCACCGCGAAATCGCGGTTGCGCGCCTTGACCTCCTGCAACGGCGCGCGCGACAGCGCATCGGCATCGCCCAGATCGACCCAGTCCTCGCCATCGGCCATCGCCCTGCTCCCTTCGCCGCCGCGTTGTCCGCCCGCCGCCTCACCCTCCGACGGCGATCGCCGCCGGCGTGCCCGGCGGCAGCGGGCGCGGATCGACTTCGACTATCCCGTGCGCGAGACGCAGCCGGTAGGTGACAAGCCTTTCGGTGAACGGCGCGGGCGCGCAGCCGTCCTCCAGCCTGTACTGGTAACCGTGCCAGGGACAGGTGATGCAGCCGTCGATGACGCGCCCCTCGCCCAGCGGGCCGTTCTGATGCGCGCACAGATTGGTGACCGCGCCGATCGTGCCGCCGTTGCGAAACACGGCAATGCGCTCGCCGCCGGGCGCGGCAACGATCCTTGCGCAGGTGTCGGGAATGGAATGCGGCGGCCCGACCGCGATCCAGCCGTCCGGCGTGAGCGGGATCGCGTGACGGCCGCGCTCGCGCCAGCCGGCCGCGATATGCAGACCGGCCACCCAGGCGAGCGAGGCGCCGAGCAGCAGCGGCACCAGCGGATTGCGGTCGAACTGCATCACGCCGAGCGCGACATGCATGACGACCAGCGCATAGGCGACATACAGCGCCATGTGCAGCGCCTTCCAGACCGGCGGCGTGAGCACCGCCAGCCAGTAATCGTGGCTGGTGGCGGCGAGCAGCAGCAGGATCAGCAGCGCGCCGATGCCGAGCGCCTTGAAGGGAAAGCCGATGAAGCGGGCATAATCGTGCCAGGCGGTCAGCTCGGTCACGATATTGGGCAACGTGCCCTGCACCGCGTACCATTCGACCATGAATGTCGCGTGCAGCGCCGCGACCGTGAAAGTCAGCACGCCGAAATGCCGGCGATTGTACAGGAGCCGAAGGAAGCGCCGGTCGAGCCGCGCCAGCGGGCCGATCGACAACACGATCGTGAGCATGGCGAAGGCGCAGACGCCGAACGCGCGGATGCGCAGGTCGACCCATTCGGGCGCGTTGCGCGGCGGATTTGCGAGCCATTCGCGCGCAATGAATGCGCCGATGAACAGCGCCGCGCCGGCGACCAGCAGCGCGTCATAGACGATCTTGTCGCGGTTCCACTGGACGGCGCGAAAGCCGACGCTCATCGCACCGCTTCCTGCAGCGTCGCGCCGGCACCACCGGCCGCGGGCTCAGGCCGCAGCGCCAGCGCCAGCACGAGGCCCGTCACCGCAAGTGCCGCAAGCACAGGCCAGATCAGCCGATGCCATGCCCGGTGCCTGCGGGTCATGCCGGCGCCGCCCGCAGCCAGCGCAGCGCAAGATAGGGCCACAGCAGAAAAGCCCCGGGAAACAGCAACACCCTGGCGCCCACGCTGATCGGCGCCGGCACCGGCAGCAGCCGCTGGGCTCCGCGCAAGACAAAGGCGGCGGCGGCGACGAGGCCGCAGACGACGTAGGCCATCGCAAACCAGAGCAGCATGCCCTCCCCTCCCTGCACGGGAGGATCGGCGAATGCGACCGGCAACACAAGTCTGGATATGCGAATGCGACGGGGTTGGCGGCGCCGCGCAAACCGGCGCGCCCCCGGCGCAAAAAGAAAGCCCCGGACGGACCGGGGCTTTCTCGATGACGCGTTACTGGTTCTGGTTCGGCGCGGCCGGTGCCGGCGGCGTGCGCGGCGGCGCCGCTCCCGTCGTTGCCGGCGGAGTGGCGGTCACGCCGGGCGAGGTTGCCGTCTGCGTATCGTCGCGTCCCACCGACAGTGCCAGAATGATCAGCACAAAGGCGGCGAGACCGCCGAGAATCCAGGCCCAGCTCGACCGCGCGGCGCCGATATCGCTCCTGCGCAATTCGCGATAACTGGCCGGATCGCGATAATCCCGGTTCGGGTCGTAGTCGGACATGTGAATACCTCCTGCTCTCGACCTTCCGCAGCGGAAACGGCCATGGCGGCCGGTTTGTTCCCGAAAAGACCGCCGCGCGGCCATGCCCGGAAACCCGGCCCCGCAGCGCTATCGCGACGGCGCGGGCGCCGGCATCGCGACCGCCTCGATTGCGGCCGAGAATGCGCTTTGCGGGACAAGCAGCTTCTGTCCCGTCTGCAACGGCCGGTTCGGCTCGATACCGTTGATTTGCGCCACCGCCCAGCCCGGCACTGCATGGCGCGCGGCAAACGCGTCGATATCCTCGCCCGGCCCGGCCTCGTGCGCGACGGCGCTGTCCCACAACACGATCGGCTCATGCGGCGGCACGACATATTTCATCGTCAGCGGCAGCACATAGGCCGGCGGACGTGGCGGCGGCCGCGCATCGCGGGCGCGGCGCGGCGGCGCTGCAGGGACGGGCCGTGCGGCCGCGGCGGCGGCAGCCGATACACCCAGCACCTTGTCGACGACCAGATCGTGAATCACCGGCGACTTGTCGAGCGTGATGTGAACGATCTCGCGGCGCTCGCGCAGATCGACGTTGATCAGCCGTCCGCGGAAGCCGCGTCCCGCTACCGCGGCGCCGCCGCCGATCAGGTTCGTCGCCTGATAGAGATTGATGAAAATGTCGACATTGGACGGCACGCTGCCTGCGATCGGCGTCGGATCGAAGCCGAAGGCGAGCGCAACCGGCACGCCTTCGGCGCGCAGCCGCTCGGCAATGGCGATGATGGCGTCGCCGCCGGAGGAATGTCCGAGCAGCATGACCGGCGCGCTCGTCGGATCGCTGCGATAGCGCCGTACGATGTCGGCGGCGACCGAGCCCGTTTCCGTCATGCTGTGCGCGGATGCGCCGACCCCGCGGCGGCGGATCTTGGCCGCAAGGCCGTCGAGACCGCGGGAGAAAATTTCGCCGGCCAGACCCCAGAACAGATAGACGTGACCGGGCAGCCGCGCCTCGCGCCCGGCGGGCGCCAGCGCCTGGACGGCGACGTCGTTGCCGCAGCCGGCGACCAGCGTCGCCAGCATCACCACGGCAAGTCGGCGGGCAGCAAAGCGCAAACGCAGGGTCCCGGATCGATCGATGCGGCGCGAAGCGCAGGTTTCGCGCACTTGACGCACAAACGCCGGCGCGTGGGCCGGCGGCGGCTTGGGACACAAGAAGGCAGGCTTTTGGCCTGAATGTGACGCGGCAGCCCGGCGAGGCGGCAGCCGAGCGGCTGCCGCCGCATCCCGGGTTGCGAAGGATGCGCGCCTGTGGCGGCGGGCTTACTTGCCCTTGCCCACGGCGATCCTGTCGTCGGCACCGTCGCGCTTGCCCTCATGGCTCGAGGCGGCGGAACGGATCGTGTCGAAGGCGATCGGCGGCGAGCTGACGCGGGCGTTGCCGTCCTTCTTGCCGCTCTCGGACTTGTCGCTGCCGTTGATGGCGGCGACTTCGCCGGAGAGCACTCCGCCCTTCTCGATCTCGATGTCGCCGTAGGTCGCCGAGCCTTCGATGCGGCCGGTCTTGCGCAGCGAGAGGCAGACGCGCGCTTCGACATTCTGCAGGATCTTGCCCTGCACGTCGGCCATGTCGACGCGGACATTGCCCTTGATCGTCCCGCTCGGGCCGACGAGGAGATCGCGTGCAACGATATCGCCCTCGACGGTGCCATGCACGACGATCCGCTCGGGAGCGGTGATCGAGCCTTTGAAAGTCACGCCTTCACCGAAGAACGCGCAGCTGTTGTTTCCGGTGTCTTCCATCTTCGTACCGTATTCAGACATAACGCAACCCCTACAATTCGATTGGACGTTGACGCACTTTCAGTTCGAATTCTCATTGACAAAGAAATATCACGACGGCGCGTACCCGTATCGCCGTGCGACCGCAGAGTTCCCGCAGTGGTAAACGCGGCGGCCGCGTGCGCGTCCCTGCATCGCGTGGAAAAAGTCGTTGATTCATAGGCTTCCGCGCGAGCGCTGCCGTTATTTATAGCACACGGACCGGCCGTCCCGCATGGTTAACGAAGTCTGAAAATTTACGCTTATGGTTAACGAAAAAGGCCGCAATACCCGCGCCAAACGGCGTAATCGGGTACATCCCGCGCGCGACCGCAGCTCCTGCGACATCGCATCGCTGCCCGCGTCCGGGCAAAACGGACGCCGTTTGCGTGACGACAACGGGGCAAATCAAGAGGCCTCAGGCCGGGCTTCGTCCATCGAGGCCGGAACGATTCTAGCGCGAAAGACGCGGCCGTCCTGCACGTTCGAGCAGCCCGATGACTCGATAGACCTCGCCGAGCACCTTTACCAGCCATGAGCGCACGGCCGCGCGCGTCTCCGCCGACATCCGCGCCGACGGCTCGCGCACGAATTCGCTCAGCGATATTCCGGGTTCCTCGATCAGGCTCATGAAGGCGGGATCGAGCGCGGGAACGAGCATGCGCAGCGGGCTTTGCATCAGCGACCGATAGTCCTCGCTGTGCCGCGTCGACAGCCTGATTTCGCCGAGATAGGCATTCTCGACGACCACGAGCGGACAGTCGCCGAGCCGGTCGCGCAGTTCCGCTGTCTGCTGAAACGATTCCAGGTCGGTGCCGGGAATGTAGAAGACCACCGGCTCCACCGCGCTGGCGCGCGCCTCGGCGATGAAATCGCTCTCCAGCATCAGCTCGAAAAACCGGCGGAACGACAGATGGGTCAGGTCGACGATGCGCGAATTCGCCCCCTCCCCGGCCAGACCGTCGAACAGCGCCATCTGATCGGTGACGCGCTCCAGATCGAGCGCCATGGAATCGGCGGGGAAACGCGCCAGCAGCGGCGCCTCCGCAGCATCGGTGTCGAAAATCGCCGGCCGGCTGCCGCTGAGGATGAAATTCTCGGCCAGAAGACGCGCGAGCAGCGTCTTGCCGCAGCGCGCACGGGAGGATGCGACGATGATCGCGAAATTCATTCTCGGCCTATCGGCTAGCCGCACGCCTGGCGCCGCCGGTCGGGCGCCGGCCTCGGCCCACAATGTGGAATCGCGCGAAGCGCAACGCAATTGCGCGCGCGCCGCTATCCCGCATTTCCGGCGGCGGCCCCGCCGCGCGTACTCAACCGGAAATACCGGCCGGGGCCTCGCCCGCGGTCAGCCGCTTGAGGAAGCCGGCGCGCTCGTATTCGGAGGCAACGTGCATCAGCCAGGTCCGCACATAGCCGCGCAGCACCAGCGAATAATTGCCCGGTCCGCCCTGCGCATTCTTGTTGCTGATGAAGGTCGAGAACGGAACGCCGGCAAGCTCCACCGCTTCGCAGGCCATTTCCGTGAGCTTGGGAATGCTGATCTCGATGGCGTCCTTGGAGCGCTCGAAATACTTCGCCTTCACCGCCGGATCCCAGTCGAAGAAGCTGGTCTCGTTGATGAAATTCTTCACCGCAAAATAGGCACCGTTTTCGGTGAAGGGCATCACTTCGGCAATCTCCTCAAGCGAGGCGACCGAGGGCCCGAGCACATGGAACAGGCCGAAATTGAAATCGCCGGCGCGCACGGCGTCGAAAAATCCGGAATCCTGGAATGCCTGCAGCGTGTCCGACAGCAGGCCGGCGCGGATGTCGATCAGCGTGATCTTGGATTCGCTCGATGTCAGCGTGTCGAGGATTTTCATCTGGTCGGCGATGGTGGAAATATCCACGATCTCCGTGACTTGCGGATGGAACCGCTTCAGGGTGCCGCGTGGGAATTCGGCATCGAATGCGCGCGACGGCATCGCCTTGGCGCGCAGATAGTCGAGAACGGTTCGTGCAATCGTCGTCTTGCCGACCCCGCCCTTGTCGGCGCCGATAATGAGAACCGCTGGCTTCATTTCTCTCGTCCCTTACTAAACACAACCGGACGCTACACGCGCACGCGATCGGTTCCTGCGTCTGCTGTTACCCGTTGCCTCTGGCTTGCGCGTCCCGCGCAGGCGTCTGTCTGTGGCCGTGTCCTCGATGTGCCCCCTGCCCATCCGGACCAGCCTCACATTGTCGGAATTCCTCGCCGAAAATTCCCGGAGGGCGCGAGAGACGAGAGCCGGTCCGCCCGCTCCCCCGGCGACCGGACCTGTTGCATTTTGGCATGCATCGCGGTTCCGTCGCTAGAGGCAGATTTTCGCCGGTCCGACGCCTGCCGCGTCCTGGAACCCCGCCGCCATACCCGCCGGTACCGTTCGCATACGTGCAACTCCTAGCGCCATGCCGGTGCGGATTCCAAGCCTTTTCTGGCCCGCACCGGGGCGAATTTCGGGCGCGGCGACATGCCGGCGCCGCCTGCGCGCGGCGGCGGCCCCGGACCGCGCGTGCGCGGGACAGGAAATCGCGCTTTGGCCATATGTCGCGTTGCGGGCTATTGCATTGCGCGGCCGGTATGCGGATGTCTTGGCTATCGGACGTGGCAAGCTGAGGTGTCGTGGGAATTCGGTCTTGCGTAGTGTGATCGCCATCGTTGCCGGGCTCTTGGGGGGCGTCGCGGCCAGCGCGCAGGAGGCGGCTCCGGTTCTGCGGGGGCCGCATGTGTCCGTCGTGCCGGCGGACTGGACACAGGCCGGCCGGGACGCTGCCCGACTGGTGGCGGGCCAGGCGGCGGACAGCGCCGGCGAGGATGCGCTGCCGCTTTTGAACGAGGCCATGGCGGTCCGCTTTCCCGCCGCCGCCGCCAGTGCGGTGCCGGTGCTTCTGCCCTTCGACGCGGCGTCCTATCTGCGCGACCGCGCGCAGGGCGAAACCAAGCCGACCGCGCAATACATGCCCGGTCTGCGCGAGACCGGATTTTTCCTCGCCGGTCCGGCCGGTTATGCCGCCGCCTTCGCGGTCGACGGCCCCGGCCTGCCCGGCAACGGCGGCGCGCGCTTCTCCTATCCGGTGCTGGTGGAAATCTCGGCCTCGGCGCTGATCTACCGATTGCCGCAGCCGAGCGGGGTGTCGGAATTGCCGCCGGGCGCGCCGGCCAAGGATATTCCCGGCCTGCGCCGGTTCATCCTCGAACATTATCTGCGCTACAGTTTCGAACGCTATGGCACGACCTATGTGGTGTCGATTTCCTGCATCGACGGCCGGCCGCGGGCACGCTGGATTTCCTGCCGGCAGGCCGAGCCGATCGCCCAGCATGTCCTCGCCACGCTGCAGCTTGCCGGCGGCGCGCCGGCGGCGCAGCCGCAGGTCGCCGACGCGTCGGGCGCCCCGGTGGAGCGGCCGCAGGCCGTCTCATCCGATTTCACCTATCACCCCGCCGGCGCAATTTTGCCCGGTACCGGCTTTCGCAAGCATGCCGGGGTCGCCGACGCCACCGTCTATGCGGCGATCCGCTTTCCCTTCGACCGCGCTCCCGCTTTCGCCAATTCGCAGTCGTTCATGCATTGGGGCGATTGCGACCAGACCGGACGCACGCCGCATCCGCGCGGGCGCAAGGGCGCCAATTACCGCTGCCGCGTCAACGACAAGCCCCTGGTCTTCGACGAATCCGCGACGGAGAATTATTCCTATCCGTGGCGCGACAATTTCTGCGAACACCGGCACTTCTCGGTCGGACAATGTCCGGGCGGACGCGGGCATCAGGGGCAGGACATCCGCCCGGCCGAATGCAGGCTCAGAAACGAGGGCGCCGACCGTTGCGAGCCCTACCAGCACGACATCGTCGCCGTGCGCAGCGGGCAGATCCTGCGCAGCGCGGGGACCGAGTCGGTCTATCTGACCGCCAACGACGCCGACGCGCATGTGCGTTTTCGCTACATGCACATGCATCCGAAACATCTGGACTCCGACGGCGTGATCAGCGGGCGCACGGTGCGCGAAGGCGAGATCATCGGCAAGGCCGGCAATTTCAATCGGCGCGAAAACCTCACCACCTATCATCTGCATTTCGAAATGATGGTGCCGACGCGCGAAGGCTGGGTTCGCGTCAACCCCTACATGACGCTGGTAGCCGCCTATGAGCGGCTGATCGGCGCGCGCGGGCGCGAAATCGAGCCGGATGCCGAGAATGTCGCCGCCGCCAGTGGCGAGCCGCCCGCCGACGCCGCGGAAAACGGAAACGGCGCACCCTCCGAAGGCGGCGACGAACCGGAGGCGGAGCGATCGCCGGCCGCGGCGGAGCGTGGCGCGGATGCGGACCGGCCACCCGCCTCGGCGCTCAACGCCGCGCCGCAGAAGCCGGCGAATGCCAAGGCGGTGGAGTCTTCCGAGACCAAGCCGTCGGCCAAATCTTCCGAGGCCAAATCTTCCGATGCCAAATCTTCCGATGCCGAATCTTCCGATGCCAAATCTTCCGGTGCCAAGCCGTCGGTCAAGCCGGCAAAATCAAAGAAATACCGGTCGAAGAAGAAAAAGCGCCGCTAAGCGACCCGCAGCCATGCCGGTGTCGGATTCTCCGCTAGCATGCGGACCGATTCGGCCATTGACGGGTACACGCCATGTCCTTCACGCGACGGCGCTGGCTGCATGCGGCCCTCGCGCTCGGTGCGGCCGCCGTCCTGCCGCGTCCCGCTGCGGCGCAGTCGGCCGCCCAGCCGTTCGAACAATGGGTGGCGGCGTTCCGTGCGCGCGCCCTGGCGCGCGGCATTTCCGAAAAGACCTATGCGCGCGCGATGTCGGGGCTCAAGCCCGACCTCGCCGTGTTCGCGCATTTCCGCGCACAGCCGGAATTTCGCGAACAGCTCTGGCAATATCTCAACCGCCGCGTTTCCGACTGGCGCATCGCCGCAGGCCGCGAGCGCGCGCAGGAATTCGCCGCCCTGTTCGAGCGCATCGAGCGCGATTTCGGCGTCGGCCGCTCGGTCATGCTCGGGCTGTGGGGGATCGAGACCGTGTTCGGCGATCCGGTGGTGCAGCGCAATCATGCACGGCCGGTCTTTCCCTCGCTGGCGGCGCTGGCCTGGGGCGAGCCGCGCCGGCGCGACTATTGGCAGCGCGAACTGCTCAACGCATTGCGCATCGTCGAGCGCGGCTGGGCCGCGCCCGAAGAAATGCGCGGCTCCTGGGCCGGCGCCATGGGCCACACGCAATGGATGCCGGAAGTCTGGCTCAATGTCGGCGTCGACTATGACGGCGACGGCCGCGTCAACCCGTTCGGCCGCCCCGACGACGCGCTCGGCTCAAGCGCCCGCTATCTCGTGCAGCGCGGCAAGTTCCGGCGCGGCGAGCACTGGGGCTACGAGGTACGCGCACCGGGGCTCGCCGCCGGCGACACCAGGCGCAGCTATGCCGCCTGGCGCAAGCTCGGGGTCGCGCGCGCCGACGGCGAGCCGTTTCCGCAGCCCGATGCGGTCGCGCAATTGTGGATTCCCGCCGCGGGAGGCCCCGCCTTTCTGCTCGGACCGAATTTCTTCGCAGTGCGCACCTACAATCCCTCGACCAATTATACGCTGGCGCTGGTGCATCTCGGCGACCGCGTGCTCGGCGGCGGCCCCTTCGTGCAGCAATTTCCGGGCGGCGAGCGGGCGCCGACGCTCGCGGAAGTGCGGGAAATCCAGGAGCGGCTGACCGCGCTCGGCTTCGACACCGCCGGCACCGACGGGCGCATCGGCGCGCAGACGATGAAAGCGGTGCGCGATTTCCAGATCAGGGCCGGCCTGCAGCCCGCCGACGGCTATGCCGGGGTGAAGCTGCTGGCGCGGCTGCGTCAGGGCCTGTGACTATCCCGCTTTCAGCGAAAAGCCGCCGTCGACCACCAGCGTCTGCCCGGTAACGAAGGCCGCTTCGGGCGAGGCGAGAAACAGGATCGCGCTTGCGATCTCCTCTGGCTTCGCCGCGCGCCGCAGCGGCGTGCCGGCGAGCATGTTGGCCTTCACCTCGTCCGGCAGCGCCTGGAACATGTCGGTCTCGGTATGGCCGGGCACGACCGCATTGACCGTCACCGCCGGCGCGAACTGCTTGGCCATTGTCGCGGTCATGTTGATGACGGCGGCCTTCGACGCCGAATAATCCATCACCCCCTCGCGCCCCAGATGCGTCAGCCCGCGCACCGAGGAAACGTTGACGATCGTGCCCGACTTGGCAGTGTGCATGTGCCGTCCGGCCGCCTGGCACATCAGGAACGTGCCGATGACGTTGACCCGCAGCGTCTCGTTCCATTCCTCCACCGTCTTGTCGAAAAACGGGCGCCCGATTCCGATGCCGGCATTGTTCACCAGAATGTCGATGCGCCCGAACGCCTTCACAAACCGCTCCACGCAGGCCTCGGCGTCCTCCTTGCGCCCGACATCGCCCGCAAAGGTTTCGATTCCGGAATGCCCCCGGTCCGCCGCCATAGCCTGCATTTGCGCGAGGTTTTTCCCGCTCTTGCCCATGATCCCGACCCGCGCGCCCTCGCGCGCAAACAGCAGGGCCGTCGCCGCGCCGATGCCGCGCGCGCCGCCGGTGATCAATGCACATCGTCCGTCCAGCCGTCCCACGTTCACTCCCCTTCCGAGCCGATCTCGCTCACGCCCTCGTCGAGCTTGCCTTCGATGAAATCCATATGCGCGATGATGGCCGCGCGCGCTTCCTCCGGCGCGCGCCGGCGCACCGCGTCGTAAATCTCGAAATGGTGCTGCCAGATCGTCTTCTGGTCCTCGCGGTTGGGCACGAAACGCTTGAACCGGTAGAAAGCCGAGAAGCTCTCGCGCAGTATGTCCATGATGCGGATCGCGATCGGATTGCCGGTGGCGGTGGCCAGCGCATTGTGGAAGGCGATGTCGTTGGTCTCCCATTCGTCGTCGGTGACGTCGAGATCGTGCATCGCCTCAAGATGCCGGGACATGGCGGCGAGATGCTCTGCGGTCGCCACCTTGGCCGCCTGCATCGCGCACCAGCCCTCCAGCGCACGGCGAATTTCGAAAAACTCGGCAATGCGGTGCGCCTCGGTCTTGATCAGCTCGATCAGCGGACGGTCGATCGGCTCGCGCGCCTTCTGCGCCACGACGAAGGAGCCGGAGCCGTGCCGCACCTCGACCAGGCCGACCAGTTCGGCGCGGTAGATTGCCTCGCGGATGGTCTGCCGGCTGGTGTGGAAAATGCTGGCAAGCTCGCGCTCCGGCGGCAGCTTCCCGCCGGCGGGAAACTTGCCGGCACGGATGAATTCGGAAATCTGCTCGAAAACCTCGTCGGACTTTCGCCCGCTCTTGAGCGGGGAAAAGCCGTGCAAGGGATCGCTTGTCGGCAGCGTCATCGCGTCAGCCTTTCACGCCGCCGGCACCCCAGCCGGAGACGAGATATTTCTGCAGGAAGACGAAAACGCCCGCGATCGGCGCAATGACCAGAAGCCCGGAGGCCATGATCATGCCCCAGTCGACGACGCTGGCGTTGTACAGATCGGCAATGCCGACCGGCAGGGTCTTCAGATCGTCGGAGCTGAGCAGCACGCGGGCGAAGATGTAGTCGTTCCAGGCGAGGATGAAGGTAAAAATGCCGGTAGCCACCATGCCCGGCAACGCCATCGGCAACACCACATAGACCACGGCCTGGAAACGGTTGGCGCCGTCGATCATCGCCGCCTCCTCGATCTCGACGGGGATGCTCTGGAAGAAAGTGCGCAGCAGCCACAAGTTAAACGGCAGGCAGAACGCCGTATAGGCCATGATCAGACCGAAATGCGTGTTGGTCAGACCGAGGAAGCGCACCATCACGTAAAACGGAATGATGATCATGATCGGCGCGAACATGTAGGTGAACAGGATCAGTCCGGCAATTTTCTCGCGCCCGGGAAAACGAAAGCGCGTGAGGCTGTAGGCGGCCGGCGTCGAGAAGGCGAGCGTGGTACCGACGGTTGAGAGCGAGACGATCACGCTGTTGCGGAAATAGGTGAGAAACTTCGTTTCCTCGAACAGGCGCGCCACATTGTCGAGCGTGAATTCGCGCGGCCACAAGACCGGCGGGGTCGCGAAAATCGCCTGCGAGGGCTTGAACGCGGTCGATGCCATCCAGGCAAACGGAAACGCGCTGAAGGCGAGCAGCAGCAACGCCGCCAGCAGCAGCGCCTGTCCGCGCGCGGAGAAGAAGGAAAACGCCCGCGTCACAGGTTTTCCTCCCGCTTCCAGATATGGAAATAGGCCGCCGTCGCGGCGGCAAGGCCGAGGAACATCACCACCGCCATCGCCGAACCGAGCCCGGCCTCGTAATAGGCGAAAGTGCGCAGGTAGGTGTAGACCGGCAGCGTGCGAATATAGATTTCCGCGCCGCCGCCCTGGATCATCAGCCAGGGCGTGTCGAACTTGGTGAACATCCAGATCGAGCGCAGCAGCACGATCACGAACAGCACGCTCTTGAGCTGCGGCAGGGTGACGTGAACGAAGCGCTGCCAGGCATTGGCGCCGTCCACATGCGCGGCCTCGTACAGCTCCTGCGGAATGGTCTGCAGGCGCGCCAGCACGCCGATGACGACGAAGGGAAAGAATTGCCAGACGCTGACCATGATCAGCGAGGCCATGATCCAGTCCTTGCCCATGAAGCCGATCGGATGGTCGGACAATCCGGCGCGGTCGATGAGGTAATTGACCAACCCGAACTGGCTGTCGAGCAGCCACTTCCACAGGATGACGGCGACGACGGTGGGAATGACATAGGGAAAGATGACGATCGCGCGCAGGATGTTGCGGCCGGGAAACATCTCGTTGAGCAGCATCGCGGTCGCCACCCCGAGCACGATCTGCAGCGCGATGGTGGTCACCGCATAGACGCAGCCGAGCCACACCGCCGACCAGAATTCCGGATCGCGCAGCAGGAAGGCGTAATTGCCGAGGCCGACGAAGGTCTGCTGCGGGAAGAACGAATGCTTGTTGAAGAAGCCGATCCAGACGCCGTAGAGGACCGGATAGCAGGTCAGCAACAACAGCAGCGCCAGCGCCGGCAGCAGCAGCAGGATGCCCAGCAGCGGCTCGGGCAGCCGCCACCGCGCCGGGACCGTGCGCGGCACGGCCCCGGCCAGTGGATTTTCGTGTTCCGGCGCACGCATGCGCGGCAAGCGTAGCGGACTTCTCAGCCCTTCAGGTAGCCCTTGCTGCGCATCAGATCTTCAAGCCGCTTCTGCGCCCTTTCGGCCGCCTTCTGCGGTTCGACCTTTTCCAGCACGACGTCCATCACCATGTCGCGCAGGATGCCGGAGCCGAGCACTTCCATCAGATAGGGCTTCTCGTTCATGTCGGCCCAGTCGACGACCAGCGTCGGCTTGCCCCAGTCCTTGTCCAGATACTGCTCCTGCGCATCGAGCCATCCCTTCCAGCGCTGGATCATCTCGGTGCCCTTGTAGGCGGCGGACTGGCGCAGCGACCGGGTGATCGGGAAGAAGTGGATCGGCACGGTGCGGATATATTCGAGGTAATTGTCGTCCTGATAGAAGAACTTCAGGAACTCGATCGCCTCCTTGGTGTGCTTGGCGTCCTTGAACAGCATCCACGGCTCTTGGTCGACCTGTGCGGCCGGCGCTTTGCCGCCCGGGCCGTGCGGCTTGACCCACACGTCGAAGGTTTTGTCGTTGGCCATTTCCTTCGGCGCGAATTTCTCGATCATGCCCGCGCCGCGTCCGTAGCCCTGGAACATCATCGCGGCCTTCTGGCCGTAGAGATTCTGGAAGGTCTGCAGATAGCCGTGGCCTTCCCACCCGGGAGGTGCGTATTTCGCCATCTCGCGCCAGAATTCCAGCACCTCGATCATTCTTCTGTCGGTCATCATCGGCCGGTTGTTCTTGTCGAACAGCATGCCGCCATTGGCCTTGATCAGTTCGCCGGTGATGATGTTCACGAACAGGTTGTCGCCGGGAATGGTCAGCCCGTAGATGTCGATCTTGCCGTCGCCGTTGGTGTCCTGGGTCAGCGCCTTGGCATTGGCGATCAGATCGTTCCAGGTCTTCGGCGGCTTCAGCCCGGCCTTGTCGGCCATGTCCTTGCGGTAGATGAGCAGCGACGTTCCGGCCGCATGCACGAGACCGTATTGCTTGCCGTCGACATTGCAGACGCGCTTGACCTGGTCCCAGATATTGCTCTCGCCGATTGCCTTGACCACCTCGTCGAGCGGCGCCAGCAATCCTTTCGACTGCAGCGAGGTGCAGGTGATCGGCTGGCCGTGCGACAGTTCCGGCGGCGCGCCGGCGGCAAGCGAAGCCATGATCTTGCCCTCGAGATCGCCCCAGGCCAGGCCCTGCGCCTCGATCTTGACGCCCGGATTTTTCGCCTCGAAGCGGCGGGCAATGTCGTTGAACGCCTTGATGGTCTGCGGCTCGGTTTCCGTGTGCCAGACGCGCACCACCTTGTCCTGGGCGCCGGCCGGTCCGGCCCAGATCACGGCGGCCGCGAGCGCGGCCCCCGCCAGTCGCGATGTGAGCTGCATGCGAATCCTCCCAAAAAGCGCTTATGGAGTGACCGGCAGCGGCCGCGCCTGTCCCTGCCGGGCCGTACTCCGGCCGAAACGGTAGAGGAGCTTGCGGCCAGGCCGTGCTCCGGCTAGCGTTTTGGTCAGATGTCTGACCACGTTAGGTAGGGACGGAAATGCTGTCAATCGGCTCATGCCGTCGCAGGCGGGCCGGACGCGGCGGCGGCCAAAGGCCGTCTGCGAGAGGATTTGCGGGAGATTTTGCCGGGAAGTTTGCCAGAAGGAGGCAGCGCGGTGATCTATGACGTGACGACGATTGTGGTGCGGCCGGGAACCCATCCCAAGGCCCTGAGCCGGTTGCAGCAGCCGTTGAGCGAGGGCCCCTCTGCGGCCGGCTTGCTGGCCTGCTGGTATTCGGAAATCGGGGCGCTCAACCGCATTCTGATCCTGCGCCAGGCTACCGACGCGGCAGCGGCGCTGCAGATGCGCGCGGCCATCCTCGCCTCCAACAATCCTTTCGGGATCGCCGAGTTCATCGTTTCGATGAGCATGGACAGCTATGCGCCGTTCGACTTCGTGAAGCCGATGCATGCGGGCGAACAGGGGCCGGTCTTCGAAGTGCGGACCTATACGCTGAAGCCGGACGGCGTCGGCAAGACCGCCGAATTGTGGCGTCGCGCCGTGCCCGGACGCGAGCAGGTCTCCCCGCTCCTCGCCGCGATGACGAGCCTCACCGGTCCGGTCACGCGCTTCATGCATATCTGGCCGTATCGGTCGCTCGACGAGCGCCAGCGCCTGCGCGCCAAGGCGGTCGCCGACGGCGTATGGCCGCCGCCCGGCGGACCCGACCAGTTGCTGCATCAGGACAGCGACATCTATCTGCCGGCCGCCTTTTCGCCGATCCGCTGATGCGCGCGCTGCGGCATTTTCGAGCGAAGCGGATGCCGGTTCGCGCGAACTAGATTTTGAAGCTTTCCAGCGTGCCGGGATGAAACAATTCTTCCGGCCGCACCAGCCGCGCCGACAATCCTTGCGCGTGGTGATGCGCGAGAAAATTCTCCAGCACGTGCCGGTTTGCGGCCAGCCCGTAGGACCAGAAATCCTCGCCCATCAGCGCGCGCGCTTCCTGCAGCCGCTCCTCGACAAAGGGCATGGTGATCTTGGTCGCCGAGGTGTCCGACAGATGCGCGAGCGCGACCGCCTTCGCGCGCTCGAACGCCTTGTAGACCGCACCGGGCAGCCAGGGATGCCGCTCCGCCAGATCGCGGCGCAGGCCGAGCAGATGCATGATCGGAAATATCTTCGTGCGCCGGAAATAATCCTTTGCCGCCGCGACCGGATCGGCGAACAGGCATCCGACATGCGGCGTGCCCGGAGGAAGCGCCGGCGGACGCGGCGCGATGAAGCCGTCGATATCGCCGCGCGCGAGCATGGCGGAAATGGTCTCGCCCTCCGGCGCGTTTTCCAGCTTGACGTCGGCGGGCAGACTGAGCGCGATCTTCTCCGGCCGGCCCGGCTCGGCGATGCCGCCGCGAATCCAGGCGATGTCGGAGGGCCTGACGCCGAAATCGTCCTGCAGGATCGCGCGCGCCCAGACATTGGCGGTGAGCTGGTATTCGGGCACGCCGACCTTGCGCCCTTTCAGGTCTTCAGGCTGTTTCACGCGGTCGGTGCGCACATGGATCGACGTATGGCGGAAGGCGCGCGACAGAAACACCGGAATGCCGACATAGGGGCACGCGTCTTGCGCCGTCTTCACCGCAAAACTCGACAGCGACAATTCGCAGATGTGAAACTCCGCCGACCGGAATGCGCGGAAGAAAATTTCCTCCGGATAAAGCGTCATGAAAACCGGATCGACGCCGTCGATCTGCACGGTCCCGTCGAACAGCGGCCGGTTGCGATCGTAGTCGCCGACGGCGACGGACAGGCTGAGCTTGGACATGGCACTCCGGCGCGATTGAACCGCCGCAGTCTTAGGCGATGGCCGCGGCCGATGCAAAAGCCTCACACAGCCGGGACCGGACCCGCCGGCGCGACGTCGAGCAGGCGCAACTGCACGCGTTCGTTGCCCTGCCAGCGGTCGATGGCAAGGCAGCCTGCCGCATGCACGGGCTGGCCGCGGCTGCGCAGCAGGAATTCGCCCAGCGGCTTGCCGGCGGCACGAAAGGCGATCGCGTTGAGCGTAGTGCCGTCGGGCGCGCGCAGCCGTGCGCGCACATGTGCGGCGCCGACCGTCTCCGCATAGACGAGCGCATGCGCGGGCAGCGCAAAGACCGGCTCCGGGTTGCCGGCGCCGAACGGACCGGCCTGCTGCAGCGTGGCGACAAAGGAAGGATGCGCGCCGCCTGCCGCAAGCGCGGCATCGATCAGCAGCGCATCCTCGCGCCGCGCCGCCTCCACCGCCTCGCCGAGGCTGGCTTCGAGATGCGCGCGAAACGCCGCCAGTCGATCGCGCCGGAGCGTGACGCCGGCGGCCATGGCGTGTCCGCCGCCCTTCTCGACAATGCCTTCGGCGACAGCGCTGCGTACCGCGCGGCCGAGATCGACGCCTGCGATGGAACGCCCGGAGCCGGTGCCGCTGCCGCCCGGCTCGAGCGCGATGGCAAAGGCGGGGCGGCCGAAGCGCTCCTTCAGCCGCGCGGCGATCAGCCCGACCACGCCGGGATGCCAACCCGGCGCCGCCGTGACCACGACCGCGCCCCGCTCTTCCAGCCCGAGCGCGGCAAATGCCTCGGCTTCCGCCTGTTCGAGCATGGACTGTTCCAGCGCCTGCCGCTCGCGGTTGAGCCGGTCAAGCTCGGCGGCGATGCGCGCGGCTTCGGTCGCATCGCTTTCCAGCAGCAGCGCCGCGCCGAGGTCGGCGCGGCCGATACGCCCGCCGGCATTGATGCGCGGGCCGAGCAGGAAGCCGAGATGAAACGGCTCCGGCGGCCCGTCGAGGCGCGCGGCGTCCATCAGCGCGGTCAGTCCGACATTCTCGCGCCGGCGCATCGCCAGAAGGCCCTTGGCGACAAAGGCGCGATTGAGCCCGGTCAGCGGCACGACATCGGCGACGGTGCCGAGCGCGACAAGATCGAGCCAGGACAACAGGTCCGGTTCCGGCCGCGCGTCGCTCCAGAAGCCGCGGCGGCGCAGCTCGCGATTGACCGCGACGACACAGAGCATGACCAGCCCGACGGCGGCCAGATGCGAGAGCCCGGAAAGGTCGTCGGGACGGTTGGGATTGACCAGCGCCAGCACGTCGGGGAGTTGCGGATTGCACTGATGGTGATCGATCACGATCGCGTCGAGCCCGAGTCTCGCCGCTTCCTGCAGCGGCTCGTCGCTGGTGGAACCGCAATCGACGGTGACGAGCAGCGTTGCCCCCTTCTCCGCCAGCGCCCGCACCGCCTCGACATTGGGGCCGTAGCCTTCGAACAGGCGGTCGGGAATGTGGATCAGCGGCGCAAGACCGCAATGGCGCAGGAAGCGCGCCAGCAGCGCGGACGATGTCGCGCCGTCGACATCGTAGTCGCCGAAAATGGCCACCTGCTCGCCCCGCGCGACGGCGTCGGCGATGCGCGCCGCCGCGGCCTGCATGCCGGTCAGCACGTGCGGGTCCGGCATCAGCGCCTTCAGCGTGGGATCGAGGAAGGCAGGCGCGTCCTGCACGTCGACGCCGCGAGCGGCAAGGATGCGCGCCAGCATGTCGTCCATGCCGTGCCGCTGCGCAATCGCCAGCGCCTGCGCGCGAGCGCGCTCGTCCAGCCGGTCGCGCCAGGGACGCCCGGAGACTCCCTGCTCGACGCCGAGAAAATGGCGCCGCTGTCCCGCAGGCGGCATTGCCAGAGCGGTACTCATGCCCGGACCCATACGAATCGCTGTCAGAAGAGCTTGCGATATTGGATGAAACCGGAGCGCTGCGCCACCTTGTCGTAGAGCGCGCGGGCGCTGCGATTGTCTTCCTTGGTCAGCCAGTGAATGCGGCTCGCACCTCTCGCGCGCGCGTCCTGTTCGACGGCAGCGATCAGCGCCCGGCCGGCTCCGCCGCCGCGCTCCTCGCGCACGACGAAGAGATCCTGCAGATAGCAATAGTCGCCGACGGTCCAGCAGGAGCGGTGGAAGATGTAATGTGCGATTCCGATCAGCCGCCCGCCGCGCCAGGCGCCGAGCGCGAAGACCGGTTCGACCGGATCGTGGATGCGGCGCCACAGCACGTCGTTATTGTCGGGCGTGACGCCGGCCTCGTAGAAATCGAGATAGCCCTGCCACAGCGGCTCCCAGGCCGCGCGCTCCTCGCCGCGCAGCGGACGGATCGACAGCGATTGCGCAGAGGTCATCGGACAACGGGCTCCCGGCGGCACCGCGATCGCCCGGTTGCTGCGGCGCGCCTTTGCCGGACCCGGTCCGGCAAGGCATCATCCGGATCGATCGATGTCCGGGTCAAGACCGTACCGCTTAATCCAGATAAAACTTGTCGAGCTGGCGGTGATCGGCCCTGATCCAGCGCACCGTACCGGTGACCGACCGCATCACCACCGTCTCCGTCTCGATCAAGTCCTTCTTGAAGCGCACGCCGCGCAGCAGCGAGCCGTCGGTGACGCCGGTGGCCGAGAACACGCAATCGCCTTTCACCATGTCGACGATCTCGTATTTCTTGCGCGGATCCTTGATTCCCATCTTGGCCGCGCGATCGCGCTTCTCCTCGCTGTCGAGCACAAGCCGGCATTGCATCTGCCCGCCGATGCAGCGCAGCGCCGCCGCCGCCAGCACACCCTCCGGCGCGCCGCCGATACCCATATAGATGTCGATCCCGGTGGTCGCCGCATCCGCGGTATGGATCACGCCGGCAACGTCGCCGTCGGTGATCAGACGCACGGCGGCGCCGGTCTTGCGCACGGCCGCGATCATGTCGGCATGGCGCGGCCGGTCGAGGATCAAGGCGGTGATTTCGGAGGGCTTGACGTCCTTGGCCTTGGCGAGCTTGGCGATCGAAATATCGGCCGGGTCGTCGAGATCGACCACGCCCTTGGGATAGCCGGGTCCGATGGCGATTTTCTCCATATAGACGTCGGGCGCGTTCAGCAGAGTCCCGCTTTCCGCCATCGCCATGGTTGCGATCGCGCCCGGCATGGCCTTGGCGCACAAGGTCGTGCCTTCGAGCGGATCGACGGCAATATCGACCTTGGGACCGGTCTTGCTGCCGACCTGTTCGCCGATGAACAGCATCGGCGCCTCGTCGCGCTCGCCCTCGCCGATCACGACGGTGCCGTCGATCGGCAGCTTGTTCAGTTCGCGCCGCATGGCGTCGACGGCGGCCTGGTCGGCCGCCTTCTCGTTGCCGTGCCCGCGCAGCCGCGCAGCCGACACGGCCGCGCGCTCGGTCACGCGCACGATTTCCAGCGAAAGAATGCGTTCCAATGCGAGATGCGGCTGTACGGTGATCGACGACATCGGAACGTTCCCCTGCTGTCCGGCCCGGCCGGACCTTTTATCGGTTTTTCTCGATACGGATCAATTGCGGCTCGCCGGATATCACCTTGTCGGCCTTCACCGCATCCAGCGCGCGGCGCACCGCGTCCTCGGTTGTCGCATACGTAATAAGGATGACGGGGACCGGCCCGGCCACCATGCGTGCATCCTGCCCGCCGGCCGGCGGCATGCCGCGATGGCGCTGCACAATCGATTCCAGCGAAATCTGCTGTTCGGCAAGCCTTGTCGCAATGGTCGCGGCGGTCCCCGGCTTGTCCACGGCGAGCAGGCGAATGTAATAGCCGCCCTCGTGCCGCTGCATCGGAGCGCGCCCGGCCGCCGCCAGTTCGGCGGCGGGACGGCCGAACGGCGGACGGATCGTCCCGCGCGCGATATCGGCGATATCGGCGACGACGGCCGAAGCGGTGGCCTCGCCTCCCGCGCCGGGACCGACCAGCGTGACCGGCGCGAAGCCCTCGACATCGACGGTGACGGCATTGGTCACGCCCATCACCTGGGCGATGGCGGATTCCTTCGGCACCATCGTCGGATGCACGCGCTGCTCGATCCCGGTATCCGTGCGCACGGCGACGCCGAGCAACTTGACCCGGTAGCCGAGTTCGTCGGCGGCTTCGAGATCGGCCGGCGCGATCGAGGAAATGCCCTCGACATAGACCGCCTCCGGATCGACCCTGGTGCCGAAGGCCAGGCTTGCGAGCAGCGCGAGCTTTTGCGCGGTGTCGTGGCCCTCGATGTCGAAGGCCGGATCGGCTTCCGCATAGCCGAGACGCTGGGCGTCCTTGAGGCAATCGGCGAAGGAGAGCTTGTCCTGCTCCATGCGGCTGAGGATGTAATTGCAGGTGCCGTTGAGGATGCCGTAGACGCGCGAGAAAGAATTTCCGGCAAGCGACTCGCGCAACGTCTTGATCACGGGAACGGCGCCGGCGACCGCGGCCTCGAAATTCAGCGCAACGCCGTTCGCCTCGGCCAACGCGGCGAGCGCAGTGCCATGCCGCGCCAGCAGCGCCTTGTTGGCGGTGACGACGGATTTCCCGGCCGCCAGCGCAGCCTCCACCGCGGATTTTGCCGGATCGCTCTCCCCGCCGATCAGCTCGACAAAGACGTCGATCTCCGGGTCGCGCGCCAGCGTCAGCGGATCGGCGATCCAGCGCCGTTTCGACAGATCGACGCCGCGCTCCTTGCCCTTGCTGCGCGCGGTGACCGCCACCACCTCGACGGCGCGGCCGCAACGCGCGCGCAAATTCGCCTGTCCGGTCTCGATCAGCCGGATCGCGGCTGCGCCGACCGTGCCGAGTCCGGCCAGACCCACTTTCAGCGGCGCAACCATGACGGCATTCCGGAAATGACGGCGGCGGATCAGCGCCGCGTCGCGAGCGGGACCACGTTGTGCAACGTTTCCACGCCGCTTTCAAGGAAGCGGCGGATATTGCGGGCGGCCTGGCGGATGCGCTGCTCGTTCTCCACCAGCGCGATGCGCACATAGCCCTCGCCGTGCTCGCCGAAGCCGATGCCGGGGGAGACCGCGACCTCGGCCTTCTCCACCAGCAGCTTGGAGAATTCGACGCTGCCCATCTGCTCGAAGCCCTTGGGTACCGGCGCCCAGGCAAACATCGAGGCCTGCGGCGCGGGGATCGGCCAGCCGGCGCGGCCGAAGCTTTCCACCATCGCATCGCGACGCTTTTTGTAGGTCTCGCGCATTTCGCGGATGCAGTCCTCGGGGCCGTTCAGCGCGGCGGTCGCCGCCACCTGTACCGGCGTGAAGGCGCCGTAATCGAGATAGGACTTCACACGCGCCAGCGCGGCGACGACGCGCTCGTTGCCGACGGCAAAGCCGATGCGCCAGCCCGGCATCGAGAAGGTCTTCGACATCGAGGTGAACTCCACCGCGACATCGAAGGCGCCCGGCACCTGCAGGATCGAAGGCGGCGGATTGTTCTCGAAATAGACCTCGGCATAGGCGAGATCGGAGAGGATGATGATGTTGTGCTTCTTGGCGAAGGCGACGAGGTCGCGATAGAAGTCGAGGTCGGCGACGCAGGCGGTCGGATTGGCCGGATAGCAGACCACGACCGCGATCGGCCTGGGGATGGAATGGATCATCGCCCGTTCCATCGCCTCGAACAGTTGCGGCGTGGGCTCCGCCGGCACCGAGCGGATCACGCCGCCCGCCATCAGGAAGCCGAAGGCATGGATCGGGTAACTCGGATTGGGCACCAGCACCACGTCGCCCGGGGCGGTGATCGCCTGCGCGACATTGGCAAAGCCTTCCTTGGAGCCGAGCGTGGTGACGATCTGGGTTTCCGCATTCAGCTTCACCCCGAACCGGCGCGCGTAATAGGCCGCCTGCGCACGGCGCAGGCCGGGAATGCCTTTGGACGACGAATAGCGGTCGGTCCGCGATTTGCCGATGGTCTCCTTGAGCTCCTCGAGCACGTGCGCGGGCGCCGGCAGATCGGGATTGCCCATGCCCAGATCGATGAGGTCGGCGCCGGCATTGCGTGCCACCGCCTTGACGCGGTTCACCTGCTCGAAAACGTAGGGCGGGAGACGGCGAATGCGGTGGAATTCTTCCATGGCGGCGGCTTTCGTTGAGGGGCCCGGACGGAGCCGGATCACCGGACTGCCGAGGCTTTTATCACGAGCCCCCGCTTCCGCCACTGTTTTGCGGCGCAACAGAGGCGGGTGCGGCGCGCGGCGGCGACTTTGCACGCGGCATCACCCGGTCGCGGGCCGCGATCAGCTCGTTCTCGAGCCGTCTTTGCTCGTAGTCGCTCAGGGTCGTGCCGGCGCGCGGCGGCGGCACGTCATGCACGGCCGGAAACAGCGAGGGAGCTGGCATTTCGGGATCGCCGGTGGCCGCCAGGCTGCCGGTCATGTCGGCATCCCCGATATGGTTGAGCCCGGAGGCACAGCCGCAAAGCGCCAGGCTGGCGGCGACGACCGCGCCAAGGACGAACCCGCGCGGCGCCGGAACAGGGGCCTGCCTCGTCTCGGACGCACGCTTTCGGGGTCGCGACATCGAAACCTGATCCAGAAGGAGTATTCATCCGGCTATCCCGCTAATATGTCTAAAGCAAGGATGGCCGGAGCGGGCGGTTAACGCGGCGGACGGGGCGGAAGGCTTGATGGCAATGGATACGACACCGGACAAACCGGCCGGCGGCGAATCGAGCGTCAATGTCGAGGCGTTCGCCAGCAATCTCGCCCGTCTGTTCGAGGCCGGGGGCAAGGCGCTCGCCGCCTATCTGAAGCCGCACGAGGAAGGCAGCGCCAAGGCCGAAATGTCGAACGAGGTCGCCGATGCGGTGAAGACGCTCGGCAAGGTCGCCGAATACTGGCTGTCCGACCCCGCCCGCGCGCTCGAACTGCAATCCACGCTCGGCCGCGCCTATCTCGACCTGTGGGGTTCGGCGGTCAAGCGCATGGCCGGCGAGGAGCAAAGACCGGTCGCCGAGCCCGATCCGCGCGACAGGCGCTTCGCCGACCCGGAATGGTCGTCGAACCAGTTTTTCGACTTCATCAAACAGGCCTATCTGCTGTCCACCAAATGGGCCGAACACCTGGTGCAGGACGCCAAGGATCTCGATCCGCATACGCGCCACAAGGCCGAGTTCTATGTGCGCCAGATCGCCAACGCGGTCTCGCCGTCGAATTTTGTGCTGACCAACCCGGAATTGCTGCGCGAGACGCTCGCCTCCAACGCCGAGAACCTGGTGCGCGGCATGGCGCAATTGCGCGAGGACATCGACGAGCAGGGCCGGCTGGTCATCCGCCAGTCCGACCCGAGCAAATTCGAGGTCGGCCGCAACCTCGCCACCACGCCCGGAAAGGTGATCTACCAGAACGACCTGATGCAGCTGATCCAGTATGCGCCGTCGACCGAAAGCGTGCTGAAGACGCCGCTTCTGATCGTGCCGCCCTGGATCAACAAGTTCTATGTGCTCGATCTCACGCCGGAAAAATCTTTCATCAAGTGGTGCGTCGATCAGGGACTGACCGTCTTCGTCATTTCATGGGTCAATCCCGACGAGCGGCATGCGCACAAGGGTTTCGAGCATTACATGCGCGAAGGCCCGCTCGCCGCGCTCGACGCGATCGAGCAGGCGACCGGCGAGAAGCAGGCGCACGCGGCCGGCTATTGCGTCGGCGGCACGCTACTGGCGGTGACGCTTGCCTACATGGCCGCGACCGGCGACAGCCGGATCCGGTCGGCGACCTTCTTCGCCACCCAGGTCGACTTCACCCATGCAGGCGACCTGAAAGTCTTTGTCGACGAGGAACAGTTGAAGGCGCTGGAAGCGCGCATGGCCGAGCACGGCTATCTCGACGGGCGGCAGATGGCGAATGCCTTCAACCTGCTGCGCTCCAACGACCTGATCTGGCCCTATGTCGTGAACAATTATCTGCGCGGCAGGCAACCCTTCCCGTTCGATCTGCTCTACTGGAACTCCGACGCAACCCGCATGCCGGCGGCCAATCATTCGTTCTATCTGCGCAACTGCTATTTGGAGAACAGGCTGACCAGGGGCGAGATGGAGCTGGCCGGCATCCGCCTCGACCTCGGAAAGGTGACGCTGCCGGTCTACGAACTGGCGACGCGCGAGGACCATATCGCGCCGCCCCGCTCCGCCTTTCTCGGCGCGCAGTATTTCGGCGGGCCGGTCCGTTTCGTGCTTTCCGGTTCCGGCCACATTGCCGGCGTGATCAATCCCGTCGCCAGAGCCAAGTATCAGTACTGGACCGGCGGCATGCCGGAAGGCGATCTCGACGCATGGCTGAACCGGGCGAGCGAGCATCCCGGTTCCTGGTGGCCGGACTGGCTGCAATGGCTCAAGAGCCACGGCGAGGAGATGCTGCCCGCACGCGTGCCCGGCGGCGGCAAGCTGACGCCGATCGAGGACGCGCCCGGCTCCTATGTGAAAATCCGTTACTGAACCGCCGGGGGATTTCCGCGCAGGCTTGCGCTAGACTGCGGCCGTCAATCCGACGGGAGGCGACATGACTCGCGAAATCTTCTGGCTGACCCTGACGGTCATCCTGACCGGCCTGCTCTGGCTGCCCTACATCCTCGACCGCATTCGCGTTCGCGGTCTGAAGAAGGCGATGGACAACCCCTCGCCGCGCGACAAGCCGCAATCGGCCTGGGCGCAGCGGCTTTATTTCGCCCACACGAACGCAGTAGACAATCTTGTCCTGTTCGCACCGCTGGTGCTGATCCTCGATGCACGCAACGTCTCCAGCGATGTGACCGCCACCGCCTGCGCGGTCTATTTCTGGGCGCGGCTCGCGCATGCGATCGTCTATGCCGCCGGCATACCGGTGCTGCGAACGCTCGCCTTCACGGTCGGCTGGACCGCCTGCGCGGTACTTGTGCTGGCGATATTCAGGATCGTGTAGTCGCTCGCCGGCAGGCCGCACACCGGGCCGGCAAGCGGTCCGGTGCCGCTTGCCTGCCGCGCCGGTACCGCCCGCGCGCCGGAACATCACGGAAACAGCGCGACCTGGTCGATGCCGGCTGCCTCGGGATAGCCGAGCATCAGATTCATGTTCTGCACGGCCTGTCCCGACGCCCCCTTGGTCAGGTTGTCGAGCGCGGACACGACGATCGCGCGGCCCGCAATGCGGTCCCTGGCAATGCCGATAAATGTCATGTTGGAGCCGCGCACATGCCGCGTCTGCGGCGTCTCGCCGAAAGGCAGGACGTGGACGAATTCCGCCTTCGCGTAGAACTTCAAAAGTACCGCATGAAGGTCTTCCGGCGACCGGCCGCCCTGCCCGCGCACGTAGATCGTCGACAGGATGCCGCGATTCATCGGCACAAGATGCGGCGTGAACGTAACCGTCACCTCGCGCCCGGCCGCAAGCGAGAATTCCTGATCGAGTTCGGCCATGTGGCGGTGATGGCCCACGCCGTAGGCGTGAAAGCCCTCGGAGACTTCCGAGAACAGCATGTTTTCCTTCGCCGCCCGCCCCGCCCCGGTCATGCCCGACTTGGCGTCGATCACGATCTCTTCGGGCACGATGGCGCGCTCGCGCAGGAGCGGGGTAACCGGCAATTGCGCGCAGGTCGTGTAGCAGCCGGGATTGGCGACAAGCCGCGCCTTCGCGATGCTGTCGCGATAGATTTCGGCAAGGCCGTAAACGGCCTGCTTCTGCAGGTCCGGCGCGCGGTGCGCATGGCCGTACCATCGCTCGTAGGCTTTGAGATCGTGCAGCCGGAAATCGGCGGAGAGATCGACAACCCTCACCTGCGGCGCCCTGGCCATCAAATCCTCGATCACAAGCTGGGTTGTGCCATGCGGCAGCGCGCAGAAAACGAGGTCGACCCCCGACGCCGCCAGGTCGATGGCATCGATCGACACCAGCTTGGGCAGCCTGAACGGTGAGAATTGCGGGAAAACCTCGCGCATCTCCTGCCCCGCCTTGCGGTCGGCGGTCAGGTGCACGATCTCGGCATGCGGGTGGCGCAGCAGCAGGCGCAGCAATTCCGCTCCGGTATAGCCGGAAGCGCCGAGCACCGCGATCTTGGCTTTGGTCGTCATCGTTCACGTCCTTGCGCACGCGCGACGGCAGAATGCCGCCTTGTCGGGATACGGCCGGAAGCGAAATCCGTGGAGTTCTGGGACAGGCGCCGCGGGCTTCGCTCCGGCGGCACGGGATCGTTCACGCAGACAGGCGCGCCCGTGCCGAACAACGGCGGCGACGGCGGCCAAACCGGCAACGGCGGCGGGCGATCTGCGCGAATGCGTTCATCGGGCGGCGGTATAGGCGAAACCGCGCCGCCGCGTCAATGCATGCCTTCAGTCCTTCGGCGGAACGGTGCGCAGCCAGGCGACGATGGCGTCGAGATCGGCCTCGGTCATGTTCGCATAATAGCCGTAGCCCATCGGCGGCTTCATCTTGCGACCGTCGCGCGACACCCCCTGCACGATCGCGCGCTTGATCTCCGCATCGGTCCAGCCGCCGATTCCGGCCGTCTTGTGCGCGGTGACGTTCGGCGACTTCGACACGCCCCACGGTCCCGGAAATTCGCGCCCGCCGCGGCCCATCTGGTTCGCATAGTCGATGCCCTGCTGCGTCATCGGCGTGTGACATTCTATGCAATGGCCGATGGTGGCGAGATAGAAGCCGCGCTTGACCTTGTTGCCGAGATCGGCGGGCGTGAACGGCTTTTCCGAGCCGGGAAAAACCTGGTGCGGCAGCGCGATCCTGTAGACCGGATCGGGCACCTTGTTGCGGATCGGCGGCAGCGTGCGCAGGTAGGCGACGATGGCGTTGAGGTCGGCGGCGGTGAGGATGCCGTAGAAACCGGAAGGCATGATTTCGGCAAGCCGCACGCCGTTCGGGCGCACGCCTTCGACCAGCGCCTTTTTCAGCTCGGCATCGGTCCAGTTGCCGATTCCGGTTTCCCGGTCCGGTGTGATGTTGGAGGCGGTGACATCGAAGGGCTTTTCGTCGAAGCGCAGGCCGCCGGAAAATGCCTTCTCCGCGATATCGCCGGCGGGCCCCTTCGGCGTGTGGCAATTGCCGCAGGTCATGATCGTGTTGACGAGATAACTGCCGCGCTCGACCGGTGTCTGCGCCTGCGCGCACACCGTGGAAAAAAGAAATGCTATTGCAGCCGCAAGAACTCGCGCCATCGGAGCCCCCTGTCCTGTCCGCCGATCATAGATGCCGTACCGGGTGCCGACAACGCGCCCGGTTCGAATCCGACCCGGCAACGCGCAGCCGCACGGCGCGCAGCTTGCGGCAGGCAGGTGGCGTTCAGGTCATGGGCACGAAGCGGTAGCCCTCCCCGGCCTTCTCGAAATGCCCGACGCCGGGATAGGCGAGGTGATAGTTGACGCTCGGCATTTTTTCGGCGGCCAGCATGTCGAACATGCGCCGGCGCGTGGCGACACCCTTTTGCGGGTCCATGTCGCCTCCCGGATGCCAGCCGGGATTTCGCACATACAGTTCTGCGATGCCGGAGGTCACATCGCCCTGCACCAGAAGCTTGCCCGCACCCGAGGCGACGACGAAGCTGGTATGCCCCGGCGTATGTCCCGAGGTATCGATTGCGGTAATGCCCGGCGCAACCTCCCGGTCCCAGTCGAACTTCGTCACCCTGTCGGCGATCGGACCGAAAATGCGTCGGACGTTCTGGAACGCCGCCTGCCGGGCTTGCGGCGCGCGGCTCATCTCGCCGTCATCCATCCAGAAAGCCCACTCGACCGCACCGACCTTGATCTCCGCGTTCGGATATGTGAGCGCACCGTCCGCCTGACGCAGGCCGCCGATATGGTCGCCATGGAAATGCGAGATCAGCACGATCTCGACCGAATTCGGCTCGATCCCGGCGGCGGCAAGACCGGCCGCCTGCAAACCGACCGTCGGCGCACGGCCCGGCCCGTTCCCGGTATCGATCAGCACGCGCCTGCCGGCGGCATTGACGAAAGTGGTGTTGTAATAGACCGGCGGCGTCTCGGTATCGATCATGGCAGCGCCGAGCGTGGCCTTGACCTCCTCCAGCGTCGCATTGCGCGCAGGACTCGCGGTCAGTCTGTTGCGAAATCCACCGTCGGAAATCGTGATGACGTCGTTGCTGCCGACCCTGTAGCGGTGCACGCCGGCCGGCGCGGTCTGGGCGGCGGCCCGGTCTGCGGGCAGCACCCGCGCCGCCGCGGCGGCGGCCGCAGCCGTCAGCACTGTCCGGCGTGAAACAGCGTGCATGGCATCCTCCCCTCGCGCGTGGTTGTACCCACGTCTGACACCGGAGGGGGGCGCGCTATTCCGTGTGCGCTAACGAAACCTGCGCCGGCCGCCTGACCGCGAAAAAGGCCGCTCCCGAGGGAGCGGCCTTATTATTCGCAACGGCGTGCGTCAGGCCGCGCCGCCCTGCGCGCCGAACAGCCGGTAACCGTTGCCGGACTTTTCGACATAATTCACGCTGGCGAACGGGAAGTGATAGCCGATGATCGGCATCTTCTCCGCCAGCGCCATGTCATAGAGCTTCCTGCGGGTCGCGACGGCAACGTCCTTGTCGTTGTCGAACATGATCTGCAGACCCGGGTCGCGCAGAAACACCTCGGGGGCCAGCGCGACATCGCCCTGAATCAGCAGGCGCTTGGAGCCGGAGGCCACGACGAAGGACGTGTGACCGGGCGTGTGTCCGGGAGTCGCCAAAGCGGTGATTCCCGGCGCCACTTCCTTGCCCGCCTCGAACTGGGTCACCTTGATGCCGTCGAAGACTTTCTTGACGTTGCCGAAATTGCCCTTGTTGGTCGGGCTCGCCTTCTCGACATTGGCCTCATTGGTGAAAAACGCCCATTCGCTCGCCGGCACCATAATCTCGGCATTCGGAAAGGCGGGCGATCCGTCGGGATTTTTCAGCCCGTTGATATGGTCGCCGTGGAAATGCGAGATCAGCACGATATCGACGGCCTTCGCGTCGATGCCTGCTGCGGCGAGATTGGCACGGTGATGGCCGACCGCGCCCTTGCTGGCCTCGAGCGCCGCAAGTCCGTTACCCGTGTCGATCGCGATCGTCTTGCCGCCGGCTTTCACCACCGAGGGACAGAACGGATTGACGACCATGCCCTTGGGCATGTGAATAGCCTCGAAGGCTTCCGCGGTTTTTTCCTTCGACAGATTTTGGATGAAACCGTCCGGTATCGGGAAAACGCGGATACCGTCGAGAACCTGGATCACCTCCGCGTCGCCCAGCTTGTAGCGGAACACGCCGCTGGTCCCGGCCGGGGCCTGGGCGGCGGCCTGCAGAGGATGCAAGGTTGCCGCTGCGGCCGCGGCGGCCGTTCCGGCCAGAACATGCCGGCGAGTCAATTGGGTCATTCGCTCTCTCCCACTGGTTTGTGCCTTGCGATCGTGTGTTGCAATCGGGTGTCTTGTAATCTTGTGCCTTGCCGATGTTTCCGGCTTTTTGTGCCCTGCGGAATCACGGTGACGAGCGCAGGTCGCGGGCCGCACCGGCCCGGTCGATCCGGCTAACAACGGTCTGTGGCTATTATTCCCCCGGCCGGCATCCGCCCTTGCGGCATATCCGCGCCCGATCGCGCTCCCGGCGGGTTCCGGCCGTGCTCAGAACAGCTTGTAGAGGTTGAAGCCGAAATCGCCGAAGAACAGCAGCACGAAGGCCCAGACGAAGGCCGAGGAGAAATTGGCAAACTGAAACGCCCAGTAATTCATTTCCAGGATGCCGGCGATCAGCGGGACCGAGGCGCGCAGCGGTCCGAAGAAACGGCCGATGAAGATGCCCAGCACCCCCCATTTCTCCATGAACACATGTCCGCGCGGCAGCAATTCGGGATGGCGCGACAGCGGCCACATATGCGCGATGCGGTCCTTGAAATGATAGCCGAGCCAGAACGAGACCCAGTCGCCGAGTGCGGCGCCGAGCGCGCCGGCGAGCCAGACCGGCCAGAACGGAATGCCGGTCGCTCCGATCAGGGCACCGATGCCGACCAGCGCCGCCCAGGCGGGAATGAGCAGCGAAACGAAGGCCAGCGATTCCCCGAAGGCCAGGGCGAAGACGATCGGCACGGCCCAATGCTGGTGCAGGCGCACGAACTCCGTGATCAGGCTCGCATACTGGTCGATCATGGAAAACGGGTTCCGGCGGGCGGTCCGATGTAGCCGTTCGGCAGGACTTGCGCCAGCGGCTTCGATGTCCCATTTTCCGCGCCGGCGCCGGACCGACGCAGCGCGGCCGGGCGCCCGGCAAACTCATGCTTTCGCCGCCGGCATGGCATAGTCCACGCCTTCCTCTGATTCGCGTCCGCACCGAAACCCGCATGGCCAAAAAGTCCCGCAAGCCGGCCCGGCCGGCCACCAGAATCGTCCGCAAAAGCGTCAAGAGCGAGAAGAAGACGCAGGCGGCGGCCGATCTTTTTGCCGCACTGGAGACGCCGGCGCGCGGCGGCGCCAAGGCTGCACGGGCGCGCGGCGGCGCCAAGGCCGCACGGTCGCGCGGCGAGGGCTACACTGCGCACGACATCGAGGTGCTGGAGGGGCTCGAGCCGGTCCGCCGCCGGCCGGGCATGTATATCGGCGGCACCGACGAGAAGGCGCTGCATCATCTCTTTGCCGAGGTGATCGACAACGCCATGGACGAGGCGCTGGGCGGCCACGCGACCTTCATCGAGGTGACGCTCGGCAAGGACGGCTTTCTCACCGTCACCGACAACGGGCGCGGCATCCCGGTCGATCCGCATCCGAAATTCCCGAAAAAGTCCGCGCTCGAAGTGATCATGTGCACGTTGCATGCGGGCGGCAAGTTCGATTCGAATGTCTATGAGACATCGGGCGGCTTGCACGGTGTCGGCGTGTCGGTCGTCAACGCGCTGTCGGAGAGGCTCGACGTCGAGGTCGCGCGCGGCGGACAGCTCTATCGCATGGGCTTTGCGCGCGGCAAGCCGAAGGGCGGCCTGGAAAAAGTCGGGCGTGCGCCGAACCGGCGCGGCACCGCGGTGCGCTTCAGGCCGGACGCGCAGATTTTCGGCGAGGATGCGGCGTTCGACCCGGCGCGGCTGTTCCGCATGACGCGCGCCAAGGCTTATCTTTTTGGCGGCGTCGAAATCCGCTGGTCGTGCCCGAAAGAGCTGATCAAGGATGCCGATGTCCCCGCCTCCGCCACGTTGCATTTTCCCGGCGGCCTTAAGGACTATCTGGCGGCGTCCATCGGCAAGGCGACGCGCGTGCATCCGGACATTTTCGCCGGGCGCTCCGACAGAAAGGCCGGCCACGGCTCCGCCGAATGGGCGGTGGCCTTTGTCGCCGATGCCGATCCGTTCATTTCCTCCTATTGCAACACGATCCCGACGCATGACGGCGGCACGCACGAGAGCGGTCTGCGCGCGGCCTTGTTCAAGGGACTGCGCGACCATGCCGCGCGCGTCAACCAGGACAAGCGCGCCGGCGCGGTCACCAGCGACGACGTGATGACGGTCGCCTGTGCGATGATATCGGTGTTCATCCGCGAGCCGGAATTTCAGGGCCAGACCAAGGACCGGCTGGCCACCGCGGAGGCCGCGCGCATCGTCGAACAGGCGGTGCGCGACCCCTTCGATCACTGGCTCGCCGCCAACCCGGTGCAGGCCAACAAGCTGCTCGAATTCGTTATCGAACGCGCGGAAGAGCGCATCCGGCGGCGGCAGGAAAAGGACATCGCGCGCAAGAGCGCGGCCAAGAAGCTGCGCCTGCCCGGCAAGCTCGCCGACTGCACCAACACCGCCGCGCAGGGCTCGGAAATCTTCATCGTCGAGGGCGACTCCGCGGGCGGCTCGGCCAAGCAGGCGCGCGACCGGGCCAGCCAGGCGGTGCTCCCGCTGCGCGGAAAAATCCTCAACGTCGCCTCGGCCGGACGCGACAAGCTGGCGCAGAACCAGCAGCTTGCCGACCTGATCCAGGCGCTCGGCGCGGGCGCCGGCACACATTACCGCGAGCAGGATTTGCGCTACGAGAAGGTCATCATCATGACCGACGCCGACGTCGACGGTTCGCATA
>CAYWCE010000012.1:0-48142 GCA_964456755.1 uncultured Hyphomicrobiales bacterium
ATCTCGATGTCGGCCATTATGCGGCGACGCCGGTCGGCATGCGGCTGCGCGCCACTGCCGAGGTGACAAAGGTCGACGGCCGCAATATCGAGTTCAGGGTCGAGGCCTTCGACGACCGGGAGCGGATCGGCGACGGCCGCCACACCCGCGTCGTGGTGAATGTCGAGCGGTTCGATCGCAAGGTGCAGCGCAAGCTGACGGGTGCATGAGCGAGGCAATGCAACGCATCTGTTTCATCGGCTTTGGCGAGGCCGGCCAGGCGATGGCCGCCGGGCTGCGCGAAGAGGGCGTCGGCGCGATTGCCGCCTGGGACATCCTGTTTCCGGAGCCGGCGGGCGCTCCGCTCAGGGCGGCGGCGGAAAAGATCGGCGTGCGGGCCGCAGCGTCGGCCGCCGATGCGGTCGCGGAAGCCGATATCGTCATCTCCGCCGTAACCGCCGCCTCCAGCAGCGCGGCGGCGCAATCGGTCGCGCCGCATATTGCCGGCAATCCCTGTTATCTCGACGTCAATTCGGTGTCCCCCGGCCGCAAGCAGGCGGACGAAAAGCTGCTGGCCGGCAGAGCGCGCTATGTCGACGCCGCGATCCTGTCGCCGATCCATCCGGCGCGGCACAAGTCGCCGATGCTGATCGCCGGTCCGCATGCCGACGATATCGCGCCGTTGCTGACGTCGCTTGGCATGGCGATCGCCGTTGCCGGGCCGCAGACCGGCGCCGCCGCCGCGATCAAGATGATACGCAGCGTGATGATCAAGGGTATCGAGGCGCTGACGCTGGAATGCTTCCTTGCGGCGAGTCGCGCCGGCGTGGCGGAAGCGGTCGCGGACTCGCTGAAAAACAATTATCCGGGCGTCGATTGGACCGGGATGTCCGAATACAATGTCGAAAGGATGATCAGCCACGGCCTTCGCCGCGCCGCGGAAATGGAGGAAGTCGCGGCCACCCTGCGCGAACTCGGCGTCGTGCCGACCATGACGGAGGCGACGGTGGCACGCCAGCGCGAACTGGGCGCGCTTGGTCGACAGCAGCAGATCAGGGATTCGATCCGGCACGGCCGGCAGGCCATGCTTATTGCGATCGGCGCGGCCACACGCGAATGCAAGTAGAAGTGTGAGCGCGGCTCGCGCGCTGCGCCGGCACGATCCGGCCCCCGAACGGCTCCGCCCGCGCCCCGGCACCGGCCGCTAGCGGCGCCTTCCGCTCCGGTGCGGCGCCTTGCGGACCGGGGCGGACGAACGGGTCCGTCTGCGCAGGCCGTTGCCCGAGCGCTCCAGCCGCATCGTCCAGTAATCCCAGGTACGCATCGTCACATTGGGATGCGCATGGATCGAGCGCGCCTTCTCGACCTCGCCGCGATGCAGCGGCACCACCTTGCCGAGCGCCTGCGCCCGATACTGATATTCGGCATTGCGGCAGGAATAGATCGCGCGGAAAACAAGTTCCTGTACCGTCGCGCCGACAACCGTCGCACCGTGCCGGTTCATCAGCACCAATGCGTGTCCGCCGAGCGCGCGGGCGAGCGAACGCCCTTCCTCCGGCTTGACCACGAGCAGATCGGTATCGCCGAATTCCGTATGCTGGTCCCAGAACGGCACCGTATCTCCGATCGCCGCGCCGAGATGAAACACCGGCAGCAGCGGCGTTCCGGTAATGCAGAACGGCAGCAGCGCGGGCCCGTGGTGATGCACCACCGCATTGACGTCCGGCCGCGCCTTGTAGATTTCGCCGTGAATGACGCGCTCCAGATAGAGCTTCTCCTTCGTCGGCTTCACCGGGCCGGAATCGAGATCGAATTCGATCACGTCGGCCGGCTCGACCAGTTCGGGGGCACGCGAACGCGACAGCAGATAACGGCCTGGATTGCCGGGATGGCGCAACGAGACGTGCCCGAAGGCATCGAGTATGCCCTCGTTCGCAAGAATGCGGTTGCCGAGCGCAACTTCATGTCTTGCTCTGTCCAGTACCGAAGTCATTAACCATCCTCCCGTTCGCGCCATCAGGGATCCTGCGAGGCGCGCGAACGGGGCAGCCGCAGCAGGGCGCAGCGTCGGGTCATTCTTAATAAAGTGCCACCCAAAGCAAACCGGGGTTAGTAACAGAATTCTAATACGAACTCTTTATGTAAATTGCATTCGGGTCGGAGGCTTAGCAGCAAGTGGAATCGTACCAATGAGAGGCATCGTGCGAGCGTGGTTGCGTGCATCGCTGCAGGGCACCATGGCTCTCGGTCTCATCATGATCGCGCTGGTCTGGGCGGGCACCGCCCTGCACCTGTACGGCGAAAAGCGCGCAGCATTGCGCGTCGCTTTCCAGGAAACGTCGAACCTCGCCCGAAGCTTCGACGAGCACATTTCAAGGCTTGTTCGCTCCTATGACGACAAGCTGCTGGTGATGCGCGAACTCTACAGCCGCAGCCCGGGCCTCTTCGCTGCCGACGGCGAGAACGGACCCGTAGAACCTATCGTCACCACGTTCCGTTACGGCATTTTCGACGCACATGGAGACCTGATCGCTTCCTCGTTCGGCACATCGTCGCGACTGAATGTCGCCGACCGGGAACACTTCAAGGCGTTCGCGGAATCCACCGACGACAATCTCCACATCGGACGGCCAATCCGGGAACGGACTACGGGCAAGGTCATGATTCATCTGGCGCGCCGCCTGATCGCACCGGACGGCAGCTTCGCCGGCACCATTGTCGCCTCGCTCGATCCCGCGCAACTCATCAAGTTCTATGAGACGATCGATATCGGCGAGCGTGGCGCAATTTCCTTGTTTGGCACTGACGGGTATTTGCGCGCCATTCGCGGCAGCCAGCGCGACATTTCACAATTGCCGCCGAGCCGCGGCGTTCTCGAGCGGCTGCACGAAAGGCCGTCGGGTTCCTACGTCAACGACGGGCGTTTCGACGGCGTCGTGCGCGCCATTTCCTATCGCAAGGTCGGCGATCTGCCGCTCGCCGTTCTGGTCGGCATGGCGGAAGAAGACGTATTCGCCCATTTCCGCCGCACCGCCTGGATGCTCATCTCCGCCGCGGCAGCGATCACCCTGTTCGTCGCGATCGTCATGATCTTGAGCGTCAGACATCGCCGCAGGCTGGAGATCGCCTACGAGGCGCTGCGCCGCGGCGAACTGAATGCGCGCGAAAGCAAGGACCGGCTCCGTACCACGCTGGAGAATATCGATCAGGGCATCCTCATGGTCGACGCGACCGGCACAGTCCAGGTTCTCAACCGGCGCATGATCGAACTCGTCGACCTGCCGCCGGACTGGATGCAGGGTCAGCGCAAGCTCAAGGAGATGCTGGACTATCTCTGGCAACGCGGCGAATTCGACAACAACGACTTCGATGCCGACGTGCGCGCTATGCTGCTGGGCGACGGGCTCGACACCCGGGTCGCGCGATACGAGCGGAAACGGCAGAACGGAACCGTGCTCGAAATACGCACCACGGCCACCCCGGAAGGCGGGCTGGTGCGCACCTTCACCGACATTACCGAGCGCAAACTTGCCGAGGCACGCATCGCCGCAATGGCGCGGCACGACGACCTAACCGGCCTCGCCAATCGCGTGCTGTTCCGCGAGAAAGTCGAGCAGGCGCTGCGTCATTGCGCTCGCGAAGGCGACGGCTTTGCACTGCTTATGCTCGATCTCGACCGGTTCAAGCCGATCAACGACGCGCTGGGCCACCAGATCGGCGATTGCGTGCTGAAGGAGCTGGGATTGCGGCTGAGGCAATGCGCACGCGCAAACGATAGCGTTGCACGGATCGGAGGCGACGAGTTCGCGATCCTGCAGTCTTCGGCGCGGAACGAGCAGGACGCCGCGCGTCTCGCCCGCAAAATCCTGCGGGCGGTCGAACGGCCGGTAGAGGTCATGGGGCATACGCTGACGTGCGGCGCCAGCATCGGCGTGGCGTTCGGCCCGCGCGACGCGGCCGAATACGATGCACTCATGTCGCTTGCCGATACGGCGCTTTATCGCGCCAAATTTGCCGGACGGCAGTGCTTCAGGTTTGCCGCGGAGGCGCAAGGCGCTGCGGTACCATCGCCGTCCCTTGCCGTCGCATCCTAGCCGGCTATCGCCGGTTCAATTCCGCCGCGATGTTGCGCACCATCGTCACCAGCCGCGGCCCGATATCCTGTTCCAGCTTTTCACGGCTGAAGTGAAAGGCGGGCGCGCCGCAATTGAATGCGAACAGGCCGGACCCGTCCGGCAGCACGAGCGGGGCGCCAACCGCGGCCACGTCCTTCTGCCAGTCGCCGACGGATATGGTAAAGCCGCGCGCCGCATAATCCTTCACCGCGCGCTCCAGGCCCGCACGCAGTTTCGGCCACCGCTTCCCCTCCTTGCGCGCAATGTGGCGCAGCAGCCATTCGCGCTCGCCGTCCGGCAGCGCCGCAACCAGCGCGCGCCCCATGGCGGTTGTGGCGATGGGAATGCGCGAGCCGAGATCGAGATGCAGCATCACCGCGGATTTCGCGCGGCAATGCTCGACATAGAGCAGGTTGAGCCGGTCGCGGCTGCCGAGAGCAACCGATGCGCCCGAATAATTCGCCAGCGCCTGCATGTGCGGCCTGGCGATCTGCCGGATACGCATGTTGGCAAGCGTGGAATAGCCGATCGCCAGCGCGCCGGGCGCAAGCTGGTATTTCGACAGACGCGCGATATGCACGAGATAGCCAAGCCGCGTCAGCGTGTAGGTGAGCCGCGTCACCGTCGCCTTGGGCAGCCCGGTGCGCGCCGCAATCTCGTTGTTGCCGAGCAGGCCGTCGGACGGCGTGAACGCCCGCAGCACTTCCAGGCCCCGCGCCAGCGCCACCACGAACTTGCGGTCGTTGGCGGGGATCATCTCGCCGAGCATGCCGCCGGCCGCCGGGATCGCTTCCTGAATGCTCATGCGCGCACCTGCCGTTCCGGCCCGCCGGACATGGCAGCAGGCCGGGATGCAAAGGTCAATTCTGCAAAACGCCGTTCCGCAATGCGGTATCGACGCTTTTTGCGTTGACGCTCTGCGACCGCCCCGCTTAATCGGGGCGTCGGGGTAAAAGCGCAGGGATTGCCGATGCCGGGGCCGGTCGAGTTACGCCGCGAGGGCGATATCGCGGTCATTACCGTCGACAACCCGCCGGTCAATGCGCTCAACCACGATGTCCGCCGCGGCCTGGTCGACGCTTTCACCCGCGCAAAGGACGACCCCGCGGTCACCGCCATCGTGCTCACCGCCGCCGGCCGAACCTTCATTGCCGGCGCCGACATCGCCGAATTCGACAAGCCGCCAATGTCGCCGAGCCTCGTCGAGGCGATCGCGCTGATCGACACGGTGCAAAAGCCCGTGATTGCGGCGCTGCACGGCACGCCGCTCGGCGGCGGGCTGGAAATCACGCTGGCGTGCCATTTCCGCATCGCACTGCCGGACACGCGGCTCGGCCTGCCGGAAATCAAGCTCGGGCTGATCCCCGGCGCCGGCGGCACGCAGCGCCTGCCGCGCCTGATCGGCATGGAGAAGGCGGCGGCAATGATATTGTCCGGCGATCCGATCCCCGCCGCCGAGGCGCTCAAACTCGGACTGATCGATTCGATCGTCGAAGGCGATCTCAGGCAGGCGGCGATCGCTTTCGCTCACCGGGCAGTGGCGGAGAAAAAGCCGCTGCGCCGCGTGCGCGATCTGGACGACAAACTCGCCCCGCTGCGCGCCGACCCGGCCAAATTCGACGCGATCGTCGCCGCGCATTCGAGGCGCGGCCGCGCGCTGCAGGCCCCGGCTGCGGCGATCGAGGCATTGCGCTGGACGCTCGACGTGCCGATCGATATCGCGCTCGAACGCGAGCGCGCCAGGTTCATGGAACTGCGCGGCGGCGATCAGGCGAAGGCGCAACGGCATATTTTCTTTGCCGAGCGCGAGGCGGCGAAGGTTCCCGGCCTGACACGGGAAATCCGGCCGCGCGACATCGGCCGCGCGGCGGTGATCGGTGCCGGCACCATGGGCGGCGGCATCGCCATGTGCTTTGCCAGCGCCGGCATTCCGGTGACGGTGGTCGAAACCACCGGCGAGGCGCTGACACGCGGCCTCGACACCGTCGCGCGAAACTATCGCGCGTCCGCCGCGCGCGGCAGCCTGAGCGATGCGGAGGCGGAGCGGCGCATCGGACTGATCCAGGGCACGACCGACATGGATGCAGTGGCCGCGGCCGATATTGCGATCGAGGCGGTGTTCGAAGAGATGGAGGTCAAGCGGCAGGTCTTTTCCGCGCTCGACCGCCTGGCGCCGCCACACGCGGTGCTGGCCACCAATACCTCCTATCTCGACGTCGACGCCATCGCCGCCACCACGGCGCGCCCCGCTTCTGTCGTCGGCATGCACTTTTTCAGCCCGGCCAACGTGATGCGTCTGCTCGAAGTCGTGCGCGGCAGGGAAACGGCGCCGGACGTGCTCGCAACCGCGCTCGCGCTCGGGCGCCGGATCGGCAAAATCCCCGTCGTCGTCGGCGTCTGCCACGGCTTTGTCGGCAACCGCATGCTGCGCGCGCGATCGATCGAAGCCGAACGCGTGCTGCTGGAGGGCGCGCTGCCTGCCGATGTGGACGGCGCGTTGACCGAATTCGGCTTCCCCATGGGCCCGTTCGCCATGAGCGATCTTGCCGGACTCGATGTCAGTTGGCGCATGCGCAAGGCGCAGGGCGCGCGCGCGGAAATCGCCGACCGGCTGTGCGAGATGGGCCGCTTCGGACAGAAGACCGGCAAGGGCTTCTACATCTACGAAAGCGGCTCGCGCACGCCGCGCCCCGACCCGGAGGTCGCGGCGCTGATCGCGGAAACCGCGAAGCGGCTCGGCGTCGCGCGGCGCGCATTCTCGCGCGAGGAGATCGTCGAGCGCCTGATTTTCCCGATGATCAACGAAGGCGCGCGCATTCTCGACGAAGGCATTGCGCTGCGACCCGGCGACATCGACGTCATCTGGGTCTACGGCTACGGCTTCCCGCTCTGGCGCGGCGGGCCGATGTTCTATGCCGACACGCTCGGACCGGCCTACGTGCGCGACCGGCTGGCCGCGTTCGCGCGCGAGACCGGAGACGCAAGGCACGAGCCCGCACCGCTGCTTGCGCGGCTGGCGGCGGAGGAGCGCGGCTTCGCCTCGCTGAAGCGCTGATGCCGTCCGGGAGACCCTTCGTCTGGGAAAAATCCTATCCGCCGGGCATCGTCTGGGATGCGCCGATCGAGACCATGACGCTGCCGGCGCTGCTTGAGCGCAGCGCCGCGCGGCATGCGGAAAAGCCGGCAATCGAATTCCGCAACACCCGGCTCAGCTACCGCGCGCTTGCCGGGCGCGCCGATGCGCTCGCGGCCGGCCTGATCGCCCATGGAGTCGGTTCCGGAGACGGCATCGGCCTGTATCTGCCCAATTCACCCGACCACACGATCGCACTGTTTGCCGCGACCCGCGCCGGCGCGCGCGCCGTGCAACTGAGCCCGCTCGATGCCGAGCGCGAGCTGATCCACAAGCTGCATGACAGCGGCACGCGCATGGTGCTGACGGCGAATGTCGCTCCGCTGCTGCCGCTGGCGCTGAAGCTGAAAGCGGCCGGCCATATCGGAACGCTGGTCGTCGCCGACAATGCCGCCTGGGGGCCGCCGACAATGCAGCCCGCCGTCGTGCCGCAGCAGGACGGCGTAATCGCGCTGTCGAAGCTGCTCGCCGCCGGTCCGCCCGCACAATGGCCGGCGATCGACAAGGAGAATGTCGCCGTCCTGCAATATACCGGCGGCACCACCGGCGTCCCCAAGGGCGCGATGCTGACGCACGCCAACATCACCGCCTCCTGCGCGATCTACGATGCCTGGTTCAATCCGCAAAGCAGCATCCCGCCGGGCAAGGCGCGCGCCATCTGCGCGCTGCCGCTGTTCCATATCTTCGCGCTGTCGACCGTGATGTTGCGACATCTCGGCAACGGCAACGAAGTGCTGCTGCGCGAAAAATTCGATCCCGATACCACGCTCGACGACATCGAAATCCGCCGCGCGACGCATCTCAACGGCGTGCCCACAATGTGGATCGCGCTGTGCAGCCATCCAGACCTGCTCCGGCGCGATCTCTCCTCGCTGGTATCGTGCAGTTCGGGCGGCGCGGCGCTGCCGGTCGAAGTCGGCGAGCGCTGGGAGCGGCTGACCGGAAAGCCGCTGCGCAGCGGTATCGGCATGACCGAGACCTCGCCTGCGGCGGCGACGCAGCCGATCTTGCGGCCGGGCAAGCCCGGTTCCTCCGGCGTGCCGCTGCCCGGCATCGTCATCGAGATCGTCGCGCTCGACGACCCGCGCCGCGTGCTGCCGATCGGCGAGCGGGGCGAAATCCGCATCAAGGGGCCGAATGTCGTGCGCGGCTACTGGAACAGACCGCAGGACAACGCCGAAGCATTTGTCGACGGCTTCTGGCTGTCGGGCGACATCGGCTATCTGGACGAGGACGGCTTTCTCTTCGTCGTCGACCGCAAGAAGGACATGATCGTATCCGGCGGCTTCAACGTCTATCCGCGCATGATCGAGGAAGCGATCTACGAGCATCCCGACGTCGAGGAAGCGGCGGTGATCGGCATTCCGCATCATTATCGCGGCGAGGCGGCCAAGGCGTTCGTCAAGCTTCGCCAGGGCGCGGCCCCGCTTTCGCTCGACGCCCTGCGCGCCTTCCTTGCCGACAAAATCGGGCGGCACGAAATGCCCGCCGCGCTGGAAATCCGCGCTGCACTGCCGCGCACCAGCGTCGGAAAATTCTCCAAGCGCGATCTTGTCGAGGAGGAGCGGCGAAAATTCGAGCCGAGGCAGGCGGCGCTGCCGGAGGCAAGCTGATGCAGCTTCGCTTCACGCCGCAGGAAATCGCCTTTCGCGACGAGGTTCGCGCCTTCATCCACGGCGCGCTGCCCGAGACGATCCGCCGCAAGACGATCGAGGGCCGCCGCCTCGGCAAAGAAGAGATCGTGACCTGGCAGCGAATCCTCAACGCGCGCGGCTGGGCGGTGCCGCACTGGCCGGTGGAATGGGGCGGCACCGGCTGGAGCCCGGTGCAGCTTTATCTGTTCCGCGACGAACTGCAGCAGGCGCCTGCGCCCGAGCCGCTGCAATTCGGCGTCAACATGGTCGGCCCGGTGATTATTGCTTTCGGCAGCGAGGCGCAGAAGCGGCGCTTCCTGCCGCGCATTGCCAATCTGGACGACTGGTGGTGCCAGGGCTTTTCCGAACCGGGCGCCGGGTCCGATCTTGCCGCGGTGGCGACCGCGGCCCGGCGCGAGGGCGACCGCTACATCGTCAACGGCCAGAAAACCTGGACCACGCTCGCACAATATGCCGACTGGATTTTCTGCCTCGTGCGCACCGATCCGGCGGCGAAGAAGCAGCAGGGCATCTCGTTTCTGCTGATCGACATGAAATCGCCGGGAGTGAGCGTGCGGCCGATCCAGACGTTCGACGGCGGGCACGAGATCAACGAAGTGTTCTTCGACAATGTCTCCGTGCCGGCCGCCAATCTGGTCGGCGAAGAGAACAGGGGCTGGGACTACGCAAAATTCCTGCTCGGCAACGAGCGCACCGGAATCGCACGCATCGGCATTTCCAAGGCGCGGCTGCGCCGGGTGCGCGAACTGGCGGCGCTGGCGATAGCGGACGGGCGACCGCTGATCGAGGACGAGCAATTCCGCATGAAAATCGCCGCGGTCGAGGTCGAGTTGCGCGCACTGGAAATCACCCAGCTCCGCGTCGTCTCGCGCGAGCGTAACGGCGAGCGCGGCAGGCCCGATCCCGCCTCCTCCATTCTCAAGATCAAAGGCTCGGAACTGCAACAGGCGATCAGCGAATTGCTGCTGGAGGTGGCCGGCCCCTATATGTGGCCCGACCGCATGCCGCAGGAAGACGCCGAGCGCTGGAACGAGCCGCCGGTCGGCCCGGACTGGGCGGCGACGCTCGCGCCGCATTACTTCAACTGGCGCAAGGCCTCGATCTATGGCGGCTCCAGCGAAATCCAGAAGAATATCATCGCCAAGGCGATCCTCGGACTTTAGCCATGGACTTCGAACTGAGCGAAGAGCAGCGGCTTCTGGACAACAGCATCGGACGTCTCCTCGCCGACCGCTACGATCATGCGCAGCGCAAGCGATACATGGCGGAGCCGGACGGCTTCAGCCGCGCCATGTGGCGCCGATATGCGGAACTGGGCCTGATCGGCCTGTGCTTTCCGGAGGCTGACGGCGGCAGCGGCGGCGGACCGGTCGAAACCATGATCGTGATGGAAGCCTTCGGCCGGGCGCTGACGCTCGAACCCTATTCCGGCAATGCCGTCGTTGCCCCCCGCCTGCTGCAGCACGCGCAACCGGCCATTCGTGCATTGCTGCCGCGCATTGCCGCCGGCGAGACGCTGGTCGCGTTCGCCCATGCCGAGACGCAGGCGCGCTACGATCTTGCCGACGTTGCGCTCGCGGCGCGCAGACAGGGCGACGATTTTATCCTCGACGGAGAGAAGTCGCTGGTGGCGAACGGCGACAGCGCCGATCATTTCATCGTGTCCGCACGGTTGTCCGGCGACCGGCGCGACGCCGCGGGGATCGGCCTGTTCTGCGTCTCCGCCGGCGCAAGCGGAATCTCGCGGCGCGGCTATCCGACCGTCGACGGCCTGCGCGCGGCCGAGGTCACCTTCGCCAATGTCCGGGTGCCGGCCGAAGCCGCGCTCGGCGTGCCGGGCGAGGCCCATGCGCCGATCCTGCAGGCCTGCGACTGCCTCATCGCCGCCCTGTGCGCGGAAGCGGTGGGTGCGATGGCCGCCCTGCACGAAATGACCGTCGAATACCTGAAGACGCGCAGGCAATTCGGCGCGCCGATCGGAAATCTGCAGGTGCTGCAGCATCGCGCCGCCGACATGCTGGTGGCGCTGGAGCAGGCGCGCAGCATGGCGATGTATGCTGCGATGACGGCCGACGAGCCCGACGCCGCGCAGCGGCGCCGTGCGATCTCGGAAGCCAAGGTTCAGATCGGCCGTTCGGGTCGCTTCATCGGCCAGCAGGCGATCCAGCTTCACGGCGGCATCGGCATGACGATGGAATATGCGGCAGGTCAATACTTCAAGCGGCTGACCGCGATAGACACGCTGTTCGGAACCGCCGATCATCACCTGCGGCTTCTCGCCGGGATGCCGCCGGCCGCCTGAAACGGATCCTCGTCATGTTCGAGCAAAGCGCGCGTTCCCGGGATCTGGCCGAACAGATCGCCGTCTTCATGCAGGAGCATGTGTATCCCGCGGAAGCCGAATTCGAGCGCCAGCTCGCCGCCGGCGACCGCTGGGCCGAACCGCCGGTCATGGGCGAACTGAAGACGAAGGCCAGGGCAGCCGGACTCTGGAACCTGTTTCTGCCGAAGAAGCACGATCCCGACGCGCTCAGCAATCTCGAATATGCGCCCCTTTGCGAGATCATGGGCCGATCGCCGATCGGCGCCGAGCCGTTCAACTGCTCGGCGCCCGACACCGGCAACATGGAGACGCTGATTCTCTACGGCTCGGCCGAGCAGAAGGAACGCTGGCTCAAGCCGCTGCTTGCCGGCGAAATCCGCTCCTGTTTTGCGATGACCGAACCCGACGTCGCCTCCTCCGACGCCACCAATATCCGCGCCGCAATCGTGCGCGAGGGCGAACGCTATGTCATCAACGGCCGCAAATGGTGGACGTCGGGGGCGATGGACAAGCGCTGCCGGATCGCCATCGTCATGGGCGAGACCAGTCCGGACAACCCGCCGCACCGGCGCCAGTCGATGATCCTGGTGCCGCTCGACACGCCGGGCGTGAAAGTGGTGCGCGCGCTCAGCGTGTTCGGCTATGACGACGCCCCGCACGGGCACGCCGAGGTGGTTTTCGACAATGTGCGCGTGCCGGCCTCCAACATCCTGCTCGGCGAAGGGCGCGGCTTCGAGATTGCGCAGGGCCGGCTCGGCCCCGGCCGCATCCATCACTGCATGCGCATGATCGGCATTGCCGAGCGCGCCCTGGAAACGTTGTGCCAGCGCGCGCTGACCCGCACGGCCTTCGGCCGCAGCATTGCCGAACACGGGGTGACGCGGCACTGGATCGCCGAGTCGCGCATGGAGATCGACCAGGCGCGGCTGCTGACGCTGAAAGCCGCGCACATGATGGACACGGTCGGCAACAAGGCGGCGCGCACCGAAATCGCCATGATCAAGGTGGTGGCGCCGAACGTGGCGCAGAAAGTGGTCGACCGCGCCATCCAGGTTTGCGGCGGCGGCGGCGTATCGCAGGATTTCCACCTCGCCTATGCGTTCGCCCGCACCCGCGCCATCCGCCTCGCCGACGGCCCGGACGAAGTGCATCGCGAGACGGTCGCGAAAATGGAATTGCGCAAATTCGCCGCCAAAGGCTCCAACGCCGGGTGAGCGCGCGTCAGGCGGTCTGCGCGAATCCCGAGCGTTCGAGCCGGCGCAGGCCGCCGCGCACCGCGAGCCGGACCGGATGCAGACGCCAGCGCAGCCAGGCATGCGGCCAGCGCCGCCGCCAGGCCGGAAAGCCTTCGCGGTGCAACCACGCCATCACCGCAAGGCCGGTCATCAGCCAGGTGAAGAAGTGATAGCGCGGGGTCGCGATATAGAACAGCGCGACCGAATGCTGGGCGAGCGCCGCCGCCGCGATCAGGCGCAGCCAGGGGTCGTAGCGCTTGCCGCGCCAGGCGACATGCAGGGCGACCGCCACTGCCGCCGCATGCAGCGGCGCAAACAGCCACAGCTCGGTCGGGCCGGCGAGCCAGTCCAGAATCTGGTGCATGCCGCGCAGGACATGCTCGCCGCCGAAATCCAGCCGCACCATTTCGCCGAAAGCGGAGAGCCAGGCCGCCGGCGGCATCACATAGGTCAGAGGATGCGCCGAATTGGTGCTGAAGAGGACGAACACGTTGCCGAAATACCAGTTGTGCAGCGGCATCGCCGTGAACGGCAGAAAGCCGATGCACAGCCCGGCGATCCGCATCCATTGCCGCTGCATCAGTCCGGCAAGACCCGCGCCGGTCAGCATCACCGCGCAGAACGGCGCGAGATTCGGCCTGATGAAAATGGCCAGCGCAAACAGCAGCCCCGCCGCCATCGCCGGACCGAAGCGGGCGTCGGGCCCCTCGCGCGTGCGGCCGACCAGCAGCAGAACCGCGGACAGGGCGGCGATCGCGGCGGCCGGGTCGGCAAAGCCGCGCGCCGCCCAGCGAACATAGTTGAGGAAGCTCGTTCCGAACATCATGCCGACGGGCACGGCGATGAAGATCAGCGCGAGCGCGATCGCCAGACGACCCGGCAGAAATCGCCGATAGAGTGCCAGCAGGATTCCCGGCATCAGCAGCAGCGCCGCAAGATAGCCGAAATTCGTGTCGCCGAAGATCAGCCGCTCCAGCGCGCGCAGATAACGCAAACCCGGACCGCCGAAATAGAACACATCCTCGCCGCCGCGTAACGCGGCAAGGACATTTCCGGTCGCCAGATTTTGCGCGATGTCCCGCCCGACGCTTTCATAGAACAGGCCGTCGTCGCCGCCGTCGAGCGGACGCCATCCGCCCAGCATGGTGACGTCGTGCAGCGCCACAACGGTCACGCCGAGCCCGACAAGGATCGAAGCCAGCGCCGGGCTGCGTTGCCAGCGCAGCAGGAGCCCGATCGTCGCAATCATTATTCCGAATTTGCCGAGCCCGTAGGCCGCCTGCCAGAGCAGAACGGTGATCGGCGGATCGAGCGACATGGCCAGCGTGTCCGGCCGGATGCCAAGCCCGACAATGCGGTTTCCGATGTCGGAGGCCTCGATTTGCCGGCACGCCCAGGATGTGTTGGTCAGCAGCACCGGACGGTCCGGGCGCTCTTCCCAGATCACCGAGCCCTCCCAGCAGAGCTGGCCGCCGGCAAAGGCCGCAGGAAACCGATACATGACGAAATACGGCATCATCAGATGCCAGTTCTGCAGACCGGAGAAGATGCGACGGTCGCGCCGCAGCCGCCTGATGTCGCTATCCGACGAAATCCAGTTGTATCGCAATTCGTTGGTGAACCCGAGCCGCAGCCAGACGGGATCGGTAAAATCGATGCCGTTGACCAGCCGCGAAAAATCGCCGGCCTGCGCTCCGCGCGAAGCGCCGCGGTGGTAAAGCCCGTCGGCGGAAAAGGCGTAGGCACGGTCGGGAAAGCCGCCCCGCCGCCAGCATCCGACGGTGTCCGGCCGGCAGCGGCGCTCGGGCGGATAGGCCTTGTCGAATTCGGCCGCCATGATCCGGTAGAATTCCGGCGGCAGCGCGTCGATCAGCGCCTTCTCGCGCTCGTCGACAAGGAACGCGTTATGGCCCTCTTCGATTTTCGGTGGCGACAAAAAGGCCTGCAGCGTCAACGCGGCGATCAGCAGCAGACAGGCTCCGGCCCACGCCGCCGGTCGCGTCCGCACCCTGCCGACGGCGATCAGAATCGCGGCCACCAGCAGCACGAAATACCAGACAATGTCATTGACCGGCAGGCCGACGACACAGACCAGCAGGCCCATGAGCATGAGCTTGCGCAGCCAGTGGAAATGCGAAGACCCCTCGGATGTCATGCCGAAGCTCTAGTCCGCCGCAAGACGCTCGGCAACAGCAATGCCGGGCGTCTTCCCCTGTCACAATGGCCTACATACCGGGCGGAATGCGAACCCTGACCTGCGGGCGCCCCGCGCGCGGCAGCCGGCGCATGGCCATTGCGAAATAGCCGAAATAGCCGATGACCCAGGGCACGAGCTGGAAGGACGACTTGCCGCCAAACAGACGGTCGATGGAAATGGTCGGCACCTCGCCGAGCGGCATGCGCTGAAGCTGGGCGTTGATCGACATTTCGAAAGCGATCGCCCAGCCGACCGAATTGGCGTCGCGCGTGAGGCGGTCGAAGTCCGCGCGCCTGAACATCTTGATGCCGGTGGTGGAATCGGTCAGCCCCATGCCCGAAACGGTATTGAGGATTGCGTTGGCCAGCCGCGACAGAATGTGTCCGATGACGGTGCCGCCGAGCCGGCGGCCGCCATGCGCATAGCGCGTGACGCTGACGAATTGCGCGCCCTCGTCCATCAGCGCCATCATGTCCTCGACCGCCAGCACCGGGCCCACTTCGTCGGCGGCGAAGATGAGAATCCGTTCCCCGGTCGCGTTCTCCACGCCCGCCCGGATCGCTCCCGCAACGCCGATTCCGGAGCGATTGAGCAGCGGCCTGACCTGCGGATAGACCGCGCGCATTTCCTCGACCACCGGAATGCTGGTGTCGGTCTCCGAGTCGAAAATCACGATGATCTCATGCGGAACAGCGAGGACCGCGCGCAGAATGCGCAGCATCACACGCAGGTTCATCGTCTCGTTGCGGACGGGCAGGAGCACCGTGAGCAGGATCGGGTGAACGGAACCCGTCTGCGGAGCGAATTCGGCCATCGCGGAAACGCGTTCGGATGAGGGCAATGGAGGGCGGAATGCGGTTGTTTAAGGTCTGACCGCTGCCGCGTCAACGCTCATACAGGGCGAAGCGGCGGCCGTTGACGATCAGATAGGGCCCCGGAAAACGCGGATGCCGCGCTGCGCGAATTTTGCGCTCCATATCGGCGGGGTCGGAGGGATCGAGGATCAGCCATTGCTCGAATTCCTTGCGCGTCATCGCCCGCCGGGTCCAGCGCTCGCCGTTGGGCGGCGGCAGCCGGCGATGCTGCCGATAGAATGCGAGAATCTCGCCAAGCAGGTCGAGGCACAGATCCTCCGCGCGCGCAAACAGACGGTCGCAACCGTCGTCGGAGGAAACCGGAAAGCGCCGCGTCAGCACGATATCGCCCGTGTCCACCTTTGCGGCCATCCGGTGCGCAGTCGCACCGAAATGCGACGCGCCTTCATACAAGGCAATGCTGGCGCTGCCGCGCCCGGGATAGTCCGGCGGCGCGGGATGGAAGTTCACCGTCTCGCAGCCGAGAAACCGCGGCGGCACGATCACCGGAGACAGAAAGCTCACGATCAGGTCCGCCCGCGGCTGGCTTTCCAGCGCGTCGGCGGTCTCCACATGCACCGCGTCGGGAAAGGTCTCGCGCATCAGCCGGTCGGCTTTCCCGAACAGACGATGCACGGACGGCGCAAGAAACAGCACGATCATGATGCGCGCAGGGCTGCCACCACCGCCGAGCAGGTCCGTTCGATATCGGCGTCGGTCATGTCGAGACGCGACGGCAGCCAGAGTCCCCGCATCGACACGTCCACGCTCACCGGGAAGGCCGCGTCGTCGGCCGCATAGGGCTGTTGCCGGTGAAGCGGCAGCCAGAAGGAGCGATGGCCGATGCCGGCGGCCTCCAGCGCTGCGGAGATTGCGGCGCGATTGTCGAGCAGCACATCGGTCCATTGCCGCACTTCGCCCGGCTCCTCGTATGGCGGCAGCGAAAGCCCGGGCTGATTGGCAAGGCGCTGCATGAAACGGGTGTCGCGCCGGACCGCGGCCTGCAATCGCTGCCCGATCTCCTCGAACTGGGCCAGCGCCACGGCGGCCTGCAGATCGGTGAACTTGAAATTGTACCCGAGCACGGGATGCAGGTCGTCGCCGCCGGTGCCGCCGTGCCGTCGCCCCTGATCCTTCAGCTCGCGCAGCCGGTCGTGCAGAGCGTCGTCGTCGGTGACGATCATTCCGCCCTGCCCGGCCGTGACCGTCTTGTTGGCGGAAAACGAAAAGCATCCCGCCATGCCGAAGCCGCCCAGCGTGCGGCCATGCCGTCGCGAGCCCAGCGCCTCGGCCGCATCGCAGATCAATGCAAGGCCGTGCGCCCTGCATAACGGCTCAAGCGCCGCGTAGTCCGCGCCCCGGCCGTTGACGTCGACGGTCACCATCGCCTTTGTGCGCGGCCCGATGGCGCGGGCGGCCAGGTGCGGATCGATCGCAAACCGCAGCGGCTCGACGTCGACAAGCTTCACCGACGCACCGGTCATGCGGACGGCATTGGCGGTGGCGATAAAGGTGAGATCGGGGACCAGTACTTCGTCGCCCGGACCTATCCCGGCCGCCATCAGCGACAGGGAAATGGCGGCGGTGCCGCTGGTGACGGCCACCGCATGGCGCACGCCGACATAGGCCGCGATCCGGCGTTCGAATTCGCGCGCCAGAGGGCCGTCGTTAAGATATTCGCGCTCCAGGACGTCGCGCAGCCGATCCAATTCCCCGCCGGACAGATGCGGGCCGAACCAGGCGATCGGACGATCTTTGCCGTTTTCCGGCTTGAGCATGTGGCGCCGAGTTGCGATGGGTAAAATCCTATACTAGCAAATGGCCGACCCGCGCAACAGAGCGGGTCCAAGACGAGGATTCCGCCCGATGCCGACGACGACCTGCGACGCGCGGAGCCATGCATGACGACGCGCGTCCTCGTGACCGGCGGCAGCGGCTTCATCGGTTCGGCGCTGGTCAGGCGGCTCTTGCGCGAAGGCTGCAGCGTGCGCGTGCTCGACGACAATTCGCGCGGACGGCCGCGCCGCCTCGCCGGTGTCGAGAACGACATCGAGTTCGTCGGCGGCGACGTGCGCGTTTTCGACACGGTTCTCGCCGCCGCGCGCGACATGGACGAAGTGCATCACCTCGCCTTCGTCAACGGGACCGAGTTTTTTTATAGCGCGCCCGAACTCGTGCTCGATGTCGGCGTGAAAGGCATGGTCAACGTGATCGACGCCTGCCGCCGGCACGGCATCGGCAAACTTATCCTCGCCTCCAGTTCCGAGGTCTACCAGACCCCGCCGCACATCCCCACCGGCGAGACGGTTCCGCTGATCGTGCCCGATCCGATGAATCCGCGCTTTTCCTACGGCGCAGGCAAGATCATCAGCGAGCTGATGGCCATCAATTACGGGCGAAAGTTTTTCGATCGCGTGCTGATTTTCCGCCCGCACAATGTCTACGGCCCCGACATGGGCTTCGAGCATGTGATCCCGCAATTCGCCCTGCGCTTTCGCAAGGAAATGCAGGCCCACCCGGAAGGGCCGGTACCCTTCCCGATCCAGGGCAACGGGGCGGAGACGCGCAGCTTCTGCTTTGTCGACGATCTGGTCGAGGGGGTGATGGCGATGCGCGGGCGGGGCGAGCATCTCGGCATCTATCACGTGGGCACGACCGAGGAGGTCAGCATTGCCGATCTCGCCCGCAGGGTGGCTGCGCATGCCGGCCGCGAGATCGCCCTGCAGCCCGGCCCTGTGCAGCAGGGCAGTACGCCCCGGCGCTGCCCGGATATTTCGAAACTCGCCGCGCTGGGCTATAAGCCGCGCGTTCCGCTGGAACGGGGCCTGCCGCCCACCGTGCAGTGGTACTGGGACAACGCGCATCTGGCGGCCAGCGCCTGAGGCGCTGCATTTTCCCGATCGAACTGGGGGTCTGTCTTGCGTCCGACCAAAGTTGCCCGAGCCGCCGGCACCGGCGCCAGCGTGCCGGTGGAATGCTGCCAGGTCTGCGGGCATGCACCGCTCGAAAATGCGCTGACGCTGAGCTACATGCCGCCGGTCAACCAGATGGTGAAGATCGGCGCGGTACCGCGCCAGCAGCCCTGGTTTCCGACCAACCTGTTCTTCTGCAGCCGCTGCGAACTGGTGCAGCTCGGCCTGCTGGTCGATCCGGTCATACTCTTTCCCCCCGAATATCCCTATACCAGCGGCACCACCCGCCTGCTGCGGGACAATTTCGCCGACCTGTGCCGCGAATCCTCGGCCATGCTGAAATTGTCGGCCGGCGACCTCGTCATCGATATCGGCTCCAATGACGGAACGCTGCTGTCCAATTTCAGGGATGCAGGCTACCGCGTGCTCGGCATCGAGCCGACCGATGTCGGCCATATCGCCAACAGCCGCGGCATTCCGACCGTGCAGCATTATTTCGGCGCCGAGATCGCACGCAGGGTGAAGGCGGAACACGGGGCCGCGCGCGTGGTCACGGCTGCGAACTGCTTTGCACATATCGAAGACGTGCATGCGATCGTCGACGGCATTCTCGAATTGCTCGGGCCGGACGGCGTCTTCATTTCGGAATCGCACTACCTGATCCCGCTGCTCGACCGCCTGCAATACGACACGGTCTATCACGAGCATCTGCGCTATTACTCGCTGCACAGCCTCAAATACCTGCTGGAGATGAACGGGCTGGAGGTCTTCCATGCGCGGCCGATTCCCTCGCATGGCGGGTCGATCCGTGTCTATGCCGCGCGCAAGGGCGCCTATCCGGCGCAGGACAGCGTGCGGCAGATGCTCGGCGCCGAGCCCCGGGGCGAAGCGATGCGCCAGCGGCTGCGCGAATTCTGGCGCGAGGTCATGCTGTCGAAGCTGCGGCTGCATGCGCTGTTGCGCGAGTTCAAGGAGAAGGGCGCGCGCATCGCCGGGATCAGCGCGCCCTCGCGCGCCTCGACGCTGGTGAATTATGTCGGGCTGGACGAGGCGATCGTCGACTATGTCTGCGAGATCAAAGGATCGCTGAAAATCGGCATGTACATGCCGGGAACCCTGATTCCCGTGGTCGACGAACAGCGCCTCTACGAGGACCAACCGGACGCCGCATTGGTCTTTTCCTGGCATATCGCCGAGGAACTGGCGCCGAAACTGCGCGCCAACGGCTATCGCGGCCAACTCATTACGCCGCTGCCGGCGCCGCGTTTGCTTTAGGATGTGCGATCGCGTTATGCCCTCGCCGGAGATCGGGCGCTGCCGGATCGGGCAAGACTCCGCCGCATCTGCCGATCTATACTTTGCGGTCCGCCCCGGGCCCGCCGCCCGGGCATCACGCTGTGGAAACGTGCGGGGGAGACGCCGTGAATATCCGTCCTGATATGACGCCGATGGCGCCGACCACCGTCGAAAACGCCGATGTCACCGTCGTCGGCGGCGCCGGACATGTCGGCATCCCGCTGGTGCTGGCGCTGGCCGAGGCCGGGGCGCGGGTCAATGTCAACGACATCAATCGCGACACGCTGAACGTCCTGCAATCCGGCCGCCTGCCCTATATCGAGTACGACGCCGACGATCTGCTCGCCAAGGCACTGAAAAACCGGCGCCTGGTCTTCACCGATGCGCCCGAGCAGATATCGAAAAGCGGACCCGTCATCGTCACGATCGGCACGCCGGTCGACGAGTTTCTCAATCCGGTGCGAAAAGCCGTCCAGGCCTGCATCGACTCGCTGTTGCCGCACATGGCCGACGGTCAGTTGCTGGTGCTGCGCTCGACGGTCTTTCCCGGCACCACCGACTGGGTTCACAGCTATCTGGAATCGAAGGGCCGCAATCTGAGAATCGCGTTCTGCCCGGAACGCGTCGTTCAGGGCTACGGCATCCGCGAACTCCGAAACATGCCGCAGATCGTCAGCGGCACGACGCCGGAAGCGGAGCGCGAAGCGGCGGACCTGTTCAGGTCCATTGCGCCGGAAATCGTGACGCTTTCCCCGCTCGAATCCGAATTCGCAAAACTGTTCATCAATGCCTATCGCTATATCGAATTTGCCGCGACCAACGAGTTCTACCTGATCGCCCGTTCCGCCGGGCTCGACTATCACCGCATTCTCAATGCGATGAAGCACAATTATCCGCGCGCGCGAAACATCACCCGTCCCGGCTTTGCCGCCGGCCCCTGTCTCGTCAAGGACACGATGCAGCTCGCCGCCTATGCGCGCAACCAGTTCGGGCTCGGCCATGCCGCGATGCTGATCAACGAAGGGCTCGTGCTGCACGTGATCGACGACCTCAAGCGGCGTTTTCCGCTGCACGACATGACGGTCGGGCTGCTCGGCATGGCATTCAAGGCGGAGGTGGACGACACCCGCGCCTCGCTCAGCTACAAGTTCAAGAACGCGCTCATCAGCCAGGCAAAAGACGTGTTGACCACAGACCCCTATGTGCAAACCGATCCGGCGCTGCGACCGCTCGATGAGGTTATCGACCGCAGCGATCTCCTGATCCTGTGCACGCCGCATGCCTGCTATCGCGAGGCGCAATTTCGGAACAAGCCGCTCGTCGATGTCTGGGGCGCCATCGAGGGCGCGAACGTGATCCGCTGAACGAAGGCGGCGCGTCGTAACGGGCCGGCCCCGGCCGCGGAAGACGATCCATGAGCGACGGCTGGCCAAAAATCCGCTCGCGACAGACGACGCGACTTTCGCCCTGGGCGGAGATTGTCGCGCGAGATGTCGAGTTTGCGCCCGGAGCGCCGCCGCAGACCTATCATGCGGTCGTTCAGGCCGATTATATCGGCATTCTGGCGCTGACGCCGGACCGGCGAATCCCGATCGTTCGGCAGTATCGCCCGGCGATCGAACGTTTCACCTGGGAATTGCCGGCGGGCATGGTCGATGACGGCGAAGACCCGGCCGATGCGGCGGCACGCGAACTGATGGAGGAGACCGGATTCCCCGCCCGCACCGTGCATGCGCTCGGCAGCTTCTCGCCCTGCGCCGGCCGGCTTGCAAACAGGATCCATTCTTTCTTCATCGAAACGGGAGAGCGGGCGCCGGCACGCGATCCCGAACCGGGCATCGAGGTGCGCCTCGTCACTGCGGACGAACTGGCCGGACTGATCGGCTCGGGCACGTTCGATTCGCAGCAGCATCTCGGCACGCTGATGCTGGCGCGTCTGCGCGGATTTCTCGATCTGCCTGAGGTCTAAAAAATAGGTTGGATTCACGCTGCAAAATGCTGAAATGCTTGCCGGAAACGGCGGCACCGGCGCGCCGGATTCGAACGAGGGGGCCGAGCGTGGCGGAGACTGTAGCAGCGATCCTGGCGGCCCACCGCTCCGGCAAAACCAGGCCCGAAGACACGATCGCCCGCTCGTTCGCACGCCTGAAAGACCGCGGCGATCCCGCGATTTTCATATCCGTGCGTGAGGAGACCGCGGCGCTGGCGGAGGCGCGCGCGCTGGCGCAGGCGGGCAACAGCGAGTTGCCGCTTTACGGCATTCCGGTCGCGGTCAAGGACAATATCGACGTCGCCGGCCTGCCGACGACGGCCGCCTGTCCGGCCTATTCCTACAGCCCGCATGCCGACGCCGCGGCGGTGGCGCGCCTGCGCGCCGCCGGGGCCATCGTCATCGGAAAGACCAATCTCGACCAGTTCGCCACCGGTCTCGTCGGCGTGCGTTCACCCTATGGCGTGCCGCGCAATCCGTTCAATCCGGCGCTGATCCCGGGCGGTTCGAGTTCGGGCTCGGCGGTGGCGGTGGCGACCGGGATCGTGCCGCTTGCGCTCGGAACGGATACTGCGGGGTCGGGCCGCGTCCCTGCAGGGCTGAACAACATTGTCGGACTCAAGCCCAGTCTCGGCCTCGTGCCGACCGGAGGCGTCGTACCCGCCTGCCGCTCGCTCGATTGCGTGTCGGTTTTCGCTCTGACCTCGGACGATGCCTTCGCCGCATTGCAGGCCATGGCCGGCTTCGACGCCGCCGATCCCTATTCGCGAAGGATTGCCACCGGCGCACTCGGACCTTTTTCGCCGCATCTGCGCATTGCCGTTCCCGCCGCGTCGGAGCTGCATTTCTTCGGCGACCGGCATGCGGAACAGGCGTTTTCCGCCGCGGTGGACCTGTTGCGCATGCTTGGCGCGGACGTCGTCGAGACGGATATTTCGCCGCTGCTGCAAACGGCGCGGCTGCTTTATGAAGGTCCATGGGTCGCCGAGCGCTATGCCGCGGTGGGCGACTTCATCGAACGCAATCCCGACAAAGTGCATCCGGTCACACGAGCGATCGTTTCCGGCGGACGCGAGCTGCGCGCCGTGGACGGCTTCAAGGCCTTCTACCGGCTTGCCGAATTTCGCCGCAAGGCCGAAGACATCTTCGCGCAAACCGATGCGCTGATGGTGCCGACGGCGCCGGCCGCCTACACGGTGAAGGAGCTTGCCGCCAATCCGATCGAACTCAACAGCAATCTCGGCACCTACACCAATTTCGTCAATCTGCTCGACCTGTGCGGCCTTGCCGTGCCGGCAGCCGTCTCCCCCGCAGGCACGCCTTATGGCGTCACCTTTCTCGCACCCGCCGGACAGGACGCAGCGCTTGCCAGCCTTGGGCGCGGCTTTCACGCGCGAACAGGGCTTGCGCTCGGCGCGCTGGATGCCGCGCAGCCGGCCTTGGCCCCGGTTGCGCCCGCCCCAGGCAAAGACGAAATTGCGGTTGCAGTCGTCGGCGCGCATCTTTCCGGTATGCCGCTCAATGGCGAACTGCGCGCGCTCGGCGCGCGTTTTCTCGAAACCGCCCGCACCGCTGCCGACTACCGGCTGTTTGCACTGGCCGGGACGCATCCGCCCAAGCCGGGACTTTTGCGCGTTGCACCGGGGCGGGGTGCGGCGATCGAACTGGAAATCTGGGCGCTGCCGGCCGGACATTTCGGCCGTTTTGTCGCCGCCATACCGGCTCCGTTATGCATCGGCACGCTGTCGATCGCCGGCGGGCGCAGCGTGCAGGGCTTTCTCGTCGAAGCGGAAGCGGTGCACGATGCGCGCGACATTTCGGAATTCGGCGGCTGGCGCGCCTATGTGGCGGCGCAGAAGGTGCCGGCCTGACGGCTGCTCCGATAGTGCAATTTGCGGACTTCCCCGCTCATTCCAGCGACTGCACGTAAGCTTCGTATTCTTCCCGCACCGTCATGATATGGCTGCGCATCGCCGCCGCCGCCGCCTGACGGTCGCCGCGCAAGATCGCGACCACGACGCCGTCATGCTCGGCATAGGACTTCGCCAGACGACCGAGATTGCGGAACTGCGCGCGACGGAACGGCTGCACGCGTGCCCGCGTCGCAACCGCCATCTCGGCGAGATAGTCGTTGTGCGCGCCTGCATAGATGGCGCCGTGAAACGCTTCGTTCACCTCGTGATGCCGCTGCGGCTCGCCGACATGGATGAGCTGGCGCAGGGTCTCGTGCAAAGCTCCAAGCGCGGTGCGTTCGCTCGCCGTCATGCGTTCGGCGGCAAGTCCGGCGCACAAGCCCTCGATTTCGCCCATGGCCTCGAACATGCCGACCAGCCGCTGCTCGTTCGGCCGCGCGACGACCGCGCCGCGATGCGGACGCGATTCTACAAGGCCGCTCGCCGCCAGCTGACGTATCGCCTCGCGCACGGGCGTGCGCGAAACGCGGAACCGCGCGGCAATCTCGGTTTCGTCCAGCGCGGCGCCGGGAGCGAGCGATCCGCTCACGATCTCGTCGGCAAGCTGAAAGCGAAGTTCCTCCGCGAGCGTGCGACGGCCGGACAGGCCCGGTCGCTCCCGCTCGGGAAGCGCGAGGATCGTCATGAGGTCTCCCCTTTCGGCGGATCGATCAGGCTCACATGCGCGGCGACGACGCGCCAGCCCTCCGGACAGCGCATCCAGGTCTGCATCTGCCTGCCGATCTTTCCCGGCGCCGACGGCCGGCGGTAGAGGGTCGATGCGACCGCAAAATCTCGCCCGAACGTGGTGATGACGGTCTTGTCCAGGGTTCGGCCCAGCCCGACCGGCGAACGCGCGGCGCGAAACGCCTTGATCGCGGCATAGCCGTAGAGGTTCTCACCCGCACCGTAGCGCACCGTTCGCGGATCGTCGCGAAACATGGCGTCGAGCGTTTCGACATCGTTTTCGACCAGCGCTTTTTCGTAGCGCGCAAAGGCTTCCCGCACTTCTGCAACGATGTCCGGCAGGTCGATATCCATTGCGTTCCTCGTCTCGCCGGACGCCTAGACCCTCGGCCGCGGCGCTTCGGCGACACCGTTTTTCTCCAGTTCGTGGGCGACGCGCAAGGCAAGATCTTCGCGCCACGGTGCCGCAACGATCTGCACCGCGACCGGCAGCGGCCTGAGCGGAACCGGAGCGGCCACCACCGGCAGACCGGCAAAGGAGATCGGCTGCGTATAGAGCCCGAGATTGGGCCGAACCGGCAGTTCCACACCGCCGAGAACGAAGGTTTGCTGGCCGATCAGCGGCGCGGTGCACGGTGTCGCCGGCGCGATGACGATATCGACGCTGCCGAACAGGTCCAGCAGGCGTTGCCGGTACCAGCGGCGGAACTTCTGCGCGCGCTGGACCAGCGCGGCCGGGACCATTGCCCCCGCGATCAGCCGGTCGCGCACGGCCGGGTCGAAGTCGCGCGGCTGCCTGCGCAGGCGGTCCAGATGCAACGCCGCTCCCTCGCTGGTGGTGATGACGAAAGCTGCGGCGCGGGCCCGCTCGGCTTCGGGAATTTCGATCGTCTGCGTCGCGCCCAGCGCGCTTGCGACGCGCTCGACCGCTTCGCGCGCCTCCGCAAAAGCGCCCTTGCGGAAATAGCCGTCGGCCACCGCAATGCGCAGGCCCCCTGCACCCTGCTCAAGTGCAGGCAGAGACGGTTCGATGCCGCGCCGCGCGCATACGGGATCGTCGGGATCGTGCCCCTGCATCGCGTCATAGGCGAGCGCAAGATCGCGCACCGAGCGCGCGAAGGGCCCGAGATGATCGAGGCTCGCGACAAAGGGAAAGGTGCGCGCGCGCGACAGCCGCCCGTAGGTCGGCTTAAGTCCGAAAATGCCGCATAGAGAGGACGGCACGCGGATCGAGCCGTTGGTGTCGGAACCGAGCGCAAGCGGCACCAGGCCGCCGCCGACGGCGCTGCCCGAGCCGCCCGAGGAGCCGCCGCTCATGCGCGCAGGATCGTGCGGATTGCGCGAGGGACCGTCATGCAGATTCTCGCCGGTGAAGTCGTAGGCATATTCGCCCATATTCAGCGCGCCGACGAGAATGGCGCCGGCCGCCTCCAGCCGCTCGATCAGCGGCGCGTCCCGCTCCGCAGGCGGCAAGGCGCGGTTGATTTTCGATCCTGCCCGCGTCGGCAGACCCTTCACGTCGAACAGGTTCTTCACTGCAAAGGGCACGCCGGCGAGCGGACCCATCGGCCTTCCCTGTGTGCGTCCGGCATCCAGCGCCTGCGCGCGCGCGAGCGCACGTTCGGCGGTGACATCGGTAAATGCGTTGAGCGCGGAATTGCCTGCCGCGATGGCATCGAGCGCCGCCTGCGTGACCGTCACCGCAGACGTCTCCCCGCTTGCAACCGCGCGCGCAATCGCCTCCGCCGAGACCCAGGAATATGCGGAGGTCACGTCAGGCCTCGAAAACCGGCGCCGGCTCGGCGTCGTCGGGCAGCGGAAATTCCTCGACAATCCGGGCGAATGTGAGGGTCAGCGCGAGATTGGCGCGCACCGCCGGCTTCCATTCCGGCGCGACGGGAAGCCCCAGCAGCATGGCCGCCGCATCGATGAAATCGTCGGTGGTATCGGCGCTCATGTCGCTCATGCGGACATCATAGCGGCGGATGCGGAATGGCCGCCAGCAATTCGCGCGTATAGCCGGTCGCCGGCTCGGAGAGGACACGCACGGTCTCCCCCTCCTCCACGATGCGTCCCGCCTGCATGACCACGACGCGGTCGCACAGAAGCCGGACCACATTGAGATCGTGCGAGACGAAGAGATAGCTCATGCCGAGCGAGAGCTTCAAATCCTGCAGCAAATTGAGCACCACCGCCTGCACCGAAACGTCGAGAGCGGCGGTGGGTTCGTCAAGAATCACGAGTTCGGGCCTGAGCGCGATCGCGCGTGCGATTCCGACGCGCGCCTTCTGCCCGCCGGACAGCTGGTGCGGAAACCGGTCGAGCAGATCGACCGGCAGGCCGACCTGCTGCGCCAGTTCCTCGCAGCGCGCGCGCACGGCGCTGCGGCCCCGGACCTCGCCCAGCCGCAGGATCGGATCGGCGATCGCACGCGCGGCGGTAAAGCGCGGATTGAGACTGTCGGTCGGATCCTGAAACACCATCTGGATGCGCTTGCGCAATGGCAACCGCGCAAACGAGCGCGCCGGGATCGAACCGATATCCTCGCCGTCGAAGGCGATGTGGCCCGCCGTCGGATCGAGCAACCGCATCACCATCATCGAGGTCGTGGACTTGCCGCAGCCGGATTCGCCGACCAGCCCGACGCTCTCCCCCCGCCCGATCTCGAAGCTGATCCCGTCGACGGCGCGGAACACCTCGCTCTGCGGAAATTCGTTTTTGCGGCGAAACACGGTGGAAAGCGGTCCGCCGACGCCCTTGCGCGGATATTCCTTGACGAGATTCGACACCGTCAGCAGCGGCTGGCCGGCGGTAGCGGTGGCCGCAGGAATTGCGGCTGCCTGTGCCATACCCTCGGGCATCAGCGCGCGCAGGTCGACGCCAAGGCGCGGCGTCGCCCGCATCAGCTTGCGGGTATAGCGGTGCTCCGGCGCCTTGAAGATTCGCGCCGACGGCGCCGTCTCCACCACGCGCCCCTTCTCCATCACCACAACGCGGTCGCAATAGGCGGCGGCAAGCCCGAGATCGTGCGTGATCAGGATCGTCGACATGCCGTTTTCGCGCGTCAGTTCGACGATCAGATCCATCACCGCCTTCTGCGTCGTCACGTCGAGGCCCGTCGTCGGCTCGTCGGCGATCAGCAATTGCGGGCGACAGGCGAGCGCCAGCGCGATCACTACGCGCTGGCACATGCCGCCGGAGAGTTCGAACGGATAGGCGTGGTAGCGTTCCTGCGGCTGCGCGATTCGCACCTTTTGCAGCGCCTCGATCGCCTTCGCCCGCGCGTCGGAACGGGAGGCCTGCACATGCTGGATCAGAACGTCCTCGATCTGCCGGCCGACCTGGCGGATCGGATTGAGCGCAGCGCGCGGGTTCTGGAAGATCATGGAAATCTCCCGTCCGCGCAGGTCGCGCACCTCGCTTTCGTCCGCATTGCGCACGTCGATGCCGGAAAACGTGATCGAACCTTCGGCGATACGGCCGGCGCGATCGAGAATGCGCATCACCGCGTAGGAGGTCACGGACTTGCCCGAACCGGATTCCCCGACAATCGCGAGCGTCTCCCCGCGCCCGACCGACACGCCGACATGCTCGACCGCGCGCACGATGCCGCGCCGGGTCGCGAACTCGACGGTCAGATCGCGCACCTCGAGCAGCGGCTGGCGCGTCTCGCCGGTCCCTGCCATGCCCGTTTCGCCCATCGCCATCCTCACGTGCGTCGCTGCGGGTCGACGATGTCGCGCAATCCGTCGCCCAGAAGGTTGAAGCAGAACACCGCGAGCATCAGCGCGGCACCCGGAAAGAAGGCAATCCACCACTCGCCGGAGACGATGAAGCCGGCGCCTTCGGCCACCATGATGCCCCATTCCGGCGTAGGCGGACGCACGCCCAGCCCGATGAAGGACAGGCCGGCCGCGTTGAGAATCGCGTAACCCATCGTCAGCGACATCTGCACCACCATGATCGGCATCACGTTGGGCAGCACCTGCGTGAGCACGATGCGCATGTCCGAATTTCCCGAAAGCCGCGCCGCCATGACGAACCCGGCCTCGCGACGGACATTGGCCTCCGCGCGGGCGACGCGCACATAGAGCGGAAAATTGATGATCGCGGTCGCGATCACGATGTTGGTTACGGTATTGCCGAGCGCGGCAACGATGCCCATGGCGAGCACGAAAAGCGGAAACGCCATGATGGTGTCGGCGATGCGGCCGACGATGCGGTCGGTCCAGCCGCCGAAAAATCCGGCCGCCACGCCCGACAATCCTCCCAGCACGAACACCAGCGCCACCGACGACACCGCGATGCCGAGATCGAGCCGCGCCGCCACCATCACGCGGCTGAGTATATCGCGCCCGAGCTGATCGGTGCCGAACCAATGCCGCGCCGAGGGCGGCTGCAGCGCGGAATCGGTGTTGCTGGCGAGCGGGTCGTAGGGCGCAATCCATGGCCCGAAAACGGCGCAAGTCACGATCAGCACAAACAGCGCGAACGCTATTCCGGTCACCGGGTTTTCCCCGATCACGTAGCGTGCATGGCCGAGCAGCGACGCCTGTCTTGCGAGCGGCGCCGGCGTATCCGGGACGCCCGCCGATCCGCCTTCGTCCACCGTATCGATACGCGCCATCTCGCTCATCCTTCCAGTCTCACGCGCGGATCGATCACGCCGTAGAGCAGATCGATTGCAAGATTGAGCGCGACGTAGAGCACGGCCATGGTCAGCACGAAGCCCTGCACCGGCGCGAAGTCGGAGGCGATCAGCGCTTCGATCGCATAGGAGCCGATGCCCGGCCAGGCGAAGACTTTTTCGACCAGCACGTTGGCCCCGAGCAGGAACGAGAACACCATGCCCAGCGTCGTGACCACCGGCAGCATCGCGTTGCGGAAAGCGTAAGTGAGAATCACCTTGCGCGGCGAAAGCCCGCTCGCCCGCGCCGTGCGCACGAAATCGGAGGCGAGCACCGCCAGCATCGATGCACGGGTCATGCGCGCAATGGGCGCGAGCGAGAAAATGGCCAGTGTCGCCGCCGGCAGGATCAGTTGCGACACCGCGGCACGAAACGTTCCCAGGTCGCCGGCAATGAGGCTGTCGATCAGATAGAAGCCGGTCACGTGTGCCGGCGCCGAATAGAAGATGTCGAGCCGCCCGAGCGGCGCCGGCGACCATCCCAGTATGAAATAGAAGACATAGACCAGCAGCAGCCCGGTGAAGAATACCGGCAGCGACACGCCCGCGGTGGCGACGATGCGGCAGGCATGGTCGACGATCGAGCCCTGCCGCACGGCGGCGACGATGCCGAGCGGCACGGCGATCGACAGCGAGATCAGCAGGCCGAGCAAGGTCAGCTCGGCGGAGGCCGGCAGCCGCCTTGCGATCTCGGTGACGACAGGCTGGCCGGTGGTGAGCGAAGTGCCGAAATCTCCGCGCGAGACGTCGCGCACATAGCGCGCGAACTGCTCCGGCAACGGGCGATCGAGCCCGAGCTTGGTACGGATTTCCTCGATCGCCTGTGGCGTCGCCGCCGGACCGGCAAAGTAGGCGGCCGTATCGCCGGGCAGGACGCGGGTGAGCAGAAACGTGACGATCACCACCCCGATCACGCTTGGGATCGTGGTCGCAAGCCGCTTTCCGATCTGGCGGAGCATGATTTCGTTCCTGACCGTTTGCCTGACCGTTTGCCGTTCCCGGCGCGCCCCCGATCCGGGCCGGCCGCGGCGCGACCGACCCGGATTGTCCGCATCCGACTTGCAACTCCCGTTGCAACTCCCGTTGCAACTCCCGTTGCAACTCCCGTTGCAACTCCCGTTGCAACTCCCGTGCCGGTCAGGCCTTGACCAGCGAGCGGTAATCGAGCTGGCGGTGGAACCAGTAGCGATAGCCGCTCACATTCTTCTGCAAGGCGACGTTGAGGTTCGGCTGGAACAGGGGAATGCGCGGCACTTCTTCAAAGGCCTTGGTAACGAAGCCGTTCACGCTCGCCTTGTAACCGGCCATGTCGTTTTCGGCCGCCGCCTTGCGCGCGGCGTCGATCATCGCATCCATCTCCTTGTCCTGATAGCTCATCGTGTTGAACACCGCGTTCTGCCCGTGATAGCACCAGAAAAAGAAATATTCCGGATAGTCGAGCCAGCCGGAGAAGAAGTTGACCATCATCGGCAGCTCCTTCTTCAGCATTTCCGAGCGCCAGTTTGCTCCCGGAACCTTGTTGATCGTCGCCTTGATCCCGATCTGCGCAAGGCTTTCCTGAATGAGAATGCTAATCGGCTCGCTGACCACGCCCTGACCGAGATCGAAGGAGATGGTCGTCTCCAGACCGTTGGGGAATCCCGCTTCCGCCATCAGCGCCTTGGCCTTGGCAATGTCGGTGCCGTAGCCGTGCTGCTGCGGCCAGACCGGATCGGAAACCTTGTTGCTCTCCGCGCCGAACATCGGTTTGGCGAGTCCGAACATCACCGCATCCATGATCTTCTGGTAGGGAACGGCATAGGCGACCGCCTGCCGCAGCTTGACGTTGTTGAAAGGCGGATTCTTGCAGTTCATGCCGAGATAATAGATGCCGTTGCCGATCGGCGTGGACGCCACCTGCACCTTGCCGGCGGCCTTCATCTCGGCGAAGTCCTTGTAGGGCAGATCGAAGGAGATGTCGGCGTCGCCGCGCTCCATCAGCGCCCGGCGATTGCCCGCCGAGGGAATCGTGCGCCAGACGATGCGGCGGATCGCCGGCAGCTTGCCGCTCTTCCAGTCGTCGTTGCGCTCATAAACGACTTCGGTGCCCGGCTCCCATTTCACCACCTTGTAGGCGCCGCCGCCGGCGGTGTTGCTCTTGGTATATTCGAGGCCCCAGGGATCCTTTTCGGTCGCATTCTTCCTGATCAGCGCGGAATTGTAGATCGCCGGGACGATCACCGCGAGATCGGGCATCGTCAGCTTGTCCTTGCGGATGAAGTCGATGCGGAAGGTGCTGTCGTCGACGGCGACGAACTGCTCCGGCTTTTCCAGCGAGCCGGCTTTCATCTGGAAGGTCGGGAAGCCGCCCACGCTGACCGCGCGGTCGAACGACCATTTCACGTCCTTCGCCGTCACCGGCGTGCCGTCGTGGAATTTCGCGTTCTTGCGCAGCTTGAAGGTGACCGACATGTCGCCGGTCTTCCATTCTTCGGCAAGCTCCGGCGTGAAGGTGTCGCGATCGTAGGATTCGCTGCCGTCCGCGAGCTTCTTGACCCCGTGCGACATCAGCCGGTCGTAGCAGTTCCACGAGGCCTCGTAGCCGGGCCGGTTGGTGCCGACGCCGTGGATATCGAGATTGTTGGGACCGTTCTCGGTCACCAGCAGCAAGGTTTCCTTGCGCGCCTGCGCGGATGCCGACGTCATCACCGCCGGCGTCGCCGGCAGCACCGTTCCGGCTGCCAGCGCAGTCATGGATTTCAGGAATTCGCGACGTTTCATCAGACCCTCCGACATTCTGGGAATGGACGACCTCGCACCTCCCTCCGCAAACCGCGTGCCAGACGTGCCCGGGACGGAATCGCGGGTTACAAGTAGTTGTCGGACCTAGGTGATTTTGATTATCGGGCAGGGTCTGGCTGTGGATTTCGTTTCGCTGATCGTTGGAGATTGCATACAATAGGTCATTTTGTGCTTATTTTTTAATCATATTCTGCCGTTGGCAATGCCTTCATCGTTTGTCGGGACGCGGGTTCCGGGCGTCCTTGCCGGCGCACCGCCCCCGGCACGCTCCTTGCTCATCCGCAGCCGGCGCGCACGCAAAAAGGATGCAACCTGGATGGCAAGGCCCGGCGGAGAACGATGGATCCGACGCTGAAGATCGTCATCGTCGACGAGAGTCCCGTGCGTTCCGCCATCATCGAGCAGGGGCTGCGCGAGGCGGGCTATTCCCAGGTCGTGCGCGTCGCCGAGATGACGAACCTGCTCGCGCGCATCTATGCCATCGATCCCGACGTCATCCTGATCGATCTGGAAAATCCGAGCCGCGACGTTCTCGAGCAGATGTTTCAGGTCAGCCGCATTGTGAAGCGGCCGGTCGCAATGTTCGTCGATCAGAGCGATACCGCCTCGATCCAGGCTTCCGTCGATGCCGGCGTCTCCGCCTATATCGTCGACGGTCTGAAAAAAGAACGCGTCAAGAGCATCCTCGACACCTGCATTTCGCGGTTCAACGCCTTCGCCAAACTGCAGGACGAGCTGGAGCGCACAAGAACGGCACTGGAGGAGCGCAAGGTCATCGACCGCGCCAAAGGCATATTGATGAAAGCCAAGAATCTCGGGGAAGACGAGGCTTACAGCCTGCTGCGCAGCACCGCCATGCGGGAGAAGAAGAAGATCGTCGAAATCGCGCAATCGGTGATCACGGCGGCGGAGATTCTCAAATGAGCGGGGAAAACCGGCTGCGCATCGGCTTCATTCCGCTGGCGGACGCCGCCGCGCTCATCGTCGCCGCCGACAAGGGTTTTGCCGCGGCGCAAGGACTTGAACTCGATCTGGTGCGCGAAGTGTCGTGGTCGAACATCCGCGACAAGCTCAATCTCGGCCTGTTCGACGCCGCGCACATGCTGGCGCCGGTGGCGGTGGCATCGAGCCTCGGTCTCGGTCATGTCAAGGTGCCGATCGTCGCTCCTTTCGGACTGGGCATGAACGGCAATGCGATCACCGTATCGCCGGCCCTGCATGCGGCGATCGCCGAGCGAGCCGACGGCGATCTGGCCGATCCGATGGTGAGCGCGCGCGCGCTCGCCGCCGTGGTCGCGCAGCGCAGAAAGCTCTGCGCCGAACCGCTCACCTTCGGCATGACGTTCCCGTTCTCCAATCACAATTACCAGCTCCGGTTCTGGATGGCCGCCGGCGGCATCGATCCCGACCAGGATTTGCGCCTGGTGGTGTTGCCGCCGCCCTACATGGTCGACAGTCTGGCCAAGGGGCAGGTCGACGGTTTCTGCGTCGGCGCGCCGTGGAATTCGGTCGCCGTCGATCTCGGGATCGGACATATCCTGCATTTCGCCTCGGAGATTGTCGCACGTGCCGCCGAGAAGGTGCTGGCCGTGCGGGCGCAATGGGCGGAGCGGCAGGATGTCGTTCTCGCGCGCCTGATCCGCGCGCTCGACAGCGCGGCGCAGTTTATCGAGCAGCCGGCAAACCGCGACGAGATCGCAGCGCTCCTCGCCGCGCCGAACCGCATCGCCGTATCCCCCGATGTGATGCTGCGCACGCTGGAAGGCCGACTGACCGTCGCGCCCGGCGGCGCGATGCGGACAAGCGACCGCTATCTGCTGATCGGCCGCGCCGGCGCCGCGCGGCCCGATCCGGCGCAGGCAGCCTGGATCTATGCGCAGATGGTGCGTTGGGGACAGGCGCCGCTTTCCCCGGTGCTGCTGGCGGAAGCACGCGCGGTGTTTCGGCCGGACATCTACGAACGCGTCCTCGGCGTGGCACCGCGGGCGCCGTCCGGCGAACCGGCGGACGGGATCGGTGCGTTCGCCGGGCCGTCGTTTGCGGACGAAGACATTGCCGCACATCTGGCGGCCTGGCCCGTGCGCCGGCCGGGCTGAGCCCGCGCCCGATTGTGCGCTGCACAACAATTGAGCAGGCTGGCGCTCGACGATGCAGCGCAGCGGCGTAAACGAGCCTGGCAAGCGCCGCAACATCGCAATTCGCGCGCGGTTTGCGCCACCGCGACCTTGGCACGCCGCTTGAAAGGAAGCCGGCGAACGGCGCCCCGCGCGGAGCGCCGCACAGGTCCAACGAAGGGCCGACCAGCAACGCCGCTGTCCCGGAAAGGCGCTCGGTTCGAGCGCGCGGGGCTGCGGCTTTTTTGTTTGGCGGTTCACGACAGGGAAAACGGTCCGGCGGGCAGATCAAACCTGCAGACGATGGGAACAGAGATGGAAAACGACACGACACGGAAAAACCGCGGGTTCAGTCGCCGCAACTTCCTCAAAGCCACCGCAAGCACGGCCGCAATCGCCGGCGCGCTGCCGGTCGAGCGGATTTTCGCTCCTGGCATCGCGCGCGCTGCGCTCAAGCCGGAGAAAGAAGACCTCAAGTTCGGATTCATCAAGCTCACCGACATGGCCCCGATCGCTATCGCCAAGGAAAAGGGGTTCTTCGAGGATGAAGGGCTGTTCGTCGCAACCGAACCGCAGGCGAACTGGAAAGTGCTGCTCGACCGCGTGATCACCGGCGAGCTGGACGGCGCTCACATGCTGTCCGGGCAGCCGCTCGGCGCGACAATCGGTTTCGGCACCAAGGCGCATGTCATTACGCCGTTCACGATGGACCTGAACGGCAATGCGACGACCGTGTCAAACGCGGTCTGGGCGGAGATGAAAAAGCACATTCCCTCGGGCGCGGACGGAAAGCCGGTGCACCCGATCAAGGCCGATGCGCTGAAGAAAGTGGTCGAAAAATATCGCGCTGAAGGCAAACCGTTCAATCTCGGCATGGTGTTCCCGCTCTCGACCCACAATTACGAGCTGCGCTACTGGCTCGCCGCCGGCGGCATTCATCCCGGCTTCTACTCGACCACCGACATTTCCGGTCAGATCTTGGGCGACGTACTGATTTCGGTAACGCCTCCGCCGCAAATGCCGGCAACGCTCGAAGCCGGCACCATTCTCGGCTACAGCGTCGGCGAGCCGTGGAACCAGGCGGCGGTGTTCAAAGGGATCGGCGTACCCGTCGTCACCGATTTCGATATCTTCAAGAATCGTTCCGAGAAGGTGTTCGGAATCACCGCCGAATTCCAGAAGAAGCATCCGAACACGACTCTCGCCATCACCAAGGCGCTGATCCGCGCCGGCATGTGGCTCGACGAGAAGGACAACGCCAACCGCAAGGAGGCGTCGAAAATCCTGTCCCGGCCCGAATATGTCGGCGCCGACTACGAGGTCATCGCCAATTCGATGACCGGCACATTCGAATACGAAAAGGGCGACAAGCGCCCGGTGCCGGATTTCAACGTCTTCTTCCGCTATTTCGCCACCTACCCCTATTACTCCGACGCAGTCTGGTATCTGACGCAGATGCGCCGCTGGGGGCAGATTTCCGAAGCGAAGCCTGACTCCTGGTATCAGGACATCGCAAAGAGCGTGTACCGCCCGGACATCTATCTGCAGGCGGCCAGGCTTCTCGTCGAGGAAGGCAAAGCGAAGAAAGAAGATTTCCCCTGGACCACCGACGGCTATCGCGCGCCGGTCGGCGATGCCATCGACGCCGTCGCATACGACGGTCGCAAACCTAACGCCTATATCGACAGCCTGAAAATCGGCCTCAAGGGCAACCAGCGGGTCGAAGGCGTGAAGGTCGTCTCGAACTGATGCGCCGGGCGGGGCGCGGTTTTTGCGGCGTCCCGCCCGTCAGCAAACCGAATATCCATTGACGGGAGCCGATCGATGTCCATTGCCACCGATATCCTGCCGGGTTCGAAGCAAGAGCCGCACGCGGCCGCATGGCGCGAACGCTGGCATACCCGCGTGAACGCCGCCGCGTCCACGTTCGAACTGGTCGGGCTGGGCTGGCTCATTCCGCTCCTGCGCATAGCGCTCGGCGAGGACGTGCGCGAGCAGGGTAAGGAATTGTGGAAGCAACTCGGCGTACCGCTCTTCGCCATCGTGCTGTTTCTCGGCCTGTGGGCCTATCTCGCTCCGAAAGTGCAGACCAGTCTCGGCGCGCTTCCCGGTCCGGGACAGGTCTGGCAGCAAGCCGAGCATCTGTGGGCGGACCATCGCGCCGAACGCGAGAAGGAGCGGCAATTCCATGAACGCCAGCACAAGCGCAATGCGGACATTCTCGCCCGCGATCCCAATGCCGAGGTCCGCATCCGCAACTATACCGGCAAGCCGACCTTCGTCGACCAGATCGTCACCAGCCTGCAGACGGTCTTCGCCGGATTTGTGATTGCGACCATTGTCGCAGTCCCGCTCGGCGTCCTGTGCGGGCTGTTCGCAACCTTCAACGCCGCGGTCAATCCGCTGGTGCAGATATTCAAGCCGGTATCCCCGCTCGCCTGGCTTCCCATCGTCACGATGGTGGTGAGCGCACTCTACGTTTCCGACAATCCGGCGCTGCCGAAGTCCTTTCTCATTTCGGCAATCACCGTCACGCTCTGTTCGCTGTGGCCGACGCTGATCAACAGCGCCGTCGGCGTCGCATCGATCGACAAGGATCTGCTCAATGTCGGGCGCGTGCTGCGCCTGACCTGGCCGAAGAAGGTGGTGAAGCTCGTCCTGCCATCGGCGCTGCCGCTGATCTTCACCGGCCTGCGGCTGTCGCTCGGCGTCGGCTGGATGGTGCTGATCGCCGCGGAAATGCTGGCGCAGAATCCCGGCCTCGGAAAATTCGTCTGGGACGAATTCCAGAACGGCTCATCCGCATCGCTCGCAAAGATCATGGTCGCGGTGCTGACCATCGGCATCATCGGCTTCCTGCTCGACCGCATCATGCTGGCGATGCAGGCCGCCTTCACCCATCGCGCCAACCGCTGAGGGAGCCGCCCGACCATGGCCATTCTCGAACTCAGGTCCGTCAGCAAGTCCTTCGGCGCGGCGGACGCGCGCACCGAGGTGCTCAAGGACGTCTCCATTCAGGTCGGCGAGGGTGAATTCGTCGCCATCGTCGGCTTTTCCGGCTCGGGCAAGACCACGCTGATCAATCTGATCGCCGGTCTCGCGCTGCCCGATTCCGGCGCAGTGCTGTTCCGCGACCGGCCGGTCGCAGAACCCGGCCCGGAACGCGGCGTGGTGTTTCAGAGCTATTCGCTGATGCCGTGGCTATCGGTCGAGGGCAATGTCGCGCTCGCAGTCGACGCCGTGTTTGCCGGCCGGCCCGCCGCGGAGCGACGCGCACGCACCACCCGCTATATCGACATGGTCGGCCTGTCGCACGCCGCCGACCGCAAGCCGGCCGAGTTGTCCGGCGGCATGCGTCAGCGCGTCGCCGTGGCGCGCGCACTGGCGATGGACCCGCAGGTTCTTCTGCTCGACGAGCCGTTGTCCGCGCTCGACGCGCTCACCCGCGCCAAGCTGCAAACCGAGATCGAGACGATCTGGTCGAACGAGAAAAAGACGGTCGTTCTCATCACCAACGATGTCGACGAGGCGATCCTGCTCGCCGACCGCATCGTTCCGCTCAATCCCGGTCCGGGCGCGACCTTCGGTCCGGAATTCAAGGTGCCGTTCGTCCGGCCGCGCGACCGCGCGGCGATGAACAGCGATCCCGCCTACAAGCGCCTGCGCGCGGCGGTCACGCAATATTTGATGCAGGTCGGCATCGACCAGCGCGCCGCCGGAGCCGAGAGCGGCACGCTGCCGAATGTCGTGCCGATCGAGTTCAGTGCCGGTTCCGCGCGCAATCATCGCGAGGCCGCCAGCCCTTCGGCGAACCGTTTCGTCGAATTCTACGAGGTGCAGAAGACCTACCCCACGCCGAAAGGCCCGCTCACCGTCGTCGAAGGTTTCAACCTGATCATGCGCAAGGGCGAGTTCGTCTCGCTGATCGGCCATTCCGGCTGCGGCAAGTCGACCGTGCTGTCGATGATCGCCGGCCTCAGCGACATTTCCGGCGGCGGCATTGTGCTGGACGGCAAGGAAGTGACGACCGCGGGACCGGACCGCGCGGTCGTGTTCCAGTCGCCCTCGCTGTTTCCCTGGCTCACCGCGCGGGAGAATGTCGCGCTCGGCGTCGATCGCGTTTTCCCGCACAGCACCAGGGCGGAACGTGCAGACATCGTCGAGTATTATCTGTCCCGCGTCGGACTCGGCAATGCGATGGACAAGCCCGCGGCCGAACTGTCCAACGGAATGAAGCAGCGCGTCGGCATCGCGCGTGCCTTCGCGCTGTCGCCCAAGCTGCTGCTGCTGGACGAGCCGTTCGGCATGCTCGACTCGCTCACCCGCTGGCAGTTGCAGGAATTGCTGATGGAGGTTTGGTCGCGCACCCAGGTGACCGCGATCTGCGTCACGCACGATGTCGACGAGGCGATCCTGCTCGCCGATCGCGTGGTGATGATGACCAACGGTCCGCGCGCGCGAATCGGCCGCATTCTCGACGTCGACATTGTGCGGCCGCGCACGCGCCGCGCCATGCTCGACCATCCGCGCTACTACGAATACCGCCAGGAACTGTTGTCCTTCCTTGACGAATACGAGCACGGCGCGGTCGGCAAGACCGCACAGCGCTCGGCCGCCTGAGGCCATACCATGAGCGAGCCGCTCGTCGTCATCGGCAACGGAATGGCCGCCGCGCGCTTCGTCGACGAACTGACCGCGCGCGCGCTCGGACGCTATTCCATCGCCGTGGTCGGCAACGAAGGCAAACTCGCCTATAACCGGGTGCTGCTATCCTCGCTGCTGGCGAACGAGACCGACGCTGCCGACATCGAGCTGAAGCCGCGCGACTGGTGGACGCGGCGCGGCGTTACCCTGCTCTACGATCATCCCGCCGCCGCCATCGACAGCGGCATCCGCCGCGTGCGGCTCGCCAACGGCACAACGCTGCCCTATGCCAGGCTTGTCTTGGCGACCGGCTCCGCGGCCATCAGGCTCGGTATGCCCGGCATGGAGCTGCCCGGCGTACTCACCTTCCGCGATCTCGGCGATGTCGGCGCAATCCGCCAGGCGGCGGGACGCGGCAAGCGCGCGGTCGTGATCGGCGGCGGCCTGCTCGGGCTGGAAGCCGCCTACGGTCTGGCCAGGGCGGGCGCGGCAGTCACGCTCATTCATCTGATGGACCGCCTGATGGAGCGACAACTCGATCAGCGCGCCGCCGCGATGCTCGGGAATGCGGTGGAGGCGATCGGGGTCAAGGTGCTGTTGCGCGCCGAGACGGCGCGGGTCGAAGGCAAGGGACGGGTCGAAGCGGTGCTGCTCAACGACGGCCGCCGCATTGAGGCGGATATCGTCGTCGTCGCGGTCGGCATTCGCCCGAATGTCGAGCTGGCGCGTAGCGCCGGTGCGGATATCAACCGCGGTATCCTGATCGACGACGGGCTGGAGACATCCGTTCCCGGCATCTATGCCATCGGCGAATGCGCCGAGCATCGCGGCCAATGCTATGGCCTGGTCGAGCCGGCCTACGAGCAAGCACGCGTGCTTGCAATGCGGCTGGCGGGCGACAAGGCCGCCTATCCCGGCAGCATCCAGTTCACCAACCTGAAAGTGTCGGGGGTCAACGTCTTCTCCGCCGGCGACTTTCTCGGCGCCCCGGGCACCGAGCAGATCGTGTTCTGCGATCCGGGCCTTGCGACCTACAAGAAGCTCGTGATCGCCGAAGACAGGCTGGTCGGCGCGGTGCTGTTTGGCGAAACCGCGGACAGCCTCTGGTATCTCGATCTTATCCGCTCCGGCACACCGGTCGCGACGTTCCGCAACGAGCTTGCCTTCGGCCGTGCCTTGGCCGAACGCAGGGCGGCGTGAGGCTTGCGATGTCCAACGACTTCACGCCCGACCAGAAGCGCTATCTCGAAGGCTTCGTCTCGGGTCTGGAAGCCGCGCGCGCGGCACGCGGCAAGGCGCCTGTGCGCGGCACGGCCGCGGCCGATACCGGTCCGGATGCGCCGCATTTCGAGGCGCAGGACCGCGCAAGCGCGGCGGGCGGCAAGCTTGCCGACCAGGAGAAATTCAAGCGCGAACAGCATCCTTTCGACGCTTATGGCCGTCTCAAGGAACAGGCGGACAGGAACGAGCCGCCGAAACCGGCCGACAATTTTCGCTGGCGCTATTACGGGCTGTTCTACGTGGCGCCGGCACAGACCTCGTATATGTGCCGGCTGCGCATTCCCAACGGCATCCTCACACACTGGCAATTCGAAGGCCTCGCCGGCCTTGCCGAGCGCTACGCCGGCCATTACGCGCATGTCACCACCCGCGCCAATCTGCAATTGCGCGAGATCGAGCCGAAGAACGCGGTCGCCGTGGTGGAAGGCATCCAGGATATTGGGCTTTGCTCGCGCGGCTCCGGCGCCGACAATATCCGCAACGTCACCGGCACTCCGACCGCCGGCATCGATCCGCAGGAACTGATCGATACCCGGCCCTATGCGCGCGAATGGCATTTCCACATTCTCAACGACAGAACGCTGTACGGTTTGCCGCGCAAGTTCAATGTCGGGTTCGACGGCGCCGGGCGCATTCCGGTGCTGGAAGACACCAACGATATCGGCTTTCAGGCGGTGGAAGTCGCGGACGGCCATGGCGTCGAGCCGGGCATCCGCTTCCGCCTTGCGCTGGGCGGCATTACCGGCCATCGCGATTTTGCGCGCGATACCGGCATCGTCGTCCGGCCCGCCGACGCGACCCGGGTCGCCGACGCAATCGTGCGCGTGTTCATCGCGCATGGCGACCGCACCAACCGCAATAAAGCGCGCCTGAAATACCTGCTCGATGCCTGGGGTTTCGAAAAATTCCTGCACGCCGTCGAGCAACGGCTCGGGCAGACCCTGACGCGCGCGCCAGCCGAGGCCATCGTCCCGCGTCCGGCTTTCGACCGCGCCGCGCATATCGGCGTGCATGCGCAAAAGCAGCCCGGGCTGAACTGGATCGGCATCCTCTTCCCGGTCGGCAAGATCACAACAGCGCAGATGCGCGGCATCGCGGATATCGCGCGCGCATTCGGCGACGGCGACATCCGCCTGACGGTCTGGCAGAACCTTTTGATTTCCGGCGTTTCCGACGGCAATGTCGCGGCGGCGCAAGACGCCATTGCCGCGCTCGGCCTCGCCACCCGCGCCAGTGCGATCCGCGCAGGACTCGTCGCCTGCACCGGCAACACAGGCTGTCGCTTTTCCGCCGCCGACACCAAGGGTCATGCCGAAGCGATCGCCGCGCATTGCGAGCCGCGTGTCGCGCTGGACGGCCCCGTCAACATCCACCTCACCGGCTGCCACCATTCCTGCGCGCAGCATTATATCGGCGATATCGGACTGATTGCCGCGCGCGTCGCCGTCTCCGACGACGGCGACACGGTCGAGGGCTATCACATTCATGTCGGCGGCGGCTTCGGACCCGACGCCATGCTGGCGCGTGAAATCCGCCGGGACGTGAAGGCGGAGGATGCGCCGCATGTCATCGAGCGCATGCTCAGGGGCTATCTGACGCATCGCGCGGACGGCGAAACGTTCCTCGCCTTCGCCAGGCGGCACGATACCGGCGCGCTGAAAGCGATTTTCGACGCGGAGGCGGCGGAATGACACAAGCCGTGCCGCCCATGCCGGTGCTGGTTCCCGAAACGGCGCCGTTCACGCCCGAGCAGCGCACCTGGCTGAACGGATTTTTCGCCGGTCTCGTCTCGCTCGACGGCGCCGGCGTCACCACGCTGACGCCGGAGCAGAACGCTGCGTTGATGACCGGCGGGTCCGGCGCGCGCGGTCCGCTCGACGACGGCGACGACGGGCAGGCGCCCTGGCACGACCAGAGCATCCCGCTTGCCGGGCGCATGACGCTGGCCGAGGGACGCCCGCTGCGCCGGCGCATGATGGCGGCGATGGCGCAGCAGGATTGCGGCCAGTGCGGCTACACGTGCGCGGATTATGCCGACAAACTGTTCCTGCGCGAGGAGGAGCGCCTCAATCTGTGCGTACCGGGCGGCAAGGAAACCGCGCGGATGCTCAAGACTCTTTACGCGGAACTGGACAGGACGCCGGCGGCGGCGGCCGCGGCCATTGCCAAAGCCAATCCTGCATCGGCCGCCGCCGTCTCGCGCGACAATCCGGCAAATGCGACGTTCGTCTCGCGCACGCGGTTGAACAGGTCCGGCTCGGAGAAGGAGACCTGGCACCTGGAATTCGATCTCGGCGAATGCGGCCTCGACTACGCCGTCGGCGATTCCTTCGGCCTGTTTCCGCGCAACGATCCCGCGCTGGCCGATGCGCTGATCGGAGCGCTCGGCGCCGCGCCGGATTTTCCCGTCGGCGGGCGCGGCCTGCGCGACGTGCTGATCGACGATGTCTCGCTTTCGCCCGCCCCGGACTCGCTGTTCCAGCTGTTCTCCTACATCACCGGCGGCGAGAAGCGGCAGAAAGCCAAGGCGCTGGCCTGCGGCGAGGATCCGGACGGCGACGCCGCAAGTCTCGACGTGCTGGCGGCGGTGCAGAAATTTTCCGGCATCCGCCCCGATCCGGAGGCTTTCGTCGAGGCGCTGGAGCCGCTGCAGCCGCGGCTTTATTCCATATCCTCCTCGCCGCGCACGCATCCGGGCCGTGTATCGCTCACCGTCGATGCCGTGCGTTACGCGATCGGAAACCGCCTCCGGCTCGGCGTCGCCTCGACCTATCTTGCCGAGCGCGCGCAGCCCGGCGATACGGTGCGCGCCTATGTCCAGAAGGCGCACGCCTTCGGCCTCCCCGACCCGTCGGTCCCCATCGTCATGATCGGGCCGGGCACCGGCATCGCCCCGTTCCGCGCCTTTCTGCACGAGCGGATGGCTACGAGAGCGCCCGGCCGCAACTGGCTGTTTTTCGGCCACCAGCGCAGCGCCTGCGATTTCTTCTACGAGGACGAGTTGAATGCGATGAAAGCGACCGGGCTGCTCACCCGTCTGTCCCTCGCCTGGTCGCGCGATGCCGAGCAGAAATTCTACGTGCAGGACCGCATGCGCGAAGTCGGACGCGACCTGTGGGCGTGGCTTGCCGAGGGCGCGCATGTCTATGTCTGCGGCGACGCCAGGCGCATGGCCAAGGACGTCGAGCGTGCGCTGGTCGACATCGTCGCCCAGTACGGCGCGCGACAAACCGACGAGGCGATCGCCTTCGTCGCCGACCTGAAGAAGCGCGGTCGCTACCAGCAGGACGTCTATTGAACGATGAACGCGCTGCCGCCCTTTCCGCCCATCGTGCGCACAACCTGTCCCTATTGCGGGGTCGGCTGCGGCGTACTGGCGGCGCCGGACGGACACGGCGGCGCAACGATCCTGGGCGATCCCGCACATCCGGCCAACCAAGGGCGGCTTTGCTCCAAGGGCGCCGCGCTCGGGGAGACGCTCTCGCTCGACGACCGCCTCCTGTATCCAATGCTGCGCCAGACCGACGGCGCACTGGCGCGCACGGACTGGACGACGGCGCTCGACCGCGTCGCCGGTGAGATGACGCGGATTGTCGATCGGGACGGACCGGATTCGGTCGCCTTCTATCTCTCCGGGCAGTTGCTGACGGAGGACTATTACGTCGCCAACAAATTGATGAAGGGATTCATCGGCAGCGCCAATGTCGACACCAATTCGCGGCTGTGCATGGCATCCTCGGTCGCCGGCCATCGCCGCGCGTTCGGCTCCGATACCGTACCGGGAAATTACCAGGATCTGGACTGCGCCGACCTGTTGGTGCTGGTCGGCTCCAACGCCGCCTGGTGCCATCCTGTGCTGTTCCAGCGCATGCTGCGTAACCGGCAGGAACGCGGCGCGAAAATCGTCGTCGTCGATCCGCGCCGCACCAATACCGGCGAGGAAGCCGACCTGTTTCTGCCGCTTGCGCCCGGCACGGATACGGCTCTGTTCTGCGGTCTGCTCGCGCATCTCGCCGACCGCAACGCGCTCGACTACGCATTCGTCGCGGCGCATACGGAAGGGCTGGAAAATGCGCTGGCGCGGGCGCGCGAGATTTCGCCCGATATCGCGGCAACCGCCGCGGCGACCGGCCTTGAAGCAACGGACGTTGCGCGCTTCTTCGATGTGTTCGCCGCGACCGAACGCACCGTAACGTGTTTCTCGCAGGGCGTGAATCAGTCGGCGCAGGGCACCGACAAGGTCAACGCGATTATCAATTGCCATCTGGCCACAGCGCGGATCGGCCGCAAAGGCATGGGCCCGTTCTCGCTCACGGGCCAGCCCAACGCGATGGGCGGTCGCGAAGTCGGCGGGCTCGCCAACCAGCTCGCCGCGCATATGGGCTTCTCGCCGCAGGAGATCGATCGCGTTCGCCGGTTCTGGAATGCGCCGCATATGGTCACGCGCGAGGGCCTGAAAGCGGTGCAGATGTTCGAGGCGATCGAGAAGGGACGCATCAGGGCGCTGTGGGTGATGGCGACCAATCCCGCGGTCTCGCTGCCGCGGGCCGGCGCCGTTTCGCAGGCGTTGCGAAAATTAGACCTGCTCGTCGTCTCCGAAAACGTCCTCTCCAACGACACGGTCAATTCCGGCGCGCATGTGCTGTTGCCGGCGGCCGCCTGGGGCGAGAAGGACGGCACCGTCACCAATTCCGAGCGGCGCATCTCGCGCCAGCGCGCCTTCCTGCCGCTGCCGGGCGAGGCCAGACCGGACTGGTGGATCGTCAGCGAGGTCGCGCGCCGGCTCGGCCACGCTGAGGCCTTTGCATACCGCTCCGCCGCCGATATTTTCCGCGAGCATGCCGCACTCTCCGCATTCGAGAACGACGGACAGCGCGACTTCGACATCGGCGGTCTCGCAGCGCTGCCGGACGAGGCCTTCAACGCGCTCGACCCGCTGCAATGGCCGCTGCGCGAAGCCGGCACGACCGGCCGGGACCGGTTCTTTGCCGACGGCGGCTTCTTTACGCCGAACGGCCGGGCGCGGTTTGTCGCGCCCGCGTCTCCGTCGCTGAGCGGGCTCACTTCGCGGGATTTTCCGCTGCGTCTCAACACGGGGCGGATGCGCGACCAGTGGCACACGATGACGCGCACGGGGAAAAGCCCGCGGCTCGGAGCGCATGCGCCGGAACCGTTCGTCGAGATCGGTCCCGAAGACGCCGCCGAATTCGGACTCGCCGAAGACGGCTTTGCGACCGTGGCGACGCGCCACGGCCGCTGTATCCTGCGGGTCAGGATCGGCACCGGGCAGCAGCGCGGCTCGATCTTCGTGCCGATCCACTGGAGCGGCGAAACTTCGTCCGGCGGCCGCGTCGGCGATCTCGTCGCCGCCTATACCGATCCCTATTCCGGCCAGCCGGAAGCGAAGGCCACGCCCGTTTCCGTTGCACCGATCGATTTCCGCTATCGCGGCTTTGTTCTGTCGCGGCAGCCGCTCGTCATGCCGGAAACGGCGTGGTGGACCCGCATCGCTGTGAAGAGCGGGACCGGCTACGTGTTCGCCACCGATTGCGGCGGCGCGACCTGGCGCAACTTCGTCTTGCAGCAAGCGGGCGGCACGGCCGAGCTGTCGGATTACGCCGACGATCGCTTCGGCGTCTATCGCGCCGCCGTCTTCGAAGCCGGCCGTCTCGACCTGTGCCTGTTCTGCGGGCCGGCCGGCACGGTTCCGGCCTGGGAGGTCGTCAAGGCGGCTTTTGCCGCACCGTCGCTTGAGCAACACGAGCGCCGCGTATTGCTGTCGGGCTTCGCCGCCGGCAACGCGGCCGATTCCGGCCCGGTGCTGTGCGCCTGTTTCGGCGTCGGTCTGGCGACGATCCGCGACGCCATTGCGTCGAAAGCGGCAACCAGCGTGGAGGAGATCGGCCGGGCGCTGCGCGCGGGCACAAATTGCGGCTCCTGCCTGCCCGAAATCAGAAAGCTTCTGGCCCAGGAAAAGGTGCAGAATGAGCACGCCGCGACAGCCGCTTGAGATTGCCTCGCCGCGCATGCAGCCGCTTTCTCGGCTGCCTCTGTTTTTTGCACTGGAGGGCCGGCGCGTCCTTGTCGCCGGCGGAAATGCTGCGTCGGCCTGGAAGGCGGAATTGCTGTCGGCGGCCGGCGCTGCGGTCGATGTCGTGGCGCCGGCGGTTTGCGAGGAGATGGCGGCGCTGGCGCGGACTCCGCCGCGCTGCGCGATCCGGATTCATTTGCGGACCTGGCGCGGGGACGATTTTGCCGGCAAGGCTGTCGCCGTCGGCGACTTCGACGGCGAGTCGCAAGCCGCACAATTTGCCGATGCTGCGCGCGCGCGCGGCGTACCGGTCAACGTCATCGACAAGCCGGCCTATTGCGATTTCGCCTTCGGCTCCATCGTCAACCGCTCGCCGCTGGTGATCGGCATTTCCACCGACGGCGCGGCGCCGGTCTTCGCCCAGGCCCTGCGCGCGCGGATCGAAGCGATGATCCCGCAAGGCTTTGCGCGCTGGGCGGAAGCGGCGCGGCGCTGGCGCAGCGCATTGCGCCATTGCGGCCTCACATTCGCTGCGCGCCGCCGCTTCTGGCAGATCTTCACGCGGCATGCGCTGAATAATCCGCATGCCGATCCGCATTCGTCCGATTTCGATTGTTTCCTGTCGGCCACGGCGGCGGAAGCGGATACGGTCGAGCGCGGATCGGTGACGCTGGTCGGCGCCGGGCCGGGCGATGCGGAACTGCTGACGCTACGCGCCGTGCGCGCCATGCAGTCGGCGGACGCGATCCTGTTCGACGATCTGGTCTCCGCGCAGGTGCTCGATTTCGCCCGCCGCGAGGCAAAGAAGACGCTGGTCGGCAAGACCGGCCACGGTCCCGCCTGCCGGCAGAACGAGATCAACGCGCTGATGATTTCGCTGGCGCGCGGCGGAAAGCGTGTGGTGCGGCTGAAGGGCGGCGATCCGACGATTTTCGGGCGCGCGGCGGAAGAGATCGCGGCCTGCAACGAGGCGGGCATTGCGGTCGAAGTCGTGCCGGGCATCACTGCCGCGCAAGGTGCGGCAAGCCGGCTCGGCCTATCGCTGACGCACCGCAAGAGCGCGCGGCGCCTGCAATACGTCACCGGCCACGACGCCGACGGCCATCTGCCCGACGATATCTGCTGGACCGGCATCGCCGATCCGCTTGCCACTACCGTCGTCTACATGCCCAGGCGCACGCTGACCGACTTCGCCGCGCGTGCCGTCGCCGCAGGGCTCGATCCCGCAACGCCTTCGCTCGCCATTGCGAATGCCACCCGGCCGAATGAAAGTGTGATCGCCGATACGATCGGAAACCTGCCGCATCGCCTCACTATCGAGGCGCAAGACGGCCCGACGCTGATCCTGATCGGCCGCGTCGCGTCGTCCGCAGCACGGGCCGAGCCCGCTGAAATGCCGGCCCGCTCTCAGGGCCTGGACGGATAGCGCAGGTCCAGCGTCAGCGGATATTCGAGCGAGCGGCATTCGCTGCGCAGATCGATTGTACCAGGCGTGTGGCCGATGGCCTCGAAGCGGGCAAACCGCCGCGCCTGCGCCTCGTAGGAATTCACCGGAAAGCTCTCGTAGTTGCGCCCGCCCGGATGCGCGACATGGTAGACGCAGCCGCCGAGCGACCGGCGGCTCCAGATATCGACCACATCGAACGTCAGCGGCGCATGCACGTCGAGCGCAGGATGCAGCGCCGAAGGCAGTTTCCACGCCTTGTAGCGCACGCCGGCGACATATTCGCCGCTGCGGCCGGTGCCGGTGAGCGGCAGCGGACGGCCGTTGCAGGCGAGCGCGTAGCGCGCCTCGTTCCAGCCTTCGACCCGAACCTGCAGCCGCTCGACCGAGGAATCGACAAAGCGCACGGTGCCGCCACTCGCGCCTTCTTCGCCCAGCACGTGCCAGGGCTCCAGGGCATGACGGACTTCGATCTGCGCGCCGCCGCGTTCGACGGCGCCGTAGAACGGAAAACGGAATTCGCGCTGCGCCTCGAACCAGGCCGGATCGAAATCGTAGCCTGCGCCTTTCAGGTCGGCGAGCACGTCGAGGAAGTCCTGCCAGACGAAATGCCTGAGCATGAAGCGGTCGTGCAGCGCCGTGCCCCAGCGCACCAGCCGTCCCTGCTGCGGCGCGCGCCAGAACCAGGCGATCAGCGCACGCAGCAGCAATTGCTGGGCAAGACTCATGCGCGCATCGGGCGGCATTTCGAAGGAACGGAACTCGACCAGACCGAGACGGCCGGTCGGTCCGTCCGGCGAGAACAGCTTGTCGATGCAGAGTCCGGCCCGGT
>CAYWCE010000013.1:0-23290 GCA_964456755.1 uncultured Hyphomicrobiales bacterium
AGGCGTAGCCAACGGATTTACAGTCCGTCCCCTTTAGCCACTCGGGCACCCCTCCAGTCTTCGCACCGCAACGGAGCCTCCGCAAGGCGGCCCGCCATTCGCCGTCCGGATGCCCGGACGGTCGAAAACCGATCACATATATAGTGCCACTAACGGGCACCGGAACGGGCCGCGTTTATCGGGGCCAACCCAGGGCAAGTCAATCGGAAATCGGGACAATTGCCGGCACATGCCCGCTCCGGACGGGAAATTGCCAGCCCCGCCGCAGCGTGAGAGAAGGCCGCATGGCAAGGCCGGGCGCAGCAAGGTCGCGATCGGGACGCAAGGGGGCCTCCGCGCCACGCGGGCGCGAGACGGGAGGCGGTTCCGCACCCGTCGTTCTCTATGGCTGGCACAGCGTGAAGGCCGCGCTCGACAATCCGGCGCGGCGCATCCGCAAATTGTGGACCACCGAGAACGCCGCGCGGCGCCTCGCCGAGGAAGGCACCGCACTCCCCCGCAGCCATGAAATCGTCCGCCCGGACGCCATCGACCGCAGGCTCGGACCGGACGCAGTGCATAACGGGCTGCTTGCGGAAGCCGAGCCGCTCGAGGCCCCGGACATCGGGACGATCGAGCCGGAGGGGATCGTGCTCGTTCTCGACCAGATCACCGATCCGCACAATGTCGGCGCCATCCTGCGCAGCGCCGCAGCTTTCGACGTGAAGGCACTGGTCACCACTGCGCGGCATTCGCCCGAGGCGACCGGCGTGCTGGCAAAATCCGCCTCCGGGGCGCTTGAATTCGTGCCGGTCGTCCTGGTGCAAAACCTTGCCCGCGCGCTCGCGGCGCTGAAGGAGCGCGGTTTTCTCACCGTCGGCCTCGACAGCGCTGCCGAGAGCGATCTCAACGAGGTGCCGCTGACGCAGCCGCTTGCGCTGGTGCTCGGCGCAGAGGGCAAGGGGCTGCGGCAATTGACGCGGGAGACCTGCCATCGCCTGGCGCGGCTCGACCTGCCCGGCGCGATCAGGAGCCTCAACGTCTCAAACGCAACCGCGCTGTCGCTTTATGTCGCGACAGCGCGGCTGAAGGCGCTTTCGAGCGGGCGCTGACGCGCCGATCAGTATTTGCGCATCACATGCGGATGCCAGCGATAGGCCTGCTTGTGCCGGTAGTGGCGATGCGCGCGATATTTCCTGTGCGGCCGATAAGCACGGTAGGGCCGGTAGTCGTGGCCCGACACGTAGGGATAGGCGCGCGTCGGCTCGTCCGCATAATATTGCGGCAGGGCGAAGTTCACCGCCTCCGGACCGGCATAAACCGGGCCCTGGTTGACCGTGTAGGCCGGCACCGTCTGGTAATGCACCATCGGCTGCGGCTGCTGCACCACGACCTGCGGCTGCGGCACCTGCACGATCACCTGCTGCGGCGGCAACTGCACCACGGTCGGCGCCGGCTGTGCGTAATAGACCGGCGCGGGCTGCACTGCCCAGCCGGTCGAACAGCACGAATTGCAGCATCCGGCTGCGGCAGGCTGCACGGCGGCAAGGCCGAACAGCGTGGCGGTGGCAACACCAAGAGTTACGCGAGACATGGGACTCCCCTTCATGCGCTGCTTAAGGACGACGGCGCCGGCGGTGGTCGGACGGCGACACAATCATCGGCGGCGCCGGCGCATATTCTGTGACTGGCTGGTGCGGATCGGAGCCGCTCGACCAGCTCCGGAAATAGGGTTCGGCCGGCGGCGGCAACACACGGTCCGGCGGCGGCTCGATTTCGTGGCGGCCGACATAGGGAACGCCGCCGAGCGAGGGAAAGTAGCGCGGCGCGGGACGCAGCGGCGCCGCATAGGGCGAAGGAATGACCGCCGGAGACACGGCGCCCGGCCGGTATAGGCCCCAGTCGCCTTCGACCACGCCCCAGGATGCGTCATAGCCGTTGATCATAACGGGCACGTCGGGACGGGCGGGCACCACATAGGCCGGCTGATGGTCGGCACGCGCGGCACCGCCCGCCAAGGCGGCGGCAAGAGCCAGAAGGCCTGTCGCGACAGCGATACGCAAGCAACGTCACCCGCACTGAACCGGTCGGCCTGCAGTCTAGTAAAAGCCGTTTCGCAGTGTGCTAATGCGCCGCGTAAATCGTGCGTTAGCATTAACCGCTGGCTACCGGCGCGACCGGGCAGCGGCCATGCATGGCCGGCGCTTCCTTGTGGAGCGCATCCTTCGCCCGCTGTCGCGCGCGACCGGGCCGCGGTAGACTTTCGCCATTCGCCGCCCGCCCCGTCCGCCATGCACGAGATTTACGTCAAGGCCGCGCCCTCGCCGATTCACGGCGTCGGCGTTTTTGCCGTCTCCGAAATTCCGGAAGGCGCGACGCTGCAATTGTGGAGCGAGGAAGAATTGCGGCTTGTCCGCAAACCGGTGGACGGTCTGCTGAGGAGCATGGTGCTGACCTACGGCATCGAGACCGAAGAGGGCTATTGGTGCCCGAAGGACTTCAATCGCGCCGAGATCGGCTGGTATATCAACCATTCCGACACGCCGAACATGACCTATAGCGGCACGATCACGCTGCGCGCATTGCGCCGGATCGCGCCCGGCGAGGAACTGACGGTGAATTACGTGGAGCTGGAAGGCCCCTATCACGAGGCGCCGCGCAGCTACGGCATCTGATCGAACTTTCTTTCCGCACCTGCAAACGGCCAAGGCGACGATGCCTGCCGGGTCTGGCATCGCAAGCCTGACGATCGTGCAAGCCGTCGGACTTCCCTGAACGCGGTCGAGAACCGGGCGGCGCTACGCCAGCGCCGCGATATGCAATCGCTTCCTCTCCCACATTGGCGGACCGATTGGGTCCATGCCCGGACCGCGGTCGTGGCGTATCCCGCCGGTGCGCCCGGTTGCATTCCCCTCGCATTGACGCGGAAAAAATAGACCTATACGATACGATTTCGTACCGTTTAGTACTATTTACTACGACAATAAACAAATGCCTTCAGGGAGGATAAAATGAGAAGGGCTGCACTATCCCTTTCGATGCTTGCGCTGGCAGGAGCGGTGGCCGGTCATCTTCAAGGCAGCCGGGCACTGGCAGCGGAAGACATAAAGGTCGGCATTCTGCTGCCGCTGTCGGGACCGATCGCGCCGATCGGCCAGAACAACCGGCGCGGCCACACGCTCGCCATCGACGAAGTCAATGCGGCGGGCGGCATCAAGTCGATGGGCGGCGCAAAGCTGATCATGGTGGACGGCGATACGCAGGGGAATCCGAAAGTCGGAATTCAGGAAACCGAGAAGCTGATCACGCAAGGCGTATCCGCGATCCTCGGCGCCTATCAGTCCAACGTGACGTTTCCGACCACGCAAATCGCGGAAAAATCGGGCGTGCCCTATATCGACCCCGTGGCGATCGCCGACAGCATCACCGAGGGCCGCAACTTCAAATTCACGTTCAAGGTCGCGCCGAAAGCATCCTGGTATGCGCGCGATCAGCTCAAGTTCATCAAGTGGGTCGGTGAAAAATCGGGCAAGCCGGTCAAGCGCATCGTCCTGATGTACGAAGACACGCTGTTCGGACAATCGACCTCGAAGGGACAGGAAGCCTCGGCCAAGGAACTCGGGATCGAGGTGGTGGCGAAGATCGCCTACCCGGCCGAGACGCCCGACATGACGCCCACCATTTCGCGGGTGAAGCAGATCGCGCCCGACGCGCTCGTGCTGGTCTCCTATATCGCGGACGCAGTGCTGATCACCAAGACCATGAAGGAGCTTGGAGTCGACATTCCGGTCATGGGCACCTCCGCCGGTCACATCGATCCGGCCTATATCGCCAATCTCGGCCCGCTCGCCGAGCACAGCTTCACGGTCGGCGAATGGAATCCGGACCTGAAAAAGCCGGGTGCCGCCAAGATCGCCGAGCGCTTCCAGGCAAAGTTCGGCGTGCCGATGAACGGACATGCCGCGGAGACCTACATGTCGACCATGGTGCTGGTCGACGCACTGGAGCGCGCCGGCTCCGCCGACCGCGCCAAGCTGCGCGAAGCGTTGTCCAAGACCAATCTGTGCGGGGACCGCAACATCCTGCCCTATAACTGCGTCCGGTTCGATCCTTCCGGCCAGAGCCCCGAAGGACAACTGGTGATGCTGCAGGTGCAGAAGGGACAGTTCGTCTCGGTGTGGCCGCCCGAGGTTGCCGCATCAACCCCGGTCTTCCCCGTTCCTTCCTGGTCGAAGCGCTGACAGTCGGCGGCGGAAGCGCGGTGCGCCGGTGCGAACCGGCGCACCGCATCCGGCGGCCGCCAACAAGCTCATGGGGGACTTTGCGTGAATTCGATTGTGCTGGGACAAACGATCGTCAGCGGATTGTTGCTGGGTGGCCTCTTCGCCCTCGTCGCCGTCGGCCTCACGCTCATATTCGGCGTGATGAAGATTCTGAACTTCGCCCATGGCGATTTTCTGATGCTGGGAATGTATTTTGCCTTCTTCCTGTCGGTGATGTTCGGGATCGATCCCTACATCTCCGCATTCGCAGCACTGCCGCTTTTCTTCGGGCTTGGCTGGATGATCCAGTCCTATCTGATCCGCCCGGTGCTGGCGGCACCGGAGAGCATTCAAATTCTGCTCACCGTCGGCATCTCGCTGCTGCTGCAGAACCTGGCCCTGTTCCTGTTCAGTCCCGACTTCCAGAGCCTGCGCGTGTCCTACGGCAGCAACACGATGAGTGTGCTCGGCGTTTCGATCAGCTATGTGCGCATGCTCGCCTGCGGCGTCGCAATCGGGGCCAGCGTCGGCCTCTATCTCTTTCTCGGCTGGACCGATATCGGCAAGGCACTGCGCGCCTGCGCGGAGGAGCGCCTCGGCTCGATGGCGGTGGGCATCAATGTCGATCGGATGTACAACGTCGCCTTCGGGCTCGGCATCGCCTGCGTCGGCCTGGCCGGCATTCTAATGACGCCGTTTTTCTACATTGCGCCGCAGGTCGGGCTGCCTTTCACCCTGACCGCGTTCGTCGTCGCCGTGCTGGGCGGTCTCGGCAGCCTGCCGGGCGCGCTGATCGGCGGCCTGATTATCGGCCTGATCGAAAGCATCGGCGAAATTCTGCTGCCCTCGCCGTCCATGAAACAAATGGCGACCTTCTCGGTCTTTCTCCTGATTCTATTGCTCAGGCCGCAAGGCCTGTTCGGCGGAAAGCTCAGATAGGATCGAGGCCATGCAGCGCATTCTGATCGTCGGGCTGTGCCTGTTCCTGATTCTGTTGCCGGGATTTGCCGATAGCGCGTTAATCAGACAGATCATGCCCGGCGGCCTGAGCGGCTCGGCATTGTTGAACGTATTCCTGCTGATCTTCCTGTTCGGTTATCTTGCACAGAGCTGGAACATTCTCGGCGGCTTCGCAGGCCAGCTCTCGATTGGCCATTCTGCCTTTTTCGGGATCGGCGCGTATACGTCCACACTGCTGTTTACCGAGCTTGGCGTCTCGCCCTGGATCGGCATGCTCGCCGGAATGGGCACCGCCGGTGCGTTCGGTCTGCTTATCGGCTTTGTCAGCTTTCACTATCGCCTCGCCGGACCGTTCTTCACGCTCGCGACGATTGCATTCGCCGAACTGGTCCGGCTCACCGCATTGCATCTGACGATCACCGGCGGCTCGATGGGAATCCTGATCCCGCTTCAGGGCGACAGTCTCTGGCATTTTCAGTTTTCCGGAAAGGCGCCCTACTATTACATCGCGCTGGCGATGCTGGTCGCGGTAACGGCCCTGATCTGGTGGATCTCGCGATCGCAGATCGGATATTATCTGCACGCGATCCGGCAGGACGAGGATGCGGCCGAAGCCGTCGGCATCGATACGCGGCGCTACAAGCTGATCGCGGCGACGCTCAGCGCGGCGCTCACGGGCGCCGGCGGAACCTTCTACGCCCAGTATACGCAATACATCGTGCCGGACGACATTCTTGCGATCGGCATGTCGGTCGAGATCATCCTGCGCGCGATCATCGGCGGCTCGACGACGGTGTTCGGCCCGGTCATCGGATCGTTCATTCTGACACCGGTCGCAGAGATGACGCGGGTGCTGTTTTCGGGCGCGGGATCGGGCGCCGCCGTCGTCAAATTGTTTGCATCCGATGCCTCGCTCGAGACGAAGCTCAGCGGATATTTTTCGTTTCTTTCCGCCGGCGGCGGCGGCGGCGGGGCGTTGATGCTCTACGGCGTGATCCTGATCTTTACCTGCCTGGTCATGCCGAACGGCGCCGTGCCCTGGTTCCGGAGAAAATTTTCGTCATGACCGCGACAATGCTCGAAGCGACGGATGTGACGGTCCGTTTCGGCGGCCTGATCGCCGTGAACGCGGTCAGCTTTCATACCGGACAAGGGGAGATTGTCGGCCTGATCGGGCCGAACGGCGCCGGCAAAACGACCTTCTTCAATGCGATCTCGGGATTTCGCCTTCCGGACGCGGGCAGCGTCGCGTTCAAGGGGCAGAGCATCCTCGGGCTGCGGCCGCACAAGATCAGTCGGATGGGCATGAGCAGAACGTTTCAGATCGTCAAACCCTTCCCGGAAATGACGGTCCTCGACAACGTGATGATCGGCGCATTCAGCGTCCACAAAGCGACTGCAGACGCACGCGCAGCCGCAATGAAAGCGCTCGAACTGCTGAAATTTTCGGACTGGGCCAACCGGCGCGCCGGCGACCTGCCGGTGGCCGGCCGAAAGCGGCTGGAAGTCGCGAAGGTGATGGCCTGCGCTCCGGAACTGATCCTGCTCGACGAGGTGATGGCCGGGCTCACGCCTTCGGAGCATAACGAAATGATCGAGACCGTCCGGAACATCCGCGACTCCGGCGTCACCATCGTCATCATCGAACACGTCATGCCGGTGATCATGACGCTGTGCGACAGAATCTATGTGCTGCATCACGGCGAGCTGATCTGCGAAGGATCGCCGGAGCGGGTCATTCGCGATCCCGACGTCGTTCGGGCATATCTCGGCGAAGAGTTCGCACTATGAGCGCCATACTCGAAGTCCGCTCGCTGACGGCCGGCTATGACGGCGTTCCCGTCATCCGGGACATCGAACTGTCGATCGAGGAAGGAGGCATAGCGACCGTCGTCGGCGCCAACGGCGCGGGCAAGACCACGACAATGCGGGCGCTGTCCGGCGTGCTGCGGCCGGTACAGGGAGAAATCGTCTTTGCCGGAACGCCGATTCATCACCTCCCCCCGCACGAAATCGTCGCACGCGGCCTGGTCATGGTGCCGGAGGGCCGCCGTCTTTTTCCGTCGCTGACCGTACTGGAAAATTTGGAGCTCGGCGCATTTCAGCCGCACAGCAAACGCCGGCGACGCGACAGTCTCGATCGCGTATTCACCATTTTCCCGCGACTGCAGGAGCGCGAACGGCAGAAGGCCGGCACCCTTTCCGGCGGCGAACAACAGATGGTCGCGATCGGGCGCGCGCTGATGAGCATGCCGAAAGTGCTCATGCTCGACGAGCCTTCGCTCGGGCTGGCGCCGGTCGTGGTGCGCACGCTCTTCGACATCGTCGCCGAAATCAACGCGGCGGGAACAACCGTCCTTCTTGTCGAGCAGAATGTGAAGCACGCTTTGTCGATATCGGCGCAAGCCTGGGTTCTGGAGAACGGCACGATTTCATTGCGCGGAACGGGACCGGAATTGCTCAAGGACGACAATACGCGCCGGGCTTATCTCGGCATGTAGGCCCCGAATTCAGACGGATTGCAAAGGTTGCAGTGGAATGACGAACATTGCCCAAGAAGAGATTCCCAACAAGGCTACGCAGCTCTTCCTTATCGGCGCGCCAGGCACCGACGATATCGCGCTCGGACTTTTCGGAAAAAATTGCTTGCAGACCGACGGCCGATATCCGCCGGTTCTGCTTGTGCATGGCGCGACGTTCGGCGCCGCTTTGTTCGACTTGCCGCGGCCGGGATATTCGATGCTGTGCGAGCTGGCGCGTCCGGGCCGCAGCGTTTATGCACTGGACATCAGGGGATATGGAACGTCGTTACGCGGACAGGTGATGGATGCGCCGCCGGAGGCCAACCCTCCGTTCGCGCGACTGAGCGACGCGGTAGCAGACGTCGCAGCCGCCGTCCGTTTCATTCTCGGACGCGAGCAGGTCGACGCCCTCGATATGGTGGGATTTTCCTGGGGCACAGTGGCAAGCGCGTATTATGCGGGAGAATATGCGCAGACCGTCGCGCGTCTTGCCCTGTATGCACCGCTTTATGCCGAGCGCAACGAAATGTGGCTTGCGAAAATCGGCGATCCGCAGGACCGCACACGCATCGATCGCACGATCGGCGCCTACCGCCTGGTCACCCTGTCCGATCTGATCCGGCGCTGGGACGCCGATATCGGCTGGGACGACCCGCGCGAGCGACGGGAAGAAGGCCTGCCCGAGGCGATATTTGCGGCATTCTGCGCACTCGATCCGCAGTCGCACACCCATTCGCCGCCGGCCTTCCGCGCACCGACCGGCGCGCTTGCCGATCTTGTGCGCATCTTCAATGGGCAGCCCCTCTACGATCCGGCCAAAATCACCATGCCGGTCTTGCTCGTCCGGGGGGCAAACGATACCACTTCCACCGATTCCGATGCGCGGCGCCTGCTATCGGCTATCGCCTCGGCAGATAAGAACTACAGGATCGTCACGCCCGGCTCGCATTTCCTGTGCGTGGAGAATAACAGGACGGAATTGTACGAATGCCTGAACGAATTTCTCGTCGACAATGGCGGGCGCGAACGCCCGGCACCATGAGCGACATGTCACAATCCGAAACGATCGAGCGGCACACGAGCTGGAAACCGGAAGCCGACTTTGCGCGTCATCTCGTCCTCGAAGCTATTCTCCGCAACAATCCGATCCCCGCAGCCTACCGCCTGAATTACATCGCCAATTTCTATGTCGGTCCGCTGATCAAGCAGATTGAAGAGAAATACGGCATGACGAGGCCCGAGTGGATCGTTCTGTTCTGCCTTAACCAGCAGACGGACCTGAATGCACAGCAGATCAGCAACGTGACCGGCCGGCCGAAAACCAGCATCTCCACCGCCGTGAAACAGTTGCAGAAGAAGAAGCTGATTGTCCGGCATACGGACGCAAAGGACGGACGCCGTCAGGTGTTGCGCACGACCGATTCCGGCCAGAAGATCTACAGGTCGATCCTGCGAAGCTTTGTCGCGCGCGAGGCCAAGATGCTGGAATGCCTGGATCGCAATGAGCGAAAATCCTTTATGGAGCTGCTCGACAAGATGATTTCCAACAGCGCCAGCTGGGCCAAGCCATATTGACGATCGTGGTCGAGGGCGGACGCGCCGGCCGCCCATTGCCGCGTCCAGGGTCGTGTCGGCGTCCCGGCCTCTGGTTGCCCTTTCTTCCCGGTAAAGTCTGAAGCCGCCCGGATTCGACTGTCCCCTTCTGCAGACAGGTAACCGGCATGGCTTGCGAATCTACGGTTGAGGGCTCGCAACAGGAACGCTATGTACGGGGCGATCTCGCCAGACGGAAACGCCCTTCCCTCCTCCCCGGGGCGATTCTTGGGAGCCGGGTTAGCTCAGCGGTAGAGCAGCGGTTTTGTAAACCGTTGGTCGGGAGTTCGATCCTCTCACCCGGCACCATTTCTCGATGCATGTCGGCACTCGATGCATGTTGGCACTCGATGCATGTCGGCACTGTCTGTCCTCAGCAGATTACGCACGGAACCATGCCTCCGTCCCGCGACTTGTCAGGAGAGCGGCGCGCATGCGCCGAACGTTCCCGAATCGGACAAGGTGATCCGCGATGGAAGCTCTATTCAATACCGGCGGCTATCTGTGGCTTGTCATCAATGTCGGGCTCGTCGTCGTGCTGGGTCTGGCGCTTGCCTATGCGGTGATGGCGTGGCGCCGCCGGCCGGCGCGGGCGGAGACCGAAGGCGAGCGCAAGACGCGCGAGATCTATTCGGAGCCGCGGCCGGACCGCAAATAGGCGAGATCGACGACCGGCGCAGCGGAATGCGTCAGATCACCGCCGCAAGCGGCGGGAAGACGTGCGTCAGCAATTCGACCGGCTCGGCCAGCACGCGTTCCAGCTTTTCCTGGTAATGCTGACGCAAGGCAATGCCTGCCAGCAGCAACGGCGCCAGGAACTCGCGATGGCGCGCGCGCGGCGCCATGCGTCTGGCAACGGCTGCAAGCTCGGCGAGATCGCTGCTTTCATGCACGACGCCGCCGCCGCCGTCTTCAAGCAGATAGTGGCGCCCCAGCCGCGAAATGCACAGGACGCACTCTTCCTGCGGCGCGGGACCGAGCAGGTAAAATTGCGGATCGCCGCGCTCGGTCAGCGCACTGTCCCAGCCGCAGGCGCCGCCCTTGGCGGCGTGCGCCGCAAAAATGCCGACGAGCTGCTGCAACTCGTCCCGATGCCAGTGCGGCGACCGGTCGGAGACTGAATTGCGCGGGAAAGCGAGCACGCTCATTGCTTCTCCTCCGCTTCATACAGCAGCCGGTAAAGATGCGGATCGTAATGCGACAGTAGATGGCGGGCGAATGCCGCAGGCGCCAGACCCAGCGCACGCGCCCAGGCTTCCATCGTGTCGCTTGGCACGCGGCCGAACCCGTTCTCAACCTGCGAGATAAACGTATAGTACTTCAACCCCAACTTGTCGGCGAGCTCGATCTGCGACAGGCCCGCATTTCTGCGCGCTTCCTTGAGCCATTGCCCGGCCTGCTTGCGCAGCAGCCGGGCTTGCGGAGCCGCCTTGGCGAAATGCATCGCTTTATCCCCAGCCGGAACGCGTTGATCGGCAGCCAGTTTGAGATTTACTGTACGTTTCAAAGTCACTAAACTTGTGTATGCTGCATTCCAGGCCGCAGCATTCCATTTAGCACGTTTTGGCAAGCGGGAACAGTTGCGGACCGCGGCACAGCTGGAGGTTTCCGTGCCGACCACCGGCGGATACGGCAGACGCGCCCGAACCCAGTCGCGGGACATGCGCCGTCCGGCGCCGGCATTCGTCGCTGCGGTCGCTGCCGCCGTCTGCGCCGGTGTGGCGGCGGCCGCCATCGGCTGGCTTGCCCCGCCGCTGGTGCTGCCGGTTGTCAGCGCAATGCTGATCGCAGTCGCGGCGCTGGCGGCGCTGCTCGCGCTGCTTGCCCCGGCCGGCCCTGCCGGCCTGCTGAGCTACTGGGATGTCAGCGGCGCGTTCACCTTCCTCGGCATCGGCGCGGCTTTGCTCAGCGAACCCGACGCCGTGCTTCCGCTTCTGGAAAGCGGCATCGACCCGGGCAAAACCGACAACTAGGGATCTCGCGACGTGGAATTCCATCAGCAGATGATCGCACTCGGTCAGATCATTCTGATCGACTTCGTGCTGGCCGGCGACAATGCCATCGTCGTCGGCCTGGCCGCCTCGCGGGTCGATCCGAAAATCCGCGCCAAGGTCATCATGCTCGGCATCAGCGGCGCAGTGGTGCTGCGCATCATGTTTGCCGCCGTCGCCACGCAGCTATTGCAGATCGTCGGACTGATGCTGGCCGGCGGCATCCTGCTGCTGTGGGTGTGCTGGAAGATGTATCGCGAGATCAGCGTCCCGCATCCGCAGCACGCCGTCGCAGGCGGCGCGCCGCTGGAGAACGGCGATCCGATCCGGCAAATGTCGTTCCGCGCCGCGATCACACAGATCATCATTGCCGACGTGTCCATGTCGCTCGACAACGTGCTCGCTGTCGCCGGCGCGGCCAAGGGAGAGATATGGATTCTCGTCGTCGGCCTGACCATCGCCATCGTGTTCATGGCGCTGCTGTCGGCCTTCATCGCCGGGTTGCTGGCCAAGCATCCGTGGATTTCCTGGATCGGACTTGCCGTTATTGTCTATGTCGCGCTGGACATGATCTGGACCGGCACACACCAGGTGGGCTGCCGGTTTGTCGACCCGGCCATCTGCGAGGCCGGAGCGCTGGCGACGATCTCGTCGATTTTCTAGCTGCGGCGACCGTTCAGTCCTGGGCGCGCCCGAACTCGCATCCGCGCCGCGCATAGACGTAGCGCGCCACGCCGTACCGGTCGTAGCGGATGGACGGACGGCAGCGCTCCTGCCATTGCCGGTCGCGCGCTTCGGCCGCCTGCATTTCGCTTTCGTTGCGCCATTGCTGGGCGTGCACGACATGCGGATCGCGCGGCGCCTCGCGCCAATGCACGACACAATTGCGCAGACCCCACGGACCCACACACGACATCGAAAGCACGCCGCTTTCGCGCGATGCCGGCGATGCGGCGGCGGCCGACACCTGCAGCGCGACGGCAATCCCAAGCAAGGCGCCGCCGAAGCGGATCGTGGCCGGCATCCGTCACTCCCCTGAATGCAACCGATTCAAGGTGTGCCGCTGCAAGGCCGGTGCCGCGCGTTGCGTGCCATTCGGGCACAGAAGCCCCTGCCCGGCCGCCCCGCTCCGGGACACGGCTCCCGAATCGGGGCGGCTCTGGCCGGATACCGGACGCTCCAACTACCAGGTCACCCCCGCACGCAGCAGAAAGCTGCGCCCCGGCTGCGGATAGGCGTTGTAGGTGCCGAGCCGGCTCTGGAATCCCTGCGGAAAAGGGCTGGCGATCGCATAATCGAAATACTCGACGTCAAACACGTTGAGCATCGCTGCAGACCAGAAGAAGTTCCGAATCTCGCCGCCAATGCGCAGATCGACCGTCGTATAGGCGGGCGTGCGCGGCTGCAGGTTGTTCTGGTCGTTATCCATGTTGCGCGGCCCGACATAGCGGGCGACCGCGTCCAGCACGAAATATTTCCGCCAGATGTCCCAGGACAGGCCGGCATTGCCGGTCCAGCGCGAAACCAGCGGTACATTCTTGCCGGCAAATTGCCCCTCGCGGAACACCGCGCGGGTATAGGCGAGCCCGCCGGTGAGCCGCACCTGATCGCTGACGCGATAGTTTACGACGGTCTCATGGCCGTAGCGGCGCGTGGGATCGAGATTGGTGTTGGTGGCGCCGCCGTTGCCGTCGAAACGGAAATGGATTTCGTCGGTGAGGCGCATCTCATAGGCGCTCCACTGCAGATCGAGCGGGCCCGCATTCACGCGCACGCCGCCCTCCAGGTCGCGCGACTTCTGGGTGCGCAGGTCGAAGGTCGTCGGCACTCCGCTCTCCGCCTCGACCGCGCCGACGCGCTCGTCCACATTCGGTACGCGAAAGCTCTGCGCCATGCGTCCGAATACGGCGATGTGCGGATTGAGGCGATGCTCGATGCCGAGATGCCAGGCGCGGTTCGATTCGGATTTGGCGAAAGGCGATCCGCCGACGTCCCAGGCGCGCGCGCCCGGCGCATTGATGTCAAAGGTGTCCCGCGCATCGACGCGCGTCGTCTGCATGCGCCCGCCAAAGGCAAGGTCCGTGCTCGGCAGCACGGTCACCGTCTGTTGCCAATAGGCGGCCAGCGACGATTGCCCGAGCACGAAATGATGGATCGGCGCCCCCCCGATCTGCTGCGGCCGGCGCGAGTCGTAGTCGGCATCGTAATAGTCGACGCCGCCGACGGCCTTCACCGGCACACCCGCGAATGCGGTGTCGATTCTCAGACGCGGGGTGATCGACTTTGTGGTCAGCCCGGTTTCCACCGCAGCGCGCGGGTCGGTCGTCGCTGCGGCTTCCGTTGCGCTGAAATACTGCGCGATCTCCTTTTTCCGGCGCACGCCGCCGTCCACGATCAGTTCGAAGCCCGGTGCGAGCATGCGCGTGAAACCGCCCGTCGCATTGGCGCCCTGCTTTTCGGCGAAGTCGTAAGGGGTGAAGGCACCGCGGCGGTCGGTGATCAGGCTGAACTGGCCCTGGCTCGGCGAGTGGCGCCGGTGCCCGGGCAAGCCGACGCGCTGGTCGTCGACCGACAGGTTCAGATAGGCGCTGCCCTGTTCGCCCGAATAGCGGAAATCGCCGACGCCGTTATATTGGCGATAGCCGTTGTTGACGCGATAGCCGTCCGAATCGACGGCATTGCCGAACAGGGCCGCCGACCAGCCGCCATTCGATCCGAGCGCGGAAACGTTGCCTTCCTTGTAATTGAACGAACCGAATGCACCGTCGATGCGGCCGGTGAATTTCTGTCCCGTGCCTTTCCGGGTGACGATATTGATCACGCCGCCGACCGCGCCGTCGCCGTAGAGCACCGCGCCGCTATTGCCGCGGGTAATCTCGATGCGCTCGATGCTCTCGCGCGGTATCGCCGCGAGGTCGACGCCGACAAGGTCGAGGTCCATCAGTCGCCGGCCGTCGATCAGAAACAAGGTGTTCGAAGTCGCCGTTGCGCCGAATCCGCGCAGGTCCACGACCGTGCGCGCGCCGTTGACGCCACCGAACAGAGTCTGCACCTGGATGCCCGGCTGGCGGGCGAGGATTTCCGGCAGGTTCTGCGCCGGAGAGCGGGCGATATCGTCCGCGGTGATCACCGTGGTCGAGGCGCCGGCAATGCCGTCGCCCAGCCGGCTCGAGGTTACATATAGCTGCGGCAGCAATTGCGGGCGGCCTTGCGCAAGCGCGTCGACAGGCATCGCCGCCAGCAATCCTGCAACCATCGTTCCGGCACACTTCGACCGGCTATCCTTTCGTCCCATGACACTTCCCTCGCTGGCCCGACGGCATGCAGCCGTGGGCGCCCCGTGACCTGAATCCGGGTGCGAGGGCGGGGAACGCAGCCTTGCGGCACGGCACTGCGGCGGAAAAACCGCCCGTCACAGCGCACACGTTTCCGGTGGTCGTGGAGAGGATTCTCACACGGCCTTCGCATCCGGCTCTCGTGTCACCGCTGCGAAAGGCCGCTCCGTATGGACGCCCCGTCCATCGGTTGGGTGACTGCGCGGGCAGGTCTCCTGGCTTGCGGGTCTTTGCCTTCGTCCGGCCTTCCCGGGGTCCGGTTGCCCGGACGTCCAGTGACCTTGTGCGGACGAAGACTCTCCGCTCACAGTTGCGGGGGCAGCCACGGCTTCACCGGAATGACGGCGCTCCGTGTTCCCTCTTGCCTCCCCGGCGCGACCCGGGGAACCAGCGCAGGATCGATGATTGCCGTACCGGAATTCGGAGTCAAGCCGCGCCGCTAGTCGCGCTTCGCGGCCGCCGTGCCGCCGCGCTCGGTCTCCTGCAGCAGCCAGCGCAGATACGTGTCCTCGACCATTTCCACAGGAATCACCAGCACCGCCGGGGTCGTGTAGGGATGGCTTTCCTTCACCGCCTTGCGCACGCGGTCGGCAAAGGCGGCGCGGGTCTTGACGATCATCACCGCTTCTTCGCCGCGTTCGATCTCGCCCTGCCACCAGTAATGCGAAATCATCCCCGGGAGGATATTGACGCAGGCCGCAAGCCGCTCGCCAACGATCGCGCGTCCGGCCTTCTCCGCCTCGACAACGGAAGGGTAGGTCGTATAGACGAGAACCGCGCGCTCCATCCTGTGTCTCCATGGTCCGCCGGGCGCGGCAGGCCAACCGGCAATCGCGAAGGAATCGCATGAGCCGCCCCGGACCGCAATACAAGGCGATTGCCTTCGTCGCGAGCCCTACTCCCGAGGCGCGCGACGCACTCGCGCATCTGGTCGCGCGCTACGGCAATGCCGACCCGGCCGACGCCGATGTGATCGTCGCGCTCGGCGGCGACGGCCTGATGCTGCAGACGCTGCACAGCTGCATGCGGTCCGGCAAGCCGATCTACGGCATGCATCGCGGCACGATCGGCTTTCTGATGAACGAGTTCCACGAGGACAACCTGCTGGAGCGGCTGGCCGCCGCCCAGGTCACGCCGATCCATCCCCTGTCGATGCGGGCCACCGACATGACCGGGCGCGTGCATCGACATCACGCATTCAACGAAGTCTCCGTCTTCCGCCAGAGCTATCAGGCGACGCGGCTGCGCATCCTGATCGACGGCAAGGAGCGGCTGGCCGAGCTGATGGCCGACGGCGTTCTTGTGGCAACGCCTGCGGGCTCCACCGCCTACAACCTGTCGGCCCAGGGGCCGATCATTCCGATCAACGCCCCGTTGCTCGCGCTGACGCCCATCAGTCCGTTCCGTCCGCGCCGCTGGCACGGGGCGCTGTTGCCGGACAAGGCGCACGTGACGATCGCGGTGATCGATCCGGACAAGCGTCCGGTCGCCGCCGTCGCCGACCATGACGAGGTGCGTGACGTGCGCGAGGTCGAGGTGCATATGGACCATTCGGTCACCATGCGGATGCTGTTCGACCCCGGCCACAGCCTCGACGAGCGCATCCTGCGCGAGCAATTCGGCTATTGAGGCGCCCGGCGCCCGCCCATTGTCATCCTAAACCATTCGTTAACGCCGAGCCTTTACCGTTGTACCGGGTTGTACCGCCGGGCCTTTATGCCTGCGCGCCGGCTGACGTGAACGCATGATCCGTATCGATTTCAACCGCCTGCGTTTCGCCGTGATCGACGACAACGCCCATATGCGGCGTATCGTGCGCACGCTGCTGCACGGCTTCGGCGCGCGCGAGGTGCACGAGGCCGAAGACGGCGCCACAGGGCTGGAAGCCTTCACCCACCACATGCCCGACATCGTCATCACCGACTGGGCGATGCCGATATTCGACGGGCTCGAACTCACCCAGATGATCCGTCAGCCCGGCGCCAACGCCAATCCGTTTGTGCCGATCATCATGCTGACCGGACACTCGGAGAAGAAGCGCGTCATCGCCGCGCGCGATGCCGGCGTCACCGAATTCCTTGCAAAACCGCTGTCGGCCAAGGCGCTGTATCAGCGCATTCTCAATGTCGTCGCCAATCCGCGCCCTTTCATCAAGACCCGGACCTATTTCGGCCCGGACCGGCGACGCAACGTCAATTCGAATTACGCGGGCCCCGAACGCCGCAAGGGCGAGAAGGCGGAGGTTTTCCGCCAGCAGCCCTTGATCGAGAAGGCGCGAACCGCGGACTGACCCGCAGGAGCAAGCAACGAACATGGCCAGTCCCAGAAACCAGCGGCCGAACACCGAAACCTATGCCGATCACCAGGTGATCACGCCGCCGAACAAGCTCGCCAAGGCGGTGCGCAAGGTCAGCGTGGCGATCCCCGGCGACGACCCGGTGGCGCGCGCCGAACAGGCGCTGGAGAAGCTATCCAGCGAATTCACGTCCTGGATGCTGGCCGAATGCGAACGCCTCGACGCCGCGCGCCATTCGGTGCGCAAGGCTGGGTTTAACAAGAAAACGATCGACGAACTGTTCCACGCCGCCCACGACATCAAGGGCGACGCAGCAACATTCGGCTATCCGGCCGCCTCTCCGGCGGCCGAGAGCCTGTGTCGCGTGCTCGAACACACGCCGGACGCAAGGCGCATTCCGCTCGCGCTGGTCGATCAGCATGTCGACGCCATCCGCGCGATCGTGCGCGAATATGCGCGGCCTGACGCCGAGCAGATCGCCATCACGCTGACCAAAAGCCTGTGGCAGGTCGCCGAAGATTTCCTCACCCGCGAAAATCAGCACCGGCCCGACTATCTCAAGGGCATCCTGTCGCCGCCGCTGGCGCCGGAGGACGGCATCTGAATCGACCGCGCGAAAGCGGAATGGCCGGACCCGGCCCGTCCGGCCATTTGCAGCGAATTCCCATCGGCAAATTGCGCGGCGAAATCAGGCGGCGGCCAGCCGGTCCTCGTAATCGGGCACCACGCCTTCCACCAGCTCGTAGCAGAACAGCCGCGCTTCCTCGCGCGCGGCTTCGGTAGCGAAGCGCCGCAGCAGCGTGAGCAGCGGCTCGATATCGGCCTGCGCCATCGACTCGCAACGGGTCAAGACACGTTCGATCATCCGTCGCTTGAGGCGGGAGGCACCGCCCGGCTCGCCGGCCAGCTCGTCCTCCTGCATCGCCGCCACCGCTTCGCGGAAGGCCGGATAGGTCGCCGCCGGCAGGCCCGCCTTGTCGTACAGCGCGCGGAAGCCGGCACTGCCATCGTCATGGATCAGGCCGACGACGCGCTGCAGCGGCAATTCCGAAAGCTCGGCAAGCGCCTCTTCGAACATCGTCACATTGCCCGACAGCAACGCGCGCAGAATCAGTCCGGCGGTCAGTTGGCCGGTCTCGCGCAGATGCCGGATCAGCGGCCGCACTTCCTCCTCCGGCGTTTCCGAAGCAAGCGTGACCGTCGCCTTTTCGCAGGCCTCCTTGGTCACGCGCCTCGCACGGTCTTCGGCGAGCCATTCGCGCGCGACGACAAAGCCGGCCAGGGTCTCGGAGAGTTTGATCACCAGCGCCTGACGCATCGGAGCGGGCAGATCGTCAAATTCGAGCATCGCCTCGCGGATCGCCGCGAGATGCCCGAACCGCTCGACGATGCGGCCGAGCGAGAATTCGGCAATGTCGGCCAGATCGTTCTCGATCAGGATCAGGCAGGCCTCTGCCGAACCCACTTCGGCAATGGCGGCCGAAACCGAGGCGGGCAGATCGCTGCGCGCGGCGATCGCGGCCTGCGCCGCCGGGCCTCCGGTCGCGACATAATCGACAAGATCGGTGTCCAGCAGGAGCGGCGAGCGCTGCAGCACCAGAGCCGATATTTCGGGCTGGTCGACGGCCAGCGCATCGATCACGGCCGGCGGCGCCGACTGGCTGGCGGCAAGCGTTTCCGCCAGCGCCAGCCGCACCAGCGGCGAGGGATCGTCGAGCAGCAGGATCATCGCGCCTTCGCAGGCGGCGCGGTCGTCGGACGACATCTCGGAATACAGATAGGCGCGAGCCAGCGCCGAGGTCGCATCGGCCCGTTCGCCGGCCGGGGCACTACGCAGCCATTGCAGAAACTGGCGGACAATCATTGCTTCGGTCACCAATGCCGGACCGGGCGCATGCCGGCTCCGACACGAAAGCTAGGCGCACTCGCTTAACAAAGAGTTCACCATAAATGTTTGCAATGATTGATGAAACCTTAACGCTTAGCCGCCGCCAAACAGCGCCCTGACGTTCGGGCGGAAATCCTGGAACAGGCCGAGCGGCTCGGCGCCGGCCTGAGCGGTGCGCACCGCCTGCGTGTCGGCGACCGTCGGCGGTTTCCGGACCGGCAGGCTGTCGGGCGCCGAAGGACGAACCGGCGCACGCACGCCCGTGTCGGCAGCCGCCGCCATGGCGCGCACCCGCGCGACATTGGCAGCAGCCTGCGACCACAGATCGCCGACTGCGGGCGCGACCGGTTGCGTGCGCTCCGCAAGCCGGTAGGGATTTCTGAAGGCGTAGCCCTCCTCCGCGACTGCAGCCGCATCGGCACCGACGGGCGTCGCGTTTGCGGAGGCCGCGGTTGCGGGCGCTGCAGCCGCCTGCAGCATCGGCACGGGGGCCGCGCGCGGCGGCGCGGCCGGCACCGAAACCGCCGACGCCGAAGCGACCGGCATGCGATCGAGCGGCGCGGCGGCCTGATAGGCACGCGCCACGCGCACCGTCTCGGCCACCGGCGCAGCCTGCGCGGGCGGCACGACCGGCGAATTGCCGAGCGCCACCTGATAGCGGCCCGCCAGCGTGGCGGACACTTCGCCGAAATTGCGCGCCCGTCCGCTCCGGTCGAAGAAGATGGAACGGTTGGCCTTGGCGGCATTGGGGAATAATTCGGCGGCGGTCGCGCGCGGATTGGCTTGCGCCTGGCCGATCAGGCGGGCAGCGCCGTTGGCTCCGAGAAAGTGCGCGATATAAAGCTCGCCCTCGTTCGGCGCCCGGCCAAGCTTGCGCTGAAGCACGGCGGCATTGCTGCGGGTCAGCGCACCGGCCATCAGGGCATTGGCGGTCGGATCCTCGCGCAGCTTGAGGATTTCCGCGCGCAATGCCGGGTCGGAAACGACATAGCGCCCGGACGCCGTCTGCGATATCGCCGCGGCATAACGGTCATAACCGAAGGAAGCGCCCGCCTCCTTCAGGGTGCCGAACCAGGTCTGCTCGATGAACTGGAACAGGCCGCCGGCCGTCGAGGTCCTGGCCGCGGCTTTCGGATTGAGATTGGATTCGACCTTGGCGGTCGCAAGCAGATACTGAAAGCTGGTTCCGGTTAGGGAGGCAGCCTTCTGGATCGCGCCGGTGACGCTGGCGGCCGAACTTGAAGGGTTTGCGTCAACCAGCATTGCCGCTGTCCTGCAGGGCGGCGCCGCACATGCGGGGCCACGCCTTCAGACCTTGGCCAATTATGGTAAACGGAGCATTAACGAACATGGCGACGGGGCTGCACCGCGCCGATGCGGAGGGTCGAGATGGCTGAAAATCAGGCGCAACGCCACAAGCGCGGCGGCCTCTATTTCGAGGATTTCGAAGTCGGACAGGTATTCGAGCACAGGCTCACCCGCACGGTGACGCAGATGGACAACATGCTGTTTTCCAACATGACGCTGAACCCGCAGCCGCTGCACATAGACCGGCATTTCTGCGAGACCGAGACCGAATGGGGTCAGCCGCTGATGAACTCGCTGTTCACGCTCGGACTGATGATCGGGATTTCCGTCAACGATCTGACCGTGGGCACGACCATCGCCAATCTGGGCATGACCGAGACGCGGTTTCCCAATCCGCTGTTCGAGAACGACACCGTGCATTGCACCACCGAGGTGCTGGCCAAGCGCGAGTCGAATTCCCGCCCCAATGCGGGCATCGTCGAATTCCATCACCGCGCCTTCAGGCAGGACGGGAAGCTGGTGGCCGAATGCCGGCGGCAGGCCTTCATGCGCAAGCGGCCGGCCTGACCCGGCGCGCGGACCAAACGGTGCAGCCGCATCCTCATTGCCCAGAATGCGGTCCCGGCGCCCCGTTTCGCCGCCATCCGGCCGGGCAACGCCATAAACGGATCTGACCATGCGCTCCCTCCTTTTCGTCCCCGGCGACAGCGCCAAGAAGCTCGACCGCGGCATGACGAGCGGCGCCGACGCCCTGATCGTCGACCTCGAAGACTCCGTCGCCGCCGCCAACAAGACGGCCGCGCGCGATGTTGCGCTCGGATTTCTGAAAGCGGCGCGAACCGCGCCGTCGCGGCCGCGCCTGATGGTGCGCGTCAATGCGCTGGAAACCGGATTGACCGACGCCGATCTCGATGCCGTGCTGGCCGGCGCCCCCGACGCCATCATGCTGCCGAAGGCGGAGGGCGGCGTCTCGGTCGTGCATCTGGACGCCAAGCTCACCGCGCGCGAGGCGATGCACGGGCTGCCCGACGGCGCAACCGCGATCGTCGCACTGGCGACGGAGACGGCGGCGTCGATGTTCGTCGCCGGCACCTATCGCGGCGCGAGCCCGCGGCTTGCGGGACTGACCTGGGGCGCGGAAGACCTTTCCGCCGATCTCGGCGCCGAGGCCAATCGGGACGCCGACGGCAATTTCCTCGACCCCTACCGGCTGGCCCGCTGCCTGTGCCTCGCCGGCGCAGCCGCAGCCGGCGTACCGGCCATCGACACCGTCTATGTCGATTTCCGCAACGAAGCCGGCCTGCGACACGAGGCGCAGGACGCGCGCCGCGACGGCTTCACCGCCAAGCTTGCGATCCATCCCGCGCAGGTCGCCGTCATCAACGCTGTGTTCACGCCCACGGCCGAGGCGGTCGCGCAGGCGAAACGGGTGGTCGAGGCTTTCGAGCGGAGCGCGGACGAAGGCGTCGTGGCGATCGACGGCGTCATGTTCGATCGCCCGCATCTCGTCCGCGCGCGCACCCTGCTCGCGCGAGCCAAGGCGGCAGGAGCGACCTAAGAGTCGCGGCGGCGCGGCACATGCCGGCGCGTCGGCTATTCCCTGTAGGTCTTGTGCGGATCGAAGGTTCTCTCCGCATCGCGGAATTCCAGCACGGCGGTACCCGCCTGCCCCAGCGGCACGGCGCGATAAAAGCAGGAGCGGCGCCCGGTATGGCAGGCGCCCGGTCCGCCCTGCTCCACACGCAGCCACACGGCGTCCTGGTCGCAATCCACCCGCATCTCGACCACGCGCTGAACGTGACCCGAGCTTTCGCCCTTGCGCCACAGCGCCTTGCGCGAGCGGCTGTAGTAATGCGCCTCGCCGGTCTCGATGGTCCGGCGCAGGGCCTCCGCGTTCATATGTGCGACCATCAGCACATCGCCCGAGCGGGCATCGGTCGCAACGGCGGTGACAAGTCCGTCGGCGTCGAATTTCGGCGCCAGCGAGAGGCCTTCTTCGTCGTCATGGCCGGCCATGGGCGCGCCTCCGCCGCAGACATCGTCGCTGCCGGACCCGGCAGTGCGCGATCTTGCAGCACTGGATGGATGCGCGGGTCAAGCCCGCGCATGAATCGGGCGCGCCGGCAGGACTGCGAGCGGCGATCCGCCTCCCGGACCTAGCGCTGCGCCGAACGCACGGCAGTGATGAAGCGGACCTGCTCGTTGGGGTCGTCCTTGAACGAGCCGGCGAACTGCGTGGTGACGGTCGAAGACCCGCCCTTCTCCACCCCGCGCAGCGACATGCACATATGTTCGGCCTCAAGCATCACCGCGACGCCCCGGGGACCGAGAATTTCGTCGATCGCGGTCGCGATCTGCGAGGTCAGATGCTCCTGCGTCTGCAGCCGCCGCGCATAGACGTCGACAAGGCGCGCCAGTTTGGAGAGGCCGACCACGCGGTTGATCGGACGGTAGGCGATATGCGCCTTGCCGATGAACGGCATCATGTGATGCTCGCAATGCGAGGAGAAGGAAATGTCGCGCACCAGCACGAAATCGTCGTAGCCGCCGATTTCCGAGAACGTGCGGTCGAGTATCTCTGCCGGGCATTCGCGATAGCCGCGGTAGATTTCCACATAGGCGTCGACCACGCGCTTGGGGGTATCGACCACACCTTCGCGGGCGGGATCGTCGCCGGCAAAGGCGATCAGGGTGCGAACCGCGGCTTCCGCCTCCTCGCGTGTCGGCCGGTGCTCCGGCGGTTTCGGCGCAGCGCGCACATGATCGGAAAGGGCCTGCTTGGGCCAGGGCTTGACGATCGCGTCCATGACGGTCTCTCCGTTCGACCGGCGCTCGCAAATCATGCGCCGGGGGTGTCACCGGGTGGGCCGCGTCGAGGCCGCAGGCGGCGTGGACGCTGCATTCCCTTCAGGCTTGGGGACGCTTTTCGCGCCCCCGCAGGAACCCTATATAATCAAGACAAGGCCAAGCACAATCAACTCCCGGGTATGGCTCCCGGCCGGACCTGCAATGCTCAACGACGTCTATAACACGCGGATTCTGGAGCTTGCCGGCAGCATCCCCCGCATCGGGCGGCTGCCTGACGCGCAGGCCAGCGCCTCCGCGCATTCCAGGCTGTGCGGCTCGACCGTCGCCGTCGACCTGAAAATGGAGGGC
>CAYWCE010000013.1:23300-47687 GCA_964456755.1 uncultured Hyphomicrobiales bacterium
CGACGACGCGATCGGCTCCCTCGAGGGGCTCCTGGCCCTCGCCGACGAGCTGGGTGGCGCCGTCGTGACGACCGTCGCCGTCGACCTGAAAATGGAGGGCGACGTGGTGACCGACTTCGCGCATGACGTGAAAGCCTGCGCACTCGGCCAGGCGTCGTCCTCGATCATGGCGCGCAACGTGATCGGCTCGCATGCCGGCGAGTTGCGCGCGCTGCGCGACGACGTTCGCCGCATGCTCAAGGACAACGGCAGGCCGCCGTCCGGCAAATGGGCCGATATTGCGGTGCTGGAGCCGGTGCGCGACTACAAGGCGCGGCACGCCTCCACCCTGCTGACTTTCGACGCCGTCGTCTCGGCCATCGACAAAATCGAAGCCGCGCGGCGGAACGTGGCGGCGGAATAGCGCCACCGATGCCTCGCAGCGCCTGAAGGCAAAGGCGGCTATCTCGGGCCGATCAGTTCGGCATGCGTGGTTTCCGCATTGCCGGCGCAAGCCGCCGCGAGCTGCGGAAAATTGGCAGCGATACCCGTGTTGCCGACACGGATCACCGTTCCCTGCTCGCCAAGCGAGGTCACCACCGTCATCGAGCGGCTCTTGCCGTCGGCGAGCGCCTTCAGCCATGCGGCCGGCACGCTGCCGCTGGCGGAAGAACCGCGCAGTCCGCCCGCCGCCACCGGGCCGGTTTCGCCGATATTGAGCGCGGTCGCCCGCGAGCCGATCCGGATTTCGACCCGGCGCAGCGATTCCGCAGCGTTTCCGTCGAAGCCGCGGCGCAATTCCGAATAAAACAGATCGAAGCTTTGCGGCGTGCCGCCGCAAGCGATCAGCACGTCGAAGCTGCCGATCTCCTCGCCTTCGATGGTGAGCGGATGCTGCCGCGCAAGCGCATAGCCGCCTGACCGCTCGACCAGCGACCAGCCGCGTTCGACCGGCTGGGAAATCTTGCGCGCCGGCGGCATGCCCGTCGACGGCGCCGCACCCGAGAGCGGCGGCGGCGCGGCGATGCCGGCCGTGTCGAGCCGCATGCGTCGCAATTCGTCGCGGGAGAGCGCGCGCATCGGCTCCCATGGCGGGATACGCAGCGAGACTTCCAGCAATTCGGGCGAGCCGCCCATTTCGAAGGTGTACTGGGTGAGCTTGCCGATGTCGCGCTGTACGAGCACAAGATCTTCCGCCGAGTAGACGGCGGCGGTCGCATCCTCGCGGCGGTCGCCGAGCCAGATCTGGTGCACGCGGACGCGCGCCTCGTCCGGAACGAAGCGCTGCACGCCGGCGAGCAGCACGAAGGCGCACATGGATTCGCAATCCGCGCGCGGCGACAGGACGGTACGCGCCGGCCTGCCGTTCGCCGAGGCAAGATCGCCGGCCTTGCCCACCGTCGTGACCATGCCGAGACGGCGGATGCTGCGGCCGAGTGCCATGGCGCCGAGCACCGAGCCGCCTTCCGATTCCAACGCGATGGTCAGGCCGCGCAGATTGTGCTTGAGCGCAAAGGCTTCAAAATCGGCCGGGGTCTCGGGCCGAATCATGCCGGAGGCGGACACCCATGCCTGACAGTTTTCGGTGCAGGCCGCCGCAGGTGCGCCGCTCTGCAGGATGAATTGCATGGACGGCGGGCGCGAGCGCTCCGCCGCGACCGGCGGCACGCTGGAACTGACGCAGAGCAGCAGCAACGCGAACGCACCGGTAAGGTGCCGCATCAGGAACTCCCCGCAAGTCGTTCCGAGCCCACAATGGGCAATCCGGCTTGTTCAGCGCCGGTCGGTCGGAACCACCGTCACCCGCATGCATTCTAAGTGGTTGGCGTGATTCCGGTCCAGTGCATAGTTGGCAGGCGCGTGGGCTTTTTGTCTAACGGTGGAACCCGCGTGCAAAATCCGGGAACCTGTTACGTCCCGACAACCGTGCCATCGAAAAGCCGACAGCCGTGCTCTCTTCCTCCTGGCAGCATCGTGCATCCCGCCTGCGTCGTGCGCCGCGCACGGCCGGCCGGCTTGCCGTGAAGGCCTATCGCTACACGCTGTCGCCGCTGATCGGCTTCCATTGCCGCCACCTGCCGACCTGTTCCGCCTATGCCGACGAGGCCCTGGAACGGCACGGGTTGTGGGCGGGCTGCTGGATGACGCTGGCGCGGCTGTGCCGCTGCCATCCTTTGGGCACATCCGGACTCGATTTCGTGCCGCAATCCCTGCCGCCGCGCGCGCGCTGGTTTCTGCCCTGGCGTTACGGCCGCTGGCGCGGAACCAACGATGCGGAATACCCAGGATAGACGTTCAGGCCTGCGCCCGGTCGAGCGGTCGCGCGCGCGCAGGCAGCGGCCCTCGTCTGCGCACCAGGTCGACGACGAAGACGCCCAGCCCGGCCGCCAGCACGAACCATCCCGGACGGATCTCGTAACTGAAGTCGAAGGTGCTTTGCAGCACCATCCACGGCGAGACGCGATAAGCGATGCCGATGCCGACCGCTTCGCCGGCAAAGGTCAACGCAGCGGACGACAGGGCGAGCAGCAGCAGCGGCGCCGGTCCCAGTTCGACATCGCCGCGCCAGGCTGCCAGCAGCCGGTATCCGATCAGCCAGGCGAACAGGCCCGAAAACAGCACCGGCACGGTGACATGCGCCTTGGTCTGCTGAAAAAAATGAATGAGCGACAGCAAGCCGATTATGTAGACGATCCGGTGCAGCCCTCGCCACCGCGCGCCGCCGAGGCGGCGCACCATCGCGTCGGTCGACGTCGCCGCCAGCACCGCAAGGCCGATCCAGGCGACAAATCCGACCGTCAGATACAGGCGCCGGACGATTTCGCCGGCGACCTTCACCAGATCGTAGCTCTGGTCGGCAACGTAAAGAAGAAGATGGGCGGCGATGTAGGCGAATGCAGCAACCCCGATCATGCGGCGCACGTCGATCAGTCCGCCAAAACGCGCGACGCGGCGCAGCGGCGTGACCGCAAGCGAGGCCAGCAGGAACACCAGCGACCAATAGCCGGTGCGGTGGATCAGATCGTTGAGCGGACGCGCGCCGAAGCCCGTCGTGGCGTAGTCGTAGGCCGCGATGAGGATCGGCGTCAGCAGCAGCGCCAGCGCGGCAAGCCGAAGCGGCGACAGCCGCCCGCGCCGGTCGCGCCAGATTTGCCAGGGCGTCTTCATGCGCGCGCCGATAGCACGGATGAGCATGGCGGCGAAGCGCGACGGCCCGGGTTGACGGCGATGTGAAGGCGGAGTGAGCGGCGGCGCTCACGCCTTGCGCAGTACCGCTTCCGCCATGGCGGCCTCGATGGCCTGCTCCAGCCATGCGTCGCTCCCGCGCAGGCCGACGACGACGCGGCGGGCAAAGTCCACGTAGTCGAGCCGGCGTTGCAGGCTCCAGTCGCGCGGTGGACTGTCGGCCGGCGCCTGCAGATTGGCGGTCGTGTCGGCGAGCTTGATGAGCCTGGCCCGCGCAGATTTCGCCGCGGCCCGTTCCACCTGCAACCGCTTCCGTTCGCTCTTGTCCGGTCGGTTGTCGTCGGTGACTTCGGCCACCGGCGCCGGATCGCGACCCTGGCTGGCGCCCGCGACCAGGTGGGCGACATCGGCGGGATGATCGATATAGGGCTCGGCGCGTTCGCCCTTGGGGTCTGACCGGTGTGGCGGTCGGCGGCGAATTTCAGCGCCGCCGTAACCGCGAGCAGGCCGTGACGCATCGGACCTCCGGAAGGGCCGGCGCGGCTCACACGAGCCAAAAGTCCGACCCGCATCTTTTGTCAGGCAATGAACGACGTTTGGCCGGCCGCCGCATGCCGTGCAAGGTTGGAAGGATCGCGGACGATTCTGTGCCGCGCCCGTCAGCGGAACGGCCGGTAACCGCTGATCGACCACAGCAGCGCGACCAGCAAGAGATTGAGCAGCGTTGCTGCGGCGAGCACCGCCATCGTCGCTTCGCCGCCCGCCCGCGCGATCAGCAGCGCGCCGACCGTCGGCGCCAGCGCCTGCCCGATCAGGCTCGGCAATGCCAGCCGCCCGATCGTCACCGGATAGCGTTGCGCGCCGAACAGCGCGAGCGGCACCGTCCCGCGCGCGATCCAGCTGATTCCGAACCCGGCTCCGAACAGCACGATCGTCAGCGCCGGAAAAGCGGCACCCGCCGCCAGCAGCACAAGTCCCGCCGCCATCAACACGGTCGCCACCGCCAGCGTCCAGAGCGGGTGATAGCGTTCGCCGAACAACCTCTCGACCACGCGTGCGCCGACCTGCGCCGGGCCGAACAACGCGCCCAGCGCCACCGCCTGCGCGGTGTCGATGCCGCGAAGCGACAGGAAAGTCATCAGATGAACGAGCAGGATCGTTCCGACCGCAGTGGTCAGCGTCATCGCGGCGGCGAGCAGAGCGAAGACGGCGATCCCGGCGGCGGGCGGCGCGGCCTGCAGGCGCGGGACATCGTCCTGCGCCTGCACGGGCATAGCGGGTGCGCGGTCGGATGCGTTCGGCGCCACGAATTGTAGCGGCAGGGCAACGATAAGATGCAGCGCCGCATAGACCAGACAGGTTCCGCGCCAGCCCAGATGCAGTTCGAGCCAGGCGCTCAGCGGCCAGCATACGGTGCTGGCAAAGCCGCCGAACAGGGTGATGCTGGCAATCGCGCCGCGCGCCTGCGTTCCGTAGAGCCGGCCGAGCGCCGCGAACACCGCGTCGTAGAGACCCGCCCCCATGGCAAGCCCGATCGCGGCCCAGGCAAACAGATACACGCCGAGATTCGGCGAAACGGCAAGCAGCGCCATGCCCGCTGCGAACAGTACCGAACTGGCCGCGAGAACCGGACGCCCGCCATGCCGCGCAATCAGCCGCCCGACATGGGGCGAAACCAGACCCGCCACCATCAGGCCGACGGTAACGCCGGCGATCACCGCCTCGTAGGACCAGCCGGTCTCGCGCACGACCGGTTGGGCGAGCACGGCAGGAAAGTAGAACGAGCAGCCCCAGCCCAGAATCTGGGTCACGCCCAGGGAGGCGATGACTAGGTTTCGATTCTCGCGAAGTCCCGGCACGCCCCGAGGCTAGTGGAGGCCGACGTGCGCGGCAAACTCGTCCGGCGCATGGTCGAAATGCAGTGGGCGTCGAGCGGACGTTTGCGCACCGGGATGTTGCGTGCCCTGCGCCCTCTGCTATATCCCCGTCCCGATTGCGCTTACCTGCATTCGTAGGCAGCGAGTGAGCAACAGGAGTGAACGATGGTCACGCTGACCTTTCCCGACGGCGCGCGCCGCGAATTCCAGAAGGGCACCACCGGTCTCGACATCGCCAGGGGCATCTCGCCCTCGCTCGCCAAGCGCACGGTCGCCATGGCGCTCGACGGCGTGGTCGTGGATCTCGCCGACCCGGTCGAGCACGATGCGAAAATCGAGTTCCTCAACCGCGAAGACCCGCGCGCGCTGGAGCTGATCCGGCACGATTGCGCGCATGTGCTGGCCGAAGCCGTGCAGAGCCTGTGGCCGGGCACCCAGGTGACCATCGGCCCGGTGATCGAGAACGGCTTCTACTACGATTTCTTCCGCAACGAGCCGTTCACGCCCGACGACCTTCCCTCGATCGAGAAGAAGATGCGCGACGCCCCTTTCACCAAGCAGGTGTGGGCGCGCGACGAGGCCAAGATCGTCTTCCGCGACAAGGGCGAGAGCTTCAAGGTCGAACTGATCGATGCCATTCCCGGCAACGAGCCGATCAGGATCTACAAGCAGGGCGAATGGTTCGATCTCTGCCGCGGACCGCATATGACCTCCACCGGCAAGATCGGCAACGCCTTCAAGCTGATGAAGGTGGCCGGCGCCTATTGGCGCGGGGATTCCAACCGCGAGATGCTCTCGCGCATCTACGGCACCGCCTTTGCCAGGCAGGAGGAACTCGACGCCTATCTCAGGCAGATGGAGGAAGCCGAGAAACGCGACCATCGCAAGCTCGGACGCGAGATGGACCTGTTTCATTTCCAGGAGGAAGGCCCCGGCACCGTGTTCTGGCACGCCAAGGGCTGGACCATCTTCCAGGAGATCGTCGCCTATATGCGCCGCCGGCTGCGCGGGGACTACGACGAGGTCAACGCGCCGCAGATGCTTGACAAGGCGCTGTGGGAAACGTCCGGCCACTGGGGCTGGTTCCGCGAAAACATGTTCTCTGCGACCTCCGCCGGCGACGACACCGAGGACGAGCGCGTCTACGCCATCAAGCCGATGAACTGCCCGGGCCACATTCAGATTTTCAAGCACGGGCTGCGCTCTTATCGCGAATTGCCGCTGCGGCTCGCCGAATTCGGCGTGGTGCATCGCTACGAGCCCTCCGGCGCTCTGCACGGCCTGCTACGGGTGCGCGCATTCACCCAGGACGACGCGCATGTCTTCTGCACCGAAGAGCAGATGGCCGACGAGTGCATGAAGATCAACGACCTGATCCTGTCGACCTATGCCGATTTCGGATTCACCGGCGACCTCACGGTCAAGCTCTCGACGCGTCCGGAAAAGCGCGTCGGTTCGGACGCGGCATGGGACCATGCCGAGGGCATTATGACCGACGTGCTTGGACGCATCGAGGCGCAAGGTGAGGGCCGCATCCGCACCGCGATCAATCCGGGCGAAGGCGCGTTCTACGGCCCGAAATTCGAATACGTGCTGCGCGACGCGATCGGCCGCGACTGGCAATGCGGCACGACGCAGGTGGACTTCAATCTGCCGCAGCGCTTCGACGCTTTCTACATCGCCGCCGACGGCTCGAAAAAGACGCCGGTGATGATCCACCGCGCGATTTGCGGCTCGATGGAGCGCTTCCTCGGTGTCGTGCTCGAACATTATGCCGGACACCTGCCGCTGTGGCTCGCGCCGGTGCAGGCGGTGGTCGCCACCATCACCTCCGATGCCGACGCCTATGCGGGCGAAGCGGTGGCGGCGCTGCGCCGCGCCGGCCTGCGGGTGGAGGGCGACCTGCGCAACGAGAAGATCAACTACAAGGTCCGCGAACATTCGCTCGCCAAGGTTCCGGTGCTGCTGGTCGTCGGCAAGAAGGAGGCGGCCGAACGCACGGTCTCGATCCGCCGGCTCGGCAAGGAAGGCCAGCAGGTCATGCCGCTCGATTCCGCGCTCGCGGCGCTGGTGGACCAAGCGGTCCCTCCGGACATGCGGCGTAGGCGCGGGTAGCCGGTCGGAGCCGTCCCGGCCTAGGTGGAACCGAAAGCCGGGGCTGCGGCCTTTTCACGCGACGTATCCGCTTCGCTCGAAGACTCTATGCAGAGAGCCCGGCGGCGTTCAGCGCGTACGCACGGCGATTTCCGAATCGACGCCGGTCACGACCTTGAAATCGTGCTCGAAGACCTTGCCCTCGTTGCGGGCGATCGCCTTGTATTCGCCCTCCGCCAGCACGACGCGCGGAAACGCACCGATCGATTCCTTGATCACGTCGCCGCCCGGGGTGAGCACCGACCAGGCCGTGTTGGCGATGGCGTCGCCGCCCTCGGAGGCGACCAGCTTCAGCGTGATTACCGCGGCGCGATGCGTCACCGTCACGTCGGTGACCTGTCCGGACCGCACCCGCACATCGGAGCGCACCACGGCGTTGCCGTCGCCGTAATTCGATACGATGGTGTAGGTGCCCTCCGGCACGATCATCACCTCGCCGGTCAGCACGCCCTGGGTGAGCGGGCGCTTGTCGCCGACATCGAACTGGCTGCCCGGAAAGATATCGAAGGAAATCTGTCCGGTCGGAATGCGCACCCCGCCGACGCGGCCCTCCAGCCGGATTCCGCCGGCCGGCAGGTCGATGATCTCGCGCACGGTGTCGGAGTTAAGCGTGATCCTGCGCGTTGCCGTCGCCTGGCCGAAGGCGACATGCACGACATAGCCCCCGGAGGTCAGCAGGAATGCGGGCGCGGACGTGCGATCCTCGCGCACCAGCCGGAACACGCCGTTGGCATTGGGGCGGTCGGAATAGATGCGCCAGATCAGGCCGCCGGGAATATAGGGCTGATCCGGTCCGAAACGCGCGGCGAGATAGAGGGCGACCTGGCTCGCGCCGGGCTGCGTCGGGGTCTGCGGGACAGGCGGGGCCACCGGAGCGGCCGAGGACGGCAGGTTCAAAGGCGACTGGATAGGGCGCGTAGGAGACAGGCTTCCGACGCCGCCGCCCGGTGCGGTGAGGCCGAGACCGGGAGCCGGCGTCCCGCTGCCGGGGCTTGAAACCAGTGCCTGGCCGGAAGCGAGCGCGGTTGCGGCAAGCAGCATGACCGCCGCGCCGAATGCGGCGCCGCCCGGCCGCAAACGCTGAAATCTCGTTGCCCGCATGTGGCCCTTCTTCACCGAAATCGCGGCGAATTCAAGCCGATGGACCCGCAGTCCCGGCACCGGCCACGGGCATTTGTTTCCTCGCGAACGCTGTGATAGCGGCTAGGCCGCCATGCCCGACGCGCTCGAACTCCTGAAAAACCGCCGTTCCGTCAAGCCGATCGAGCTTTTGCAGCCGGGTCCGGATGCCGGGCAGATCGAGACCCTGCTGCGCGTCGCCTCGCGGGTTCCCGACCACGGCAAGCTGGCACCCTGGCGTTTCATCGTCCTAGAAGGGGCAGCGAGGACGCAGTTCGGCGCAAAGCTCGCCGCGATCTTCCGGAGCGAGAATCCGCAGGCGACCGAGGACCAGGTCGCGTTCGAGGCCGCCCGCCTCGCCCGCGCACCGCTGGTGATCGCGGTGGTCAGCCGCGCCGCCCCGCACGCCAAAATCCCCGAATGGGAACAACTGATGTCGGCGGGTGCGGCGACCATGAACCTTCTGACCGCCGCGCACGCGCTCGGCTTCGCCGGCACCTGGCTCACGGAATGGTACGCCTACGACCGGCGCGCGCTCGATGCGCTCGGCCTTGCCGCGCATGAGCGGATCGCCGGCTTCGTGCATATCGGTACGCCGGCGCGTCCGCCCGAGGATCGGCCGCGTCCGCCGCTGCCGGAGATCGTCACGCGCTACGGTTCGGCCTGATGTTTTACGACGCGCGCCGCAACGACCACGGTCTGCCGCACGACCCGTTCAAGGCGATCGTGGCGCCGCGCCCGATCGGCTGGGTCACCTCGATGAATGCCGGGGGCGAGATCAATCTCGCGCCCTATTCGTTCTTCAACGGCGTCAACAGCCGGCCGGCAATGGTGATGTTCGCCAGCGAAGGCCGCAAGGATTCGGTGAGTTTCATCGCCGAGACCGGCGAGTTCGTGTGCAACCTTGCGACATGGGAATTGCGCGAGGCGATGAATGCGACCTCCGCGCCGCTGCCGCGCGGCGTCAACGAGATGCAGCGCGCGGGACTTGCGCCCGCGCCTTCGCGGCTCGTCAAACCGCCGCGCGTTGCCGCCTCGCCCTGCGCGCTGGAATGCCGGCTGCTGCAGATCGTCCCGCTGCGCGACATCGAGGGCGCCGAGGTCGACTGCCATGTCGTGTTCGGGCAGGTGATCGGCGTGCATATCGACGACCGCTTCATCCGCGACGGTCTGCTCGATACCGCCGCCATGAAGCCGATCGCGCGCTGCGGCTATCACAATTATGCCGTGGTCGAGAGCCAGTTCCGGATGGTCAGGCCGACGGCCTGAGCCCGCCGCGCCCGCTCCGTTTTCACCATAGCCGCGCGAAAGGCTTGTCGGCCCGCCGCCGGCAGCCGATCATGCCCGGGAAGGGAATCGGATGCTGCAATTGCTCCGCCGCAACAGCGACCGCGACGTCGACGCCTCGCCCGAAGCGCCGAAGCCGGCGGTGCCGCGGCCGAGCGTCGGTCTTGCGCTTGGCGGGGGCGCGGCACGCGGTTTCGCCCATATCGGCATCCTGCGCGTCCTGCAGGCCAACGGCATCGTCCCCGACGTCGTCGTCGGCACCTCGATCGGCGCGGTCGTCGGCGGCTGCTATGTGTACGATCAGCTCGACGCCTTCGAATCCTGGTCGCGCGGACTGACCACGCGCGGCGTGCTCGGCTATCTCGACATCGGCCTCGGCGGCTCCGGTCTGATCAGCGGTCAGCGTCTGGCGAAACGCCTGGAACAGACGGTCGGCGACGCCGTCATCGAGGACTTGCCGCGCCGCTTTGCCGCGATCGCGACCGAACTCGGAACCGGACACGAAATCTGGCTCACGCGCGGGCGGCTGCTCGACGCATTGCGCGCTTCCTATGCCCTGCCCGGCATTTTCCACCCGGTGCGGGTCGGCGGACGCTGGCTGGTCGACGGCGCGCTGGTCAATCCGGTGCCGGTTTCGGCCGCGCGCGCGCTCGGCGCACGGCTTGTCATCGGCGTCAATCTCAATGCCGACCTGCTCGGCCGCGGGACCACGATTGCGAGCCACGGCTCCGACGCAGAGGATCTCAGGACGCTCGAGGAAATTCGCGCGCGGCCGACCGGATTGCGCCAGTTTCTCAATGTCGAAGCGCTGCTGAAGCGGCATTTCATGGCGGTGCCGGGCCGCCCCAACATCGTCGGCGTGATGATCGATTCATTCAACATCATGCAGGACCGCGTGACGCGCGCCCGGCTCGCCGGCGATCCCGCCGACGTGCTGATCAGCCCCAGGCTCGGGAAGGTCGGGCTGTTCGACTTCCACCGCGCCAAGGAGGCCATCGTCCTGGGCGAGGAAGCCGCGCAGAAAGCCGTGCCCGACATTCTCGAAGCGCTGTCGGTTCTGACCTGACCGGCCGGTTCAGGCGGTCTGGATGTAGTCGCGCAAGGCCGACTGTTCGTGTTCCATCTCCTGCAGGCGCATCTTCACCACGTCGCCGATCGATACGATGCCGGCCAGGCGATCGTCCTCCACCACCGGGATGTGGCGGAACTTGCCCGCCGTCATGCGCTCCATGATGGCGCTGATCGTGTCGCTGGCCGCGCAGGTCACCACCTTGCGGGTCATGACTTCGGTGAGCGGCATATCGAGCGCCTTCGCTCCCTGGCGCGCGAGCATACGCACGATGTCGCGCTCGGACACGATGCCGGTAATGCGACGGCCGGCGCCGGTCACCACCAGCGCGCCGATGCGCCGCTCCGACAACAGCGCAGCGGCCTCGCTCAGTGTGGCGGTCGGAGCCACCGTCACGACGGCGTTGCCCTTTACCGAGAGAATGTTCGACACAAGCATGGGGTCGCCTCCCTTGCAGAGGCGCCGCCCCGGCGGCTGCAGCCGAAGCAGCACCCGATCATCCGTCCGGATTTTTATATCGGGTCGATGACCCAATTGCGGCAGGGGCTGCGGCAACGGCGATACCGCATTGCAGCAAGGCGCGTCAGGACGGCGGCGCCGCGGCCCGCGTTGCGCCGTCGAACAGGTCGAACAGGACCAGCCCGGCCAGGAACCCGCCGATATGCGCCTGCCAGGCAACCGACTGCTCCGATCCGCCGATCGACAGCGAGCCGATGCCGAACAGGAAATTGATGCCGAACCACACCGCCAGAAAGATCGCAACCCGGCGGTCGCGCAACACTTCGCGCAGCGGCGGTGCCGGCTGGCGGTAACTCGAATCGTCGACGCTCTGCATCCACAGCGGCCCGCCGCGATGCAGGGCGAAACGCAAGGAAGCGGCCATCGCGCCCGATACGGCGGCGGACGCTCCGACCATCGGCATCAATTCGCCCGCATGCGTCGCCAGATGCGCGAGCGCGCCCGCCGCCGCGGTCACGATCAGGAATGCCGCAAACCGCAGCGGAGCGAACCGGCGCGCGAGCGGCGTGCCGAAGACCAGCAGCCAGACCACGTTAAATCCCAGATGCATAAAGTCGGCGTGGATCAGCGCGTAGCTGACGAACGTCCAGATATCCGCCGGCAGGCCGCCGGGGAAAGCACCGATCAGCAGCGTCTGATCGTAGCGCGCCGGGATGAAGGCGAACAGCAGCAGGAACTCCAGCTCCGACTCGGCCGGCAGCACGAACAGCCTGCCCAGATGCACCAGCAGGAGCACGGCCAGCACCGCCACCAGAGCCCGGGGCACGTTGAAGATGGGTTCACGCGTCGATGTCACGAAAGCAAGGCCGCCGCTGCGTCGGCTCTACCTCGCCCGCATTTCCCCGCGATGCAAGCGGAATAAAGAAAATCGGGGAGAGCTTTCGCTCTCCCCGCCGAGCCCCCTTGAAGACGCGTCCGTTCGCCTTGAAACCGGTCACGTCCCCACCAATCCTGGCCCTCAAGTCAGTGTCATCCGAGGCGACGGACGACCGTGTGGATCGCCGCGACCATAGATCGCCGCGACCGCACTGCCAACGGCGTTGCCGAATTAACAATAACGCGCGGCCGGCCGGCTTTCGCAGCGGCTGCGGCATGCCGCCTGCTGCGTTCCGCCCGCCGGCCGGACAATCGACACGTTTTGTCCCCCGCCGGCACAGGCTGGCGTCCCTGTTGTCCGGCGCCGGGACAGGCGGGATGAAAAGCGCAAGCGCGAGGGAATTGTTCGCCTATTGGGACCGCCTGCGCGGACAGCGCACGGCGCCCGACCGCGCCCAGATCGAGCCGGAAAAAATCAGCGCCGCCCTCGGCGACACGTTCATTCTCGGCGTCGACGGCGACGGCGCCACCCGGTTCAGGCTGGCCGGCATGCGCCTGTGCGCGCTGGTCGGCCGCGAAGTGAAAGGCGTCGCCTTCGCCGCGCTGTGGACCGCCCGGGCCCTTCCGCTGCTGCAGGAGCTTGCCGATTCCGTTTGCGAAGACCACCTCGCATTGGTCGCGAATGCGCGCGCGGACAATCCCGACGGACAACCGGTCGACCTCGAAATGCTGCTGCTGCCGCTCCGGCACGGCCGCAACGATGCCGGACGCATGATCGGTACGCTGGCGCCGGCCGCCGCAATTCCCTACTGGCTGGGCGTCAAGCCTGCCGGCGCCCTGGCGCTGGGCTCCTTCCGCTTCATCGGCGCGGGACTGGTGGCGCCGCAACGCTGGTCGCTGCACACGCCCCGGCCGGACGGCGACGGCCCGGACTCGGCCCCGGCACGCGCGCGCCGGGGATTTCGCGTCTATGACGGGGGCCTCGGCGACCGGTCGGGATAGACGGTCCCATATAACCAGCACTAACGGCCTATTAACGTTGGATATCTAGGTTTAGTCAGGGCCGATCCCTCGCGGTCGCCTGCCATCGGCGGACGGGTGTCCGTCGCGTTATCGGGGCCGCTACAGACGCATGCTGCAATCCAGGTCGCTCGCACAGATACTGCCGCATTCCCAGGAGCGACGCCGCTTTCAGCGCGTCAAGGTCAACCTTCTGGGCCGCTACATGCTGACCGACCGGCAGGAATATCCCTGTCAGGTGGTCAACATGTCGCCCGGCGGCATGGCGCTGGTTGCACCGGTCACCGGCCGGCAGGGCGAGCGGGTTGTCGCCTATATCGACCATATCGGCCGCCTCGAAGGCGTCATCGCACGCCATTTCGAGAATGGCTTTGCCATGACGGTCTCCGCCACCTCGCGCAAACGCGACAAGATCGCCGCGCAGCTGACCTGGCTTGCCAACCGCCACCTGCTCGCCTCGCCGGAAGACCGCCGCCATGGCCGCTTCGTGCCCAAGCGTCCGATGACCATGCTGATCCTTCCGAACGGCATCAATGTCGGCTGCCGCCTGATCGACTTGTCGCTGTCGGGCGCCGCGGTGGCGACCGATCACCGCCCGACCATGGGCGCGCTGGTCACGCTCGGCAAGGTGCAGGGACGCGTCGTGCGTCACCTCGACGACGGCTTTGCCGTCGAGTTTCTGCGCATGCAGCATCCCGACTTTGTCGAAGAGAGCGTCACCGGCGAGTAAACGCCGGCGTCGCACTTGCAGCATTGCCGGGGGCACCGCACCGGCGGGTTCTCAATTCCGCAAACGAAAATCGGATCGCATTCGCGCCGGCAGCGCGGTTAACATGCATCCGTTCGCGCGCGAAAAGCGCGCGCCGCACCGCATGCTGTGCGGTTAATCGCGCGCATTTTAATCAAATGCGGATGTCCTGATCTTTATTCAAGTTATCCGGAAATTCGCGCGCGTTTTCGCAGCGTTGTTTATGCGCTTTGTCTTCAAAAGCACGCAGCCCGATTAGCGGCGGTGCAAATGCTTTGTGCGAAGTATGGCCCCAACGACAAGGGAGGGGCCAATCATGAAACGGTATCCGAAAGGAATACCGGCCGCTGCAAGCGCCGCATTTCTTTTGCTTGTTCTGACGGCGACGACGGCAACCGGCGAACGGCTGCTGTTCGCCTCGCTCGGCGATACGTCGCGTCCGCCGATCGGCTGGATCGAGTTCTGCTCCAACCATCCGCGCGAATGCGCCGCCGGCGCGACCACGCCGCGCGACGTGGTGCTCAGCGCCAAGGCCTGGAAGGATCTGAACCGCATCAACAAGCTGGTCAACGACAGCGTTCGCCCGATGACCGACCTCGAGCAATGGGGCGTGGTCGAGAAGTGGTCCTATCCGGACAGCGGCTATGGCGACTGCGAGGATTATGTCCTGCTCAAGCGCAAATTGCTGATTCAGGCCGGCTGGCCGCGCGAGGCGCTGCTGATCACGGTGGTGCGCGAGGCGAGCGGCGACGGGCACGCCGTGCTGACGGTGAAGACCGACAAGGGCGAATACATCCTCGACAACCAGAAAGCCGAAATCCTGCTCTGGTCGGAAACCAATTACCGCTTCGTCAAGCGCCAGTCGCAGACGGACCAGAATGTCTGGATCTCGCTCGGCGATCCGCGCCCGGCCTTCGCCACCGCCACCTCGCGTTCGCGCTGAGATTTTTTGGAGTTACGCAAGTCCGGTCACGTCCCCACCCCTCCCCGTCCCCCGACCGGGCTTGTGAGCGGCCGGCGCTTCCCCCAAGCGCCGGCCGCGCCTTTTTCGGCGACGCAGGCGCGCCGGACGTGCGGCGCAACGCAGATGCGGGCGCCGTCAGACCTGCAACAGGCCGACGATCCGCAAGGCGGCAAGCAGCATCGAGCCGGAAAACAGGCTCCAGAATCCGGCGACGATCGTCGCCGCGAAGGCATAGAAGAAGTTGCGCCGTTCGATGCGGCGGCCGCGCACCGTGTTGCGCATGATGATGAACGGCGCGGCAAAGACGAGAAACAGCACGCTGACGACGGCGGCGGGGCGCGCACCGTCGCCCAGGATCAAAAAGCTCGGCGGATTGGCGGTAAAAAGCTGATAGCCGGTGGCGAGCAGTCCGGAGACCGCAAAACCGAACGACAGAACCAGCAGGGATTGAATCGCCGCAGGCGACATGGACGAAACTCCGGCACACACGCTCGCCTTCTCTGGCAAACGCGCGCGCCGGCCGCCAGCCTTGCGTTAAGAAAAGGTTAATGGGGGCAAAGGTAATTTTTTGCCGGCTGCGATGCGGTCGAATCCGCGCATGGCATACTGCCGCTGATTCGCTCCGCAGCAGCGATGGAGAGCGCATCGTGACCGCCGCACGCACCCCGCACGACCGGCCGATTTCGCGCCGCAACCCTCGCTCCGCGCACCACCTGCTTGCATTGCCGGCGGCGCTGTTCGCCTGCGGCATTGTGCTGGCGGCAAGCTATGTGGCCTATGTGCTGTGGCCGCGCTTTCCGGCGGCGGCGGTGCCGCCCGACGCCCCGAGCCTGCCGGTGATCGTCGGCGGCACCACGTTCAACATCCCGCCGGCGGCGATCCGCCGTCCGGTGCAGCGCCGGCCGGGCGTCCAGGACCGCGTCGACCTCGCCTTTCTGTGGCCGTCGCTGTCGCCGCCCGATCCGGCGGCGCGCCCGCTGCCCACCTCCAGCGCGCAGACGGTCGACCGCGTGTTCGCCACCATCGTTGTCGGCGAAAACGCGATGCCGCCAGCCGAGCGCGCACGGACCATCTATCCGCGATATCTCGACACGCAGATCGGCACCGGCCCGGGCGGCCTGGCGGCACGGCCGTTCCGCGACGGCACGCCCTACCAAAGCGAGGATCTGATCTACGATCCGCGCCGCAGCGACGGCCTGATGGTCCGCTGCACGCGCAACGGTCCGGCCGCGACTTTGGGCATGTGCCTTTACGACCGCCGCATCGGCGATGCGGAAATCAGCGTTCGCTTTCCGCGCGACTGGCTGGAGGACTGGGAGGCGGTCGCGCACGGCCTGGACCGGCTGATCGCCGGACTGCGCGCCAGCAGCCGCTGAGTCGCAGCGCCGCTTGCACCCGACTGCCGGCGCATACCGGCTCGCGCCATACCGGCAGGCGCGCTTGCGCGACCCTCAAGGGCGCGTGAAGCGGCGCGGCGCAACCGGCCGCCGCATCCGCCGTCCGCTCACTCCAGATCGGTATCCAGAATGGCCATCGAAAAATTGTAGGACTTGTCGCCGTCTTCGTCGTCGGCGAACAGAACGCCGATGAATTCCTCGCCGATATAGACTTCGGCGGAATCGTCCTTCTTCGGCCGCGGCACGACGCGAAGCTGGGGATTGTTGAAGACGCGCTTCAGATAGGCGTCGAGCTTCCTGATTTCCTGTACGTCCACGTCGTCGTGCTCCTGGCGCGTTGATCGTCGGCGGATGGGTCTGGCGCCGCTGCAATGACGCGATGGGCCGGACAATTGTGGCAGCATCCGGTATGGCGGATGGCGGCATCCGGCCGGCCGGCGGCCGGACGCTGCATGCCGGGCAATTAAGCGTAATTATTGGCCGGTGTCGAACAGCATATCCATGCTGCGCGAAGGCTCCGGGCACCCCGCCGTGCCCACGACCCGCGCCGGAACGCCGGCCACCGTGACGTTGTTCGGCACCGTCTTGATCACGACCGATCCGGAGGCGATGCGCGCGCAATGGCCGACCTCGATATTGCCGAGAATCTTTGCGCCGGCGCCGATCAGCACACCGCGGCGGATTTTCGGATGACGGTCGCCGTCTTCCTTGCCGGTGCCGCCGAGCGTTACCCCGTGCAGCATCGACACGTCGTCCTCGATCACCGCCGTTTCCCCGACGACGAGGCCGGTGGCGTGATCGAGGAAAATGCCCCGTCCGATGCGCGCGGCGGGATGGATGTCGCACTGGAACACGGCCGATGCGCGGCTCTGCAGATAGAGCGCGAAGTCCTTGCGTCCGCGCGCATAGAGCCAATGCGCGAGCCGATGCGTGGCGATGGCGTGGAAGCCCTTGAAATAGAGCACCGGCTCGATGAAGCGGTCGGCGGCCGGATCGCGATCGACGGTCGCCACGATATCGGCACGGAAGGCATTGCCGATGGCGGGCTCGGCTTCGAGCGCATCGGCATAAGCCTGGCGGATCATCTCGGCGGAAACGTCCTGGTGATCGAGCCGCTCGGAAACCCGGTGTACGACGGAGGCTTCCAGCGTGTCGTGATGCAGGATGGTGGAATAGATGAAGGTCGCCAGTTCCGGCTCGCGGCGCACCACGTCCTCGGCTTCGGCGCGCAGCCGCGACCAGACCGGGTCGACCTTGTCGAGCGGCGTCAGCCTGGATTGTTGCATCGCCATGAAATGCCTCCTGGGATGAATTCCGTCTATCGGTTGCCACACATAGAGGCTTGCACGACAGATTGCCAGCCCAAAAAGTATGAATCGTAGAATAATATTCTACGGAATATTATTGCCGATCAATGGACGGCGATTCCCGCATGGCAGGGCTGCTCGCGCGCTGCCCGGCCTCGCGGTCGCGCTTGCCGAGAAAACCGAGCACGGCGGCGGCGAAATGGTCGTTGCGGTCGCCGGCCACCATGTGCCGCGCGCCGCCGACATCGGCATATTCGGCATGCGGCACGAGTTCGAGAAATTCCTTCACATGCTCCTCATGCACCAGTTCCGAGGAACCGCCGCGCACCAGCAGCGCCGGAATGGAAATATTGCGCGCCGCATCGATCATCGTCGCCTCGGTGCGTTCGCGGTCCCCGCCCACCCGGCGCGGACCGTCCATGAATCGCGGATCCCAATGCCAGCGCCAGCGACCGTCGGCGGATAGCCGCAAATTCTTCTTCAGTCCGTCGCTGCTTTTCGGCCGCGGCCGGTGCGGCAGATAGGCGGCAACCGCCGCTGCGGCATCGTCGATGCTGGCAAACCCTTCCTGCGCATGCGCGCGCATGAAGGCATGGATTTTATCGACGCCTCCGGCATCGACCCGCGGCGTGATGTCGACCAGCACGAGCGAAGAAAACAATGCGCGCCCGTTGCGCGCGGCCGCCCCTTCCGCCAGCAGCGACGCGATGCCGCCCAGCGAGGCGCCGATCGCGGCCGGGCGTTGGCCGGTTTGCCGGGTCAGCGCGGTCGCGACGGCGGCCGCGTCTGCGGCAAAATCCTCGAAGCTGTAGGCGCCGTCGCCGACCCATTCGGAATCGCCGTGTCCGCGCTGATCGAGCGTGCAGGCGAGGTGGCCGGTGCGCGCAATCTGCATGGCGGTTGCGCGCCAGGCATGGCGGGTTTGGCCGCCGCCATGCAGCAGCAGAACCGGCGCGCCACCCGTGCCGAAGGTGTCGGCGGCAAGCCTGTTGCCGGACGCGCCGACAAAGCTTGCGGCGGCGGGTTCGCCGGTTCTCATGCGCGCCGATCCAGAAATTCGAGCACGGCCTGCTTGAAGACGCGGTCGCCGACTGCAAGCATGTGATCGCGTCCGGGAATGTCGAGCGCGCGCGCGTTTGCCATCAGCGCGGCCAGTTCGTGCGGGGAACCGGCAACGTCGTCCTTGCCGCCGACAGCCACCAGGACCGGAACGGCGATCGCGCCTGCCTGCTGCGCCGTCATCACCTGCCGCGAGCCGCGGATGCAGGCGGCCAGCGCACGCAGATCGGACTGCGTCTGTTCGGCAAAGGCGCGAAACATGCGGCCCTGTGTGTCGGAAACGTCGTTCAGCGACGGCGCTTCCAGCGCATCCGCGATGGTCTCCGGCAAACCGACGCCGCTCACCAGCCGGATGCCAAGTCCGCCCAGAATCGCCGAACGCACGCGCTGCGGATGCCTGTGCGCCATGAACGCAGCGATCCTCGCTCCCATCGAATAGCCCATGACGTCGGCGCGCGCGATGGCGAGATAGTCGAGCAGGGCGCGCGCGTCCTCGGCCATAAGGTCGGTATGATAGAGGGCGGGATCGTAGACCTTGCCGGAGCGGCCATGACCGCGATTGTCGAGCGCAACGACGCGCCGCCCGGCCCGCGTCAGCGTGGAGACCCAGCCCGGCTGCACCCAGTTGACTTCCTTGGTGGAGGCAAAGCCGTGGATCAGCACGACGGCGTCGCCTTCGCCTTCGTCGAGATAGTCGATCGCGATATCGTCGTGAGAAAATTGCGGCATGGCGCTCCCGGAGCCGGAACGGTGCCGGCGCGGGACCGGCCGGATGTTTATGCCTTCAGTTCCAGGCTTGCCAAGCGGCGCTCGCGCATGGCTGCCTGGCGTTCGCGCTCGGCCAGCCGCCGCGCCTTCTTGCGCAGGTAGCGCCGGTGGGTGGTGCGCTCGACGGCTCCCTTCATTCCGGAGACGAACCCGAACATCGCCAGAAGCGCCCAGAAAATCCACAGCGCGAGATCGAAGGCCGCGACCGTCAGCGCAATGGCGCCGCGGCCGAGCAGTTTCAGGATCGCGCGCGTGCGCCCGCCCTCGCGCTCGGCCAGTTTGGCCACCCGCGCAAGCTCGCGCGGATTGTCGGCGAGTTTGAGCCCGTCGAGCGCCGCCCGGCTCCCCGCCCTGGTCTGCACGCGGCCGACATCGGCTGCAACTTTCAGCAGATCGTCCGCCTTCTCCACCTTGACGGCGCCGCGCACCGCGCGCACCGCGACCGCCGGCTCCGAAAGCGAAACGCTGGCCATGCCCTTGCGCAGTCCGGACCAGTCGACGACGTCGCGCATCGAGCGCGTGATCCATTCGCCCATGCGCGCACTGAGCCGCCCGGTCTTGCGCGCGGCCTTCACTACCGACAGGCCGATGCGCGCCGGCGCGCCGGCGCCCATGGTCGCATAGGTTCCCGCCGTGATCGCAATGCCCACGCACGACAGACCGAGAATGAGCCGGTCGACCTCCTGCCCGGTCACCAGACGCGCGCCTTCGCGCACCGCATCGCGGATGTCGCCGAACACGAACAGGTCGCCGAGCGCGGTGCCGGCAAGGCTGACCAGATCGTCCGGTTCCCCGGTGATCAATCCGCGGGTGAAAGCGCCCGCGCGCGCTGTCGGACTTTCCTCCGCCTTGACGGCGTCGTCGACCCTCTCAACCAGCGCAGGATCGAGAGCGACCTGGCGCTCGCGCGCCAGTTCGACAAAGCTCTGCGCCAGATCGGCGTCCTTTTCGCTCAAAGCCGCCTCGATCTCGCGCCGCGCCACGCCTGCGTCGAAACCGGCCGCAAGCCGCCGGTCGGCGAGCGCCACAGGATCGTCCTGCACGACCAGGAGCGAAATCGATTCGAAGGCGCGCGGGGACAGAGCGATGGCGGCGATCAGGCAGATGCCCGCCAGCCCCATGATCGCTTTGGTCTGCGTCTGAGCGGACCTGAGCCGCTGCAGCCCGAATTTCGGGAAAGCCATTCCGTCCGGTCCCGCCTCGTTTCGCCGGCCCGCTACGCCGTCCGGCATTGTGATGGCAAAAATGGGGATTCCCAAGCCCCGGCGCCAGAATGGCGCGGGCAAAGTCATTGATTCCTCTGCCTTCATCGTTAAGGTGCCGGCGCAAGCTGCGCGCCCGCGGCCTCCGGCCCGGGCGGCCGGCACATCCCCGTCGCACGATCCAGGTCCAACATGGCTGACCACGTCGTCCCGCATTTCCACAACGATCCCGGCGTTCCGGTCATCGAAATCGGCGCCAGGGAATTCATGTGCGTCGGCGCCCGGCCGCCCATGGACCACCCGCACGTCTTCTGCGACATGGGCGACGACAACGAGATCATCTGCCCCTATTGCTCGACCCTCTACCGCTACGATCCGGGACTGGACCCGCATCAGGCCCGGCCCGCCGCGTGCGCGCTGACCGAGGCCGCGGCCTGAGCCGCGCGCAGCGCCGGCCGCCGTGGCGTCGTCGCGAACCATCCTGATCGCAGGGGCCGGAATCGGCGGGCTCGCCACAGCGCTGGCGCTGGCGCAGCAATCCTTCCGCGTCGTCGTCTTCGAGCAGGCCGAGCGTCTGCAGGAAGTCGGCGCCGGGCTGCAGCTCTCGCCCAATGCCACGCGCGGTCTGTTCGCGCTCGGGCTGCGCGACCGGCTGCTGCCGCATGTCGTCGCGCCGCAGGACATTTCGATCAAATCCGGGCGCAGCGGGCGCGAGATCGGCCGGATTCCTCTCGGCGCACCGATCGACTTCCGCTACGGCACGCCCTATTGGGTGATGCTTCGCGCCGACCTGCAGCGGGTGTTGCTCGACGCTGTGCAGGACAATCCCGACATCGCGCTGCGGCTGGGGGTGCGGGTGGAAGACTTCGCCGTGCATGCGCATGGCGTCACCGCCGAATTGCGCCGGGGCATCCATGCGGAAAACGACCGCGGTATTGCGCTGGTCGGCGCCGACGGCCTGTGGTCGACGTTGCGCGTGCGGCTTGGCGACGACGCGCAGCCGCAATTTTCCGGCCGCACCGCCTGGCGCGCCACCGTTCCAGCCGAAGCCGTGCGCGAGGATTTCCGCGCACCCGTCGTGCATCTGTGGCTGCGGCGGCATGCGCATCTCGTGCACTATCCGGTTGCCGGCGGCCGCCGCATCAACATCGTCGCCATCGTCGAGGACACGGCCCGGAGCCGGGACTGGAGCGGTGAAGGCAGGCGCGAGGATCTGCTGCGCCGGATCGGCGCGGAGCGCTGGTATTATCCGGCACGCCTGATGCTGGAAGCGCCGGAACGGTGGCAGACATGGTCGCTGTTCGAGCGCCGGCGCAGCCGGCTCGGCGCGCCGTCCTGGAGCCGGGGACCGGTGACGCTGCTTGGCGACGCCGCCCATCCGATGCTGCCGTTCCTGGCGCAGGGCGCCGCGATGGCGATCGAGGACGCGATGACGCTGGCGCAGGCGCTGGCGGCGCCGCACGTCGCGCCCGCAGAGGCGATCCGGCGCTACGAAGGCATGCGGCGCGGTCGCACCGCACGTGTGCAGCGCGCCGCACGCCGCGCCGGCCGCATCTATCATCTCGGCGGCCCACAGGCATGGCTGCGCAATCTCGCAATGGGCATGATGGGCAGAGAAAAGCTACGCGAGCGTTTCGATTGGCTTTATGATTGGCGGCAAATCTGATTGCGTTTTCGTAGCGACAGCCGGGACCAGACCATGTTCGAAACGACCATTGCCGGAAGCCTGCCGAAACCCGCTTGGCTCGCCGAGCCCGACCGGCTGTGGGCGCCCTGGCGGCTGCAGGGCCGCGATCTGGAAGACGGCAAGCGCGACGCCACCGTCCTCGCCATCAAGATGCAGGAGGATGCCGGCATCGACATTGTCGGCGACGGCGAACAGGCGCGCCAGCATTTCGTGCACGGTTTTCTCGCCGACATCGAGGGCATCGATTTCGACAACAAGGTCGAGATGGGAATCCGCAACGACCGCTACAAGGCGATGGTGCCGACCGTCACCGGGCCGTTGCGTCTGAAGAAGCGCGTCCACGCCATGGAGGCGCAGGCGGCGCGCGCGCATACCGGACGCAAGCTGAAATTCACCCTGCCCGGCCCGATGACGATCGCCGATACCGTCGCCGACCGCCATTACGGCGACCGGGTAAAGATGGCCTTCGCTTTCGCCGACCTGCTGAACCAGGAGGCGCGCGCGCTGCAGGCCGACGGCGTCGACGTGATCCAGTTCGACGAGCCGGCCTTCAACGTGTTCATGGGCGAGGTCAAGGACTGGGGCATCGCCGCGCTGGAACGCGCCGCCGCGGGACTGTCCTGCACCACCGCCGTCCACATCTGCTACGGCTACGGGATCGAGGCGAACGTCGCATGGAAGCAAAGCCTGGGCGGCGAGTGGCGCCAGTACGAGGAGATTTTTCCGGCCATCGCCGCAAGCCGGATCGGGCAGGTTTCCATCGAATGCCGCAATTCGAAGGTGCCGCTCAGCCTGCTGTCCCTGCTTGAGGGCAAGGACATCCTTGTCGGGGTGATCGACGTGGCGACGGACGACGTCGAAACGCCGGAGGAAATCGTCGCCACGCTGGAGGCGGCGATGAAGCATGTGCCGAAGGAGCGTATCGTCTGCTGCACCAATTGCGGCATGGCGCCGATGCGCCGCGACATCGCCGAAGCGAAGCTGGTCGCGCTGGGCAAGGGTGCGGCGCTGGCGCGCAAACGGCTCGGCTAGCCGCGCCGCCGCATCGGGCAATCGGGCGGACGAATCCAGCCCGACGATGCCGCCGAACCGGCCCGGCAAGCGGCGATGCGTCCGGTCTTATGTCCGGTTTTGCGACAGGTTTTGCGACACGACGACATTCGCTGCCGCACCTGCAAAGCCGCTCAGCGCTCCGCGCGCACCAGCACATCCATCAGCTCGGCGACCTTCTTGCGCTGTTCGCTGCGGTTGCCCGAGGCGATCGCGCCCTCGACGCAATGGGCGACGTGGTCGCGCAAAATTTCCTCCTCGACCCGGCGCAGCGCCGCGCGCACGGCGGAAATCTGCGTGACGATGTCGATGCAATAGCGGTCTTCCTCGACCATGCGCGCAAGGCCGCGCACCTGGCCCTCGATCCGCTGCAACCTTTTGCGCACCTGGCTCTTGGCATCGCGATGCATGCCGGATATATACCCCTACGGGGTATGGGTTGCAAGCGCCCGTTTGCGGCGCGCATCCGGCCCGGCAACGGAGTTTCCGTCATGGCGCACGAACCGCATGGCCACGCAAAGGGCGACACCCCGGCCGGCCACGGCCATTCCTGCTGCTCCGGGCACGCGGCCGGGACGGCGAAGGATCCGGTCTGCGGGATGAGCGTCGACCCGCATACCGCCAGGCACCGGCACGACTACAAGGGACAAACCTATTATTTCTGCTCGGCCGGCTGCCGCAGCAAGTTTGCCGCCGATCCGGAGAAATATCTGTCGCCGCAGCAGCGCGACGAGCCGCCGGTACCGGAGGGCACGATCTATACCTGCCCGATGCATCCGGAGATCCGGCAGATCGGCCCGGGTTCCTGTCCGATCTGCGGTATGGCGCTCGAGCCCGAATTGGTGACCGCCGATACCGGCCCCAATCCCGAACTGATCGACATGAGCCGCCGTTTCTGGGGCGGCCTTGTGCTGACCCTGCCGGTCGTTTTTCTGGAAATGGGCGGGCATCTTACCGGCCTCGGTGCCTGGGTCGGCCACGCCGCATCCAACCTGTTACAATTTGCGCTCGCGACCCCCGTGGTGCTTTGGGCCGGCTGGCCGTTCTTCGTGCGCGGCTGGCAGTCGCTAGTGACCCGCAACCTCAACATGTTCACCCTGATCGCGATGGGGACCGGCGTCGCTTACGTCTATAGCGTCGTCGCCACCGTCGCCCCGCAGGTCTTTCCGCCCGCGTTTC
>CAYWCE010000014.1:0-41682 GCA_964456755.1 uncultured Hyphomicrobiales bacterium
TCGGTGCGGCGCATCAGCGTTCCGAGGAAGACCAGCAGGTAAACGACCCAGACAACTGTGAGCCACAGGTCCGCGTACCATTCGGGCTCGGCATATTCCTTGGACTGGGTAATGCCGAGCAGATAGCCGGTGCCGGCAATGACAATGAAGAAATTGTAGCCGAGCGCGACGAACCAGGGAGCGATTTCACCGGCAAGGCGCGCGCGCGAGGTGCGTTGCACGACGTAAAACGAAGTGGCGAGCAGAACGTTGCCGCCGAACGCAAAAATCACCGCGGACGTGTGCAGCGGACGGATACGGCCGAACGACGTCCAGGGAAGATCGAGATTCAGCACCGGATAGGCGAGTTGCAGCGCCGCTATCAGCCCAACGGTGAATCCGGCGATGCCCCACACGATCGCCGCGATGGTGCAGAATTTTACCGGTCCCATATTGTAGTTGGGTTTGCCGTCGATCGTGAGCGGTTCCGGCGCGGCCGCCCTGCTGTAATAGCGATTGAAGATCGCAAATACCGCGGCGACGCTTGCCGCCGCAAACAGATAGGCGTGGAACGCATATTCGGGCGTGTAGGCTCTGGCGGCGACGATCAGCGACAGAAAGGCCAGTGCGACGAAAGCGATCGCCGAACCGCTTTCGCCAATGGTCATCGATTTGCGGATCGTCGCGATCTGGCTCATTGCTTGCGCCTCGAATAAGGAAAAGCTGTTGCACGCAACGCTTAGCGTGCAGGCGGATCGGCTCTTTGATCCACGTCAAGAAGGCGCATGCATCGAGCCGGTAAGTAGTAATACCTAAAGTCAATTCGGCGGATCCGGCCGGCGGCGACGCAGTCGTTTGACGCGCATCAAGGCGATCGCTGCACTTTCCTGCATCTTGCTCCGTCATGAACCTGATCTGAAGGATCGCTGTCATGGCACAGACGCTGACGACCAACCGCTGGAATCTTGCGCAGGCCCTGACCGAGGCATGGGGCAACTGGCGTCGCCGCTCGGTCACGCGCCGCGAACTGGAGGGTTGCGACGACGATGAGATTCGCCGCATCGCACACGATGTCGGACTTTCGGCGGACAGCCTGAAGTCGCTGGCACGTTACGGCCCGGATGCCGCCGATCTGCTGAAACTGCGGCTACGCGAACTGGATCTCGGCCAGACTGCTATCGAAACCGCAGTCATGCGCGATATGCAGCGCTGCTGCACGACCTGCGACAGCAAGCAGGAATGCGCACACGAAATCGAGGATCGGCCGAAGCAGGCCAACTGGCCCGAATACTGCCCCAATGCGATGACGCTCGACGCACTGGCGCAGTCGAAATGCTGCCATTGATGCGCCGGCGGACCGTTCGGGGGCTGACGCCGTCGAACGGGTGGCTACGGGCACTTGGACTGGCCGCCGCGATGCTCGTTGCGACGGCCGATGCCGTGGCGGCCGCCAGCGTGCAGCGCGGGTTTGCCTTTGCGCGCGCCAATTGCGCACGCTGCCACTCCGTCGATCGGGTGACCCCGAGCCCGCTGCGGATCGCCCCGCCCTTCCGCGACCTGCACAGGCTCTACCCTGTGGAATCGCTGGAGGAGCCGCTCGCCGAGGGGATTGTGACCGGTCACCAGAACATGCCGGAATTCCGACTCGACCCCGGGCAGATCGCCGATTTCATTGCCTTCCTGAAATCGCTGGAACGATAGCAAAACGCCTCATGCGCCGGCAGCCGCGCCGTTGCCGCGCAAGGCGGAGCGCACGCGTTCGTTCAGCGCGTTGCCCAGAAGCGGCTTTTCCACGATGGGGACGCCCGCCAGCTTCGCCATGTGGTAGAGGCTGCGGCTCGGATTGGTCGTGATCAGAATGGCCGGCACACCGATATTCAGCGCGCGCAGTCTGCGCAGCAGGTCGAGGCCGTTCATATCCGGCATCTTGTAGTCGATGATCAAGCAGTCGGTCTGCTGCATGTCCGGGCCGACCAGTGCGGAGGTGCCGTCCCGGTAGGTCGTAACGCTGAATCCCTCCAGTTCCAGCGAGAACTTGAGCGAATTGCGCACTGCCGGATCGTCGTCGATCACCGCCACCAAGGGTCGTTTCTCGTTCAAAGGTTTCAGTCTCCGGATGGCTGCCGCCGCATACGTCACAACGCAGCAACTGGCCAGCCGGAGCCCGGCAGCGCGTTGATTTAGCGCAAGACTTCGTCAGTTCCCGCACAAAACCGGATCAGTCCGCCCGCTGCGGCGCGGTCTCATGCAGCCCGCAGATCAGCGCCATGCGCACCAGATCGGAGAGGCTGCCGGCCTCCATCTTGGTCATCACATTGGCCCGGTAAATTTCCACCGTCCGCGGACTGATGCCGAGCTGGAAGGCAATATTCTTGTTGGCGTGACCCGCAACCAGGCCTTCCAGAACCTGCCGCTCGCGCGCGGTCAGCCCGGACAGCCGCTCGACGATGACCGAGCGCTCCAGCTCGCGCGCGCTGTCCTTGCTGCTGCGATCAAGAGCGCTCCGCACCGAGGCAAGCAACGTCTCGTCTTCGAACGGCTTTTCCAGAAAGTCCATCGCACCGATTTTCATCGCCTCCACCGCCAGCGGCACGTCGCCGTGACCGGTGATCACGATGACCGGCAGCGTGAAATTCCTGGCCTTGAGTCTGCGCAGCAGCTCGATTCCGTCGACCTCCGGCATGCGAATGTCGGTGACGATGCAGCCGTCGGCGACCTCGGACAAGTTGTCGAGAAAATCGATCGCCGACTCGTATGTACGTACCGGAATGCGGGCGGTCTTGAGCAGGAAGGACAGGGAATCGCGCACAGCATCGTCGTCGTCGATGACATGCACGACGGCTTCATTCGACATGCTCGAATTCCTCCCTGGTTACGGCGCGGAGCGTAAATTTGAAGACCGTGCCGCCGCCGGAATTGGGTTCGACCCAGATCCGGCCGCCATGCGATTCGATAATGGTCTGCGAGATCGAAAGCCCCACCCCCATTCCGTGGCGCTTGGTGGTGACGAATGGCTGGAAAAGCTGCCGCCGGATATCCTCGGAAATGCCGTGTCCGGTATCGGACACGCTGCAGACGACGATATCGCCGTCGGCGAGCGAAGTTGCAATGACGAGTTCGCGGCGCGGACTTTGCTCCATCGATTCAAGCGCATTGCGGATCAAATTGAGGAGCACCTGCTGGATCTGCACCTTGTCGGCCAACACCATGTCGAGCCGCGGATCGAGCTGGAACCGCACCCGCACCCCCTGTTCCTTGCCGCCGACCAGTGCCAGCACGCTGGCCTCCTCCACCATCTTGTTGATGTTCTCCACCCGACGCTCGCTCTCCCCCCGCGCCACGAAATCGCGCAACCGGCGAATGATCTGGCCCGCCCGCATGGCCTGCTCCGCCGCCTTGTCGAGCGCGTCGCGCATGGTGGGGGCATTCTCGTCGGCGCTCGCCTCCAGCAGTCGACGCGACCCCTTGAGATAATTGGCGATTGCGGACAACGGCTGGTTCAGCTCGTGCGCAAGCGTAGAGGCCATTTCGCCCATCGCGGTGAGCCGCGAGATATGCACCAGTTCGGATTGCAGCTCCTGTAGACGCGCTTCGGTCTTCTGTCTTTCGCTCAGATCCCGGATGAAGCCGGTAAAGTAGCGCTGGTTGTTGGAGCGCATCTCGCCGACCGCAAGTTCCATCGGAAAGGTCGAGCCGTCCTTTCGTTCGCCGACCACAACTCGGCCGATTCCGATAATGCGCTTTTCGCCGGTACGCATATAGCGCTCGATATAGCCGTCGTGGTTTTCCCTGTAGGGAGACGGCATCATCATCTTGATGTTACGGCCAAGCGCCTCGTGCGCGGCATAGCCAAACAGGCGTTCGGCGGCACTGGAGAAGGACTGCATGATGCCGCGTTCGTCGATGACGATCATGGCATCGGGCACGGTGTCGAGGATCGACTGCACATGCGCCTTGCGCGCGGTCAGATCGTCCAGGCTGACCGCCGCGCGCTGGCGGGTGCGGCGCAGATGCTCGCCGAACACGGCCATGCCGATTCCGGTCGCCGCAAGCATGGCGGCAGCCAGGCCATGGCCGGCGGACAGGCGCGCGAGCAATTCGCCGGCCGGAATCGCAAGCATCTGCGGCGGCAGCATCGTCAGCGACACGCTGAGTGCGGTCGCCAGCAGTCCCGGTCCCAGCCCGCCCAGGCCGCCGGCCGCAACCACCGCGGGGAAGAACAGAAAGTCCGAGGCCAGATCGCCGACTGCGGGACCGATCAAGAGGCGGGCCAGCAGCGCCCACAACACCGCCCCCACCGCAATGGCATACCGCAGCGTCGGCGACAGGGATCCGGAGTGAGGCGGACCACCGGTCGGGACATCCCGTGCGGGGTCGGTCGGCTTGTCCACAATGAGCCCTCAGACAATCGGACGCTGGCTCCGCCAGCCTTTGCGGCTTTGGCGATTTTGGCAGCAAAACACCAATTGGCGGGCCTTCACAACCACCCTACGTACTATCCCTTAGGTGTTTGATCTGAATTTCATTTTTCGCCCCGGCGGCGAACAATTGCGCACGATCAAATTCTGGAGGCCGCCATGTCCGCTCTCAATGTCGCCACCCGCAGCATCCCCTCCCGCCGCAGCCCTGCCCAGCACGACCACACGCTCGGCGGCAGCCTGCAGCTGATGGGCGCATCCATGACCTTCGGCCGCAACGAGGAAATCTACGGCGAGGGCGAGCCTGCCGAATACCTCTACAAGGTCGTCAGCGGCGCCGTGCGCACCTCCAAGCTGCTCAGCGACGGCCGCCGGCAGATCGGCGCCTTCCACCTTCCCGGCAATGTCTTCGGACTGGAGGCGGGCAGCGAACATCGCTTCTCCGCCGAAGCTATCGCCGATTCCGTCGTCCTGGTGGTCAAGCGCAGCGCGATCGAAGCGCTGGCAGCCCGCGACAGCGAGATTGCACGCGAATTGTGGACGCTGATCGCCCAGCATCTGGAGCGCGCGCACGACCATCTCATGCTGCTCGGCCGCAAGAATGCGCAGGAACGGCTCGCCGCCTTCCTGCTTGAAATGGCGGAGCGCAATTATGTCGGCAATGCGGTCGAGCTTCCGATGTCGCGCCAGGACATGGCCGACTATCTCGGCCTGACCATCGAGACGGTTTCGCGCACGCTGACCCAGCTCGAAGCCGCGCACGCCATCGAACTGCCGACCTCGCGCCGCATCGTGCTGCGAAACCGGGCCGCGCTCAACGCGTTGAACGCCTGAACGGCGCCGGGCGGCCTTTTGCCGTCCGTTCCGCCCGGCACCACGACGCCGACCGAGGACATCGCCATGCACCTTCCGCACGCATTCAAGCGCATCCGGCTTAATCTCGCCCGCTCCAAGCAGTTTCCCGCAGGCTCGGACCGTCACGGCTATGAGTTCGTCGCGCCCCTCGATGACGACGGCCACATCGACCCGACGCTGTGGAAGGAGCATCGCGACCATTGCCGCGTCCGCCGCTTCTGGGACGACGAGCAGGAAATCGGCCGGCTGGTACACAAGCCCGGCGGCAGCGAGCACGCACGCTGGGTGTTCGACTACGACAACACCACGGAAACGGACGATGAAGCCGGCTATCGCTTTGCCACGCACGCATTCGTTCCCGGAGAATACGTATCGATCCGCGACGAAGACGAAGAGATGCACACGTTCCGGGTCGTTTCGGTGCAGCCGGCAATCTGAGCGTCGACGGATTACCTGCGGGCGCGTCCGGCCTCGCGCAGTTCCTGCAGCACCTGCCGTATGTTATCGAGAAAGTCGCGCAGCACTTTTTCTCCGAATGCCGCCGATGCGTCGCGCGCCGCGCCGGTGACGCCGCGACGGGCGATTCGTGCGTCGCCGGATGTCCAGCCAAAGCTCGCGCCCCGGTCGAGGATCATGCGTTGCACCTCGGCGCGCTCCGGCAGGTTTTCTTCCGTCAGCCGTTCCAGCCGCACCAGGTGCGGCGCGATCGCCAGCATCAGCGAAGTTTCTATCTTTCCGCCATGAATGTCCGGGAATTCGCATTGCTCTTCCGCCCCCGAGAGGGCCAAGGGATGCACGACGCAGGCGTTCAGTCCGAACTCGAATTGCCATTCGTAGATTACGGCATCGAGAATCCCGCGATTGCCGCCATGGCCGTTGACGACAAGCAGATTGCGAGTTGGCAATGCACGCGGAATCTCCGCACCGATGTCGCGCAGCAACCCGGTAAACCCCGTCACCGACAGGCTCATCGTTCCAGCCGCCCAGGCATGTTCGCGCGACAGGCCGACGGAAACGGCCGGCAACTGCCAGAGATCGAATGTGTCTGCGTGCCGCGCAACGACCCGGCGGGTCAGCTCTTCGGCAATCACAGTATCTGTGCCGAGCGGCAGGTGCGGACCGTGCTGCTCGATCGCGCCGAGCGGCAGACACACGATCGATTCCGGGCCCAGGAGTCGGCGGACATCCTCGAAACCAAGTTCGCCGATCAGCCGGCTCGCTGACGCATCCGCCATCCGCAGCCTGCCCGTCCCGTTCAGCCGCGCAGCATGCGCTGCAATACGCCGTCCTTGCGCACGAAATAATGAAACAGTGCCGCGCCGATATGCATGCACAGGAGCAGCGCCAGCGCGATACCGATCCAGCGGTGCACGACGAACAGCAGCTCGGAAAAGTCGCGGTCCTCGGGCCAGATCGGCGGCAACTGGAAAGTCCAGAAGACCAGGATCGGCGCGCGATAGGCCGATGTCGCGATCCAACCGATCACCGGCTGCACCGCCAGCAGAATGTAGAGCAGCCAGTGCGTCGTTTCGGCGGCAAAACGCTGCAGCGCCGGAATATCTGCCGGCAGCGGCAGCGGCGGGTGCGTCAGACGGTAATAGAGGCGGAACAGGACAATCGGGATCAGCGTCGCGCCAATCGAGCGATGGATGTGAAACAGGAAATCTTGCAACGCGCCGGGTTGCGCATTGGTCATGATCAGCCCGGCGGGAATGACGACGAGAACGAGAATCGCCGTGATCCAATGCAGCGCGCGTGCTGTGCCCGTATAGGCCGGGCCTGCCATAGCGATCGTGCTTGCCATCCGGTTCCCCCTGTCGCCGCCTCCCGTTCACCCTGCGCGCCGGCGGCTTGGTATTATACGCCGAACGCGTTCAGGTCGCTGCCTCGGCCTTGTCCGGCACCATCGGACTTTCCGGGGCCGCTATCGTGTCAAACAGGTGATCAAGGGTGTGTCCCGCGCGCATGGCCTTGGCTGCGAGATAGCGTCGGTTGTCGCCGTTAACCGGGGTCACCAGCGGAACGCGCCCGGCTATCTCGATGCCGGCCTCGCTCAAGCCGTCGATCTTTGCGGGATTATTGGTCAGCAAATTGACCTTGGTGCAGCCGATCATCTCCAGCATGCGACCGGCCACGCCATAGTCGCGCTCGTCGTCCTCGAAGCCGAGCGTGACGTTGGCATCGACGGTGTCGAGACCGGTATCCTGCAGTTCGTAGGTCCGCATCTTGTTGGCAAGACCGACGCCGCGTCCTTCCTGGTCGAGATAGAGGATGATGCCGCCGCCCATCGACGCGAGCTGCGAGAGCGCCAGGCGGAGCTGGTCGCCGCAGTCGCAGCGGCGCGATCCGAAAACGTCTCCGGTGAGACAGGCCGAGTGCAGGCGCACCGGGACCGGACGGGAGAAATCGGGCTCGTCGACGACGATCGCAGCCGATTCCGTGCCGACGATACCGCGGAAGACAACGAACCGCGCACGGATTTTGCCATTGAGCGGAACCGACGCCTCGCTGACGCGCCTCAGCGACCGGATCGCCAGCAGGCGGAACTGCTTCAGCGCGTCCGGGGTCACCGCAAGAATCGACGGACTCAGCATTTCGGCCGCATCCTTGCGGATTTCGTGCGCCAGCACGGCCGGCAGCCGCTGCGCAAGCTTCGCCAGCGCAAGCGCCGAATCCGCGAGCGGACACGCCGGCGCATGCTGAAGTCGGCAGGCGGGCCGGGCAAAAGAGGCCAGCGATTCGATTGCGGCCGCATCGATCTCCTCCGGCAGCCGCAACGCCACCGGCTTTTCGCCGTCGATGCCAATGGCAAGTGCGCGCCGTCCGGACAAGACGAGATCGGGCCGATCGGGCGCACAAAACGCCTTGAAGGCGGTCAGCCGATCGTCGGTAATCCCGTCCACGGGCAAAACCAGCAGCGCGCGGTCGGCTCCGAGGACCAGCACCGGACGACCGGCGCGAAATTCGGCAAGCGCACGCTCTGCCCCAACAAAATTCGGCTCCCCCAACAAAGGGGAGCCGCCGGCTCGTTCAAGTTTTGGCATGCAGGACTTCCGTCACCCGACTAGATCAAGAACAGCAAGCGATTGGCCAATATTCCGGTCTGCAATCTTTTCGGCCACGACCGAGGACGTCAGTACCGACAAATATTGTGCCAAGTTTATGACACCGTAAAGTCGCAGCATTCGAAAACCGCCTTCGAACGGGTTGATACGACGCGTTGGGACGACCGGAGCGAATCCCCGCGCCGGGTCAATTCACAGCTCCGGCTAAAGTTCGATGACCCTACCGAGCGACCAGCCCAAGTGGCTTGGAATCCCTGAGATTTTCCGGACATCCGCGCAATCCCTGCCGCCGCCCTGGGAGGCGATTTTCGGGCCATTGCGCAGCCCGGTTCACAACGACTTGATCGCGATTGGGCAGATAGGACAATCGCTGGACGGCCGAATCGCGACGGCCTCGGGTCATTCGCACTACGTCAACGGCGAGGCCGGTCTTGCCCATCTGCACCGGCTGCGTGCGCTTGTCGATGCGGTCGTGATCGGCATCGGCACGGCGCTGGCAGACGATCCGCGGCTGACGGTGCGGCGCGTAGAAGGCCCGCACCCTGCCCGCGCCGTCATCGATCCGCGCGGGCGTTTGCCGCACAATGCGGCAATGCTTGCAGCCGACGGCGTGCGCCGGATCGTCGTCACCGATACCGAAACGCAGGCCGGCTGGCCCGCCGGCGTCGAAATCCTGCGCCTTGCCGGGCCGCAGATGGCGCCGTTCGACATTCTGGCGGCGCTCCGGGCAAGCGGCTTTCGCCGCGTCCTGATCGAGGGCGGTGCCGCTACCGTTTCGCGCTTTCTCGCAGCCGGCTGCCTCGACCGCCTGCACGTCGTCGTCGCTCCGGTCATCATCGGATCGGGCCCTGCCGGGCTGTCGCTCGACCGCATCGAACGTATGGATCAGGCACTGCGGCCGCCCATCCACGTACACCGACTCGACGACGAGGTGCTGTTCGACTGCGACCTGTCGGCTCAGCGCGCACTGGGGATCGCAAAAAAGTCGACGTGACCGACCGTCATATGCGATCGGCCTTCCGCAATCTGGTCGGTCCGCCGCTTCAGCCAGGCGGCAAGGTCGGCCAGTGCAGGTCCACCGACCGCGCGCGCCGCTGCAGCCCAGCCGACGACGATTTCTGTCTGGATGCGCGCGTCGCCGGCAACCAGCACCCAGTCCGACCTGTCGCGCGTGACCGCATAACCCAGGCGTTCGAAGCGGGCGATGGCAAAGTCCGCAGCCGCAGGTCCGAGCGCCGGTCCGAACCCCTTGTCGGTCAACTGATGGCGGTTGACGGCGGCGATCACGCTTGCATCCAGCGCATCTTCCAGCCCGAACGCGACGCGGCCATCGTAGCTCAGCGCCGCATAAACCGGCAGCCGTCGTGCGGCGATCTCGACGGCAAAGCGCTCCAGCCAGCCCGCCGATACGAGATCGAGCAAGGCCGAGGTCGTCACCAGTTCGACCGCGCCGTCGAGTGCGGCCTCGAGATCGAGCGAGATATCGAGCGGCATGGTCCGCACCGAAACCTGCGTATTCGCGCGCTCGGGCGCAGCGCGCGCCAGCAGGCTCAGGTCGTTATCGACAAGCGTCCAGTTCTGCCGCGGCGGAAGATGCGGGCAGACCGCGCGCAGCGTCGAGCCCGTGCCACAGGCAAGGTCGACGACATTCACCGCAGGCCGACCGCCGAATGCGTCGCCTGCCGCCTTGAGCACGCGCGCGCTGCGCGCCTGCCGGTCGTAGGGCTCGCGCAGCGCCAGCCATTCCGCGGAAAAACTCATGCAACCTCCTCGATCGCGCGAGCGAAAATCCGCGCGCAGTCCCGCCATGTGGGCAGCGATGCCGCCGCGGCGCGGGCTGCAGCGCGCAATTTGTGGCGGGCCGCGGGTGCGGCAACCAGTTCACGCAGCACGCCGGCAAGAGCATCGGCATCGTCGGCCGGAACGAAGCGGCAGGCCGGCTGCGGCAGCGTCTCGCGCACCGCGCCGCTCTCGCAGGCGACCACAGGCAGTCCATAGGCGATAGCTTCGGCGAAGGCCATGCCATAGCCCTCATAGCGCGAGGCAAGCACAAACAGATCGGCACGATCGTAAAGCGATGCCAGTTCGTTTTCCGGCACTGCACCGGCAAAGGCGACCCGCTGCCTCAGGGCAAGCGAATCGGCCTGCGCACGGATGCGTGCGGCATAGGCCGGCGCCCGGTTTGGATCGCCGGCAACGGTCAGCGACCAGTCGAGATCGCACAGACGTTCGAGCGCTTCGAGCAGAACGTCGTAGCCCTTGCGCGGCACGATCGCGCCGACCGCCAGCATTGCGACTCCGCTGCCTGCACTGCCGCGCGCAAACGGCACCGGATCCGTGCCAGGCCGCGCCACGGTGATGTGCCCGGCTGCGATCCCGTATTCGGCAACCAGAAGCCGCGCGGTCGACGGACTTGTGACGATCACATGAAGGCTATACGACAGGGAGCGCCGCTCGCTCGCGCGCAGCGCATGCGCCTCCTCCGCCGACAAGCCGGATTCCCAGGCCAGCGGGTGATGGACCAGCGCAATCAATTTTTTGCTGCGCGAAAGTTCTTCGGCCAGGTCGGGCAAGACACCCAAGGCAAGCCCGTCGATCACAACCGGCACCGCGGACTCGATGCCGCCGAGCATCGTGGCGGCATCGGCGATGCCGGCGGCGCCCGGTCGCGGATACCCGCCGCCGAGATCGCAAATCTGCACCTGCCAACCGAGCGCGCGCAGCTCGTCGATCACACGCCGGTCATAGGCATAGCCGCCGGTCGGCGTGCGCAAATCGCCCGGCACCGCAAACGCAAGCCGCTTCACCAAAGTTCGGCCTCGTACCAGGCCCGCGCGACATGCGATTCCGAGATTGTAACGCGGATGGCGTGCAGTTCGCGTCCGTTTCGTCCAAGCCCGCCTTCGCGCGCGACCCGGGCAAGTTCTTCGAAAACATGCCGCGTCAGAAATTCGGTCGTTGTGTTCTCGCCCTTGAAGGCAGGGACTTCGTCGAGATTTCTGTAGTTCAGCGGCTGCAGAATCGACTTGAGCGCTTCATGGGCACGGCCGATGTCTACGACAATTCCGTTGGGGTCGAGCGCTTTCGCGATGAACGATGCATCGACGACAAACGTAGCCCCGTGCAGCGCCTGCGCGGGCCCGAACACAGCGCCGCGAAACGAATGCGCAATCATGATGTGGTCGCGGACCTCGACGGCGTACAAGAAAACCTCCGTTGTCGTCAGGTATAATCGATGCGCTGGCACAATATCCCGCTTTCGGAGGCAAGCACATCGGCAATCCGCGCGGGAACGTCGTCGAAGCGAATGGCCGGCGCAAACAACGTGTCGAGCGCAGGGTCGCGCAGCAATTCCAGCGCTGCCTGCAGCCGCCGGCGATGCGACCAGCGCGCCCGATGCGTGGCGGCGACCTGCCCAACTTGCGTCGATATCAGTCTCAGCCGACGGCTGTGGAACGCGCCGCCGAGCGGCACCGGAATGTCGCCTTCGCCGTACCAGCTCATCTCTGCGACGGCTGCCTCGTCGCCGGCAAGCCGGATGGCAGTGGCGAGGCCCTGCGGGGCGCCGCTGGCGTGAAACACGACGTCGCAATCGCCCGCTGCATGTTCGGGCAGAGAAAAGTCCGCGCCCAGTTGCGCGGCGATCCCGGCGCGCCGGCGGTCGATGTCCACCAGCGTTACCTGCGCGCCCGGCAAGCGCGCGCACAGCCAGGCGACCAGACAGCCGACAACCCCTGCGCCGATAACGGCAATGTGATCGGCCGGTCCCGGCTGCACATCCCAGACGGCATTCAGCGCCGTCTCCATATTGGCGGCCAGCACCGCGCGCGCAGGCGGGATGCCTTGGGGCAGCGGCACGACGCTGTCGGCTGAAACCACGTACTCGCTCTGGTGCGGATAAAGCGAAAAGACGGTGCGCCCGGCAAGCGCTTGCGGCCCCTCTGCGACCTCGCCGACATTGCAATAGCCGTATTTCACCGGAAACGGGAATTCACCCTCCATATGCGGGGCGCGCATTCGTCCATATTCGGCGGACGGGACCCGGCCGGCGGCGATCAACGCCTCGGTGCCGCGGCTGAATGCCGAATGCAGCGTGCGCACGCGCACCGCATCGCCTGCGATTTCGGCAAGCCGGGCGGGCCGGATTTCCGCCCGTCCCGGCGCCACATACCATAGCGCCTGCGCCACGCCTTCGCCCCGATTGACCGTCACCTCTTGGCTGTGCTGCCACATGCGGAACGGCTATACCATGCGCGGCAGTCCCGGGGGATGCATTCAAAGTGCGTGAACAGACATTAACCGGTTCGTCTCCCGATGGCGTCGCGGGACGGCACCGGCTGAGCATGTTTCAGCGGCGCGCATTGTTTTCGCTTCTGTGCGCGGCAACCATGGCCGCCCTGCTCTGGGCCGCAGCCGTCGTGCTGTCCCCCGGCGGGCTCGGATTTTTCGACATCCTGTTTCTTTTCTTTTTCGCCGTCACGCTGCCGTGGACCGTGATCGGGTTCTGGAATGCCGTGATCGGCTTTCTGATCATGCGCTTCGCCCGCGATCCGCTCGGCGCGGTCAATCCGCCCGCCGCCGGCATTGCCGGCAACGAGCCGATCGCGGCGGACACAGCGCTGCTTCTGTGCATCCGCAACGAGCCGCCCGCACGCGTCGTCCGCAATATCGAGCCGATGCTCAACGGCATCGCAGCCTCGGGTTATGCACATCGGTTCCATCTCTATGTGCTGAGCGATACCGGCGATGCCGACATCGCCCGCCAGGAGCAGGAGAGCTTCGCCGCGCTGGCGCAAGGCTGGAGCGGCCGCATCGGCGTCACCTATCGCCGCCGCGCGATCAATACCGGCTACAAGGCCGGCAATATCCGCGATTTCTGCGAACGCTGGGGCAAACTGCACGAACTGGCGGTCACGCTCGACGCCGACAGCTACATGACCGCCGACGCCATGCTGCGGCTCGTGCGCATCATGCAGGCGAATCCGCGGCTCGGGATCCTGCAGAGCCTGGTCGTCGGCCTGCCTTCGACCAGCGCCTTCGCCCGCCTGTTCCAGTTCGGCATGCGGCTTGGCATGCGTTCTTACACCACCGGCGCGACCTGGTGGCAGGGCGATTGCGGTCCCTATTGGGGGCACAATGCGGTCATCCGCATCGCGCCCTTCCATGCGCATTGCCATATTCCGCCGTTGCCCGAGAACGCGCTGTTCGGCGGTCACGTGCTGAGCCACGACCAGATCGAGGCCGTGCTGATGCGACGCGCCGGCTACGAAGTGCGGGTGATGCCGGTGGAGGATCATAGCTGGGAAGCCAACCCGCCGACACTTGTCGAGTTCATCCGGCGCGACCTGCGCTGGTGCCAGGGAAACATGCAATATTGGCATTTCCTGACGCTGCCCCGCCTCAGGCCCGTCAGCCGCTATCAACTGATCTTTGCGTTGCTGATGTTTCTCGGCTCACCGGCCTGGATCGGCATGCTGGTCATCGGCACGGTCGCGGCGGCCGGCGCCGGCAGCCTGTCAGAGGTGGTTTATCCCGGCGCCGGAATTGCACTGTTCCTGACCGTGTTTGCGATGTGGTTCACACCAAAATATTCCACCGTCGTCGATGTGCTCACGCGCGCCGATGCGCGCCGCGGATTCGGCGGGGCGGCATGGTTCTTTCTCGGCGTGACCGTGGAGACGGTGTTCTCGATTCTGCTCTGTCCGATCATGTGGTTCGGACACACCGTTTTTCTCGCCGGCCTCCTCTTCGGCCGCAGAATCGGCTGGATCGGCCAGACGCGCGACGACCACGCCGTGCCGCTGGCGCTGGCATGGCGCAGCTTCTGGCCGCAAACTTGGCTCGGAGTCTCCTGTATCGGCTTGCTCGCCGCCACCCAGCCGATCGCCATTCCCTTTGCCCTGTTCATCGCGGGGGGGCTTGCGCTTGCCGTTCCGCTTGCGGTCGCGACCTCCCATCCCGGCCTCGGCCGCCGGATGGCGGATATCCGTTTCTGCGGATTGCCGGAGGAAACCGATGCGCCGCAGGCGCTTCGCGATATCCAGTCCGGCATCGACAAGCCGGACGCCGCTGCCCAGCCGGCCTGAAGGCATGCTCGAATCGCTGCGGACCCTGCGCGGCATCGTCCGCTCGCTGCGCATCTATTACGGCGACCGCGCGAGGCGCGAGGCGATGGACCGGCATTACGCCGCGTTCGTCGACAACGGCGACCTCGTCTTCGATATCGGCGCCCATGTCGGCGACCGCATCGCCGCGTTCCGGCGTCTGGGAGCGCGCGTCGTTGCCGCCGAACCGCAGCCCGCGCTCGTCACGACACTGCGGCTGATCTATGGACGGGACCGCGGCGTCGTCATCGAGCCGACGGCGGTGGGCCGCGCGAGCGGTACAGTCGAGCTTCGAATCAACACCGACAATCCAACGGTCTCCACCGCCTCCGAAGATTTCATGCACGCGGCTGCAAACGCTCCCGGCTGGGAGAAACAGGTCTGGACGAAATCGACCCGGGTGCCGGTAACCACGCTCGACGAACTGATCGCCCGGTACGGAATGCCGTCCTTTATCAAGATCGACGTGGAAGGATTCGAGGCCGATGTGCTCGCCGGGTTGAGCCGGCGCATTCCGGCGCTGTCGTTCGAGTTCACCACCATCCAGCGCGGCATCGCCCAGGTCTGCATCGATCGCTGCGCGACGCTCGGATATACGGCCTTTAACGCGGCTCTTGGCGAAAGCCAGCGGCTGGTCGCGAACGAGTGGATGAGCGAGGGCGCATTGCGCGGCTGGCTCGCCAGCCTGCCGCACGAAGCCAATTCCGGAGATATCTATGCGCGCGCCGCCTAGCGTGGTCGTGCTGCCGCTCGCGGCTGCCGGCTATGCGCTGACCATGTTCGTTTTTTATCCCGGCGTCATGACATATGACGCCAAGTATGTGCTGGAGGCGATCGCACATGCACAGCCGGGCGACTGGCAGTCGCCGGTCATGGTGGCACTGTGGAAGCTGATCAACCCGCTCGCGCCGGGCGCGGCCAGCATGTTCCTGTTCATCACCGGGCTTTATTGGGGGGCATTCGCCCTGATCGCATGGAAGATTGCGCGCAGTTCGCCCGTCTTCGCTGCCGCGCTTCTGATTTTCGCCGCGATGCCGCCGGCTCTCACCTTTATCGGGATCATCTGGCGCGATGTCCTGTTCGCTGCGGCGTGGCTGCTGGCGGCAGCGCTGGCCTGGCACTTCGCAGACTGCCGTGCCGCAATCCGCATTCCGGCTCAGCTCGCGGCATTCGCGCTCGTCGCCTTTGGCATGCTGCTGCGTCCGAATGCCCTGTTTGCCGCGCCCCTGCTGGCCATCTATGTGCTGTGGCCCGCGGCGTACCGAATGCGGCGCGCGGCCTTGGCCTATCTTCCGCTGGCGGCCGCCTTCTTCGTCAGCGTGCCGCTCGTCTATTACGGGATGCTGAATGCCAAACGGGAAAATCCGCTGCATTCGGTGTTCGTGTTCGATCTCGGCGGCACCAGTCATTTCGCCAAGACCAACGTCTTTCCGGTCGAATGGACACCGGAGCAAACAAGGCTGCTGCTGGAGGAATGTTACAAGCCGACATTGTGGGACCTGTACTGGAACCGCGATCCCTGCAAATTCGTCATGGCGAAACTGGAAGGCGAGAAGATTTTCGGAACGCCGGCCCTGCGCGCCGCCTGGCTGCGCGCGCTCGCGCAACATCCGCTGGCCTATCTGCGGCACCGCGCCGCCTACATGCAAAACTTCCTGTTCAACGACAATCTCACGTTGTGGACGCTCGATGTGGAAGATCCGCGACTCTATCTTTATACCGACCGCCCCGCATTCATGGCGCTGCGTGCGGTCGACGATGCATTGAAGCGCACACCGATCATGCGTTCGGGTACATGGCTGTTTCTGTCGCTGCTGGTCGTGGCGGTCGCCTGGCGCCGTCGCGAGACACCGGCGGGGGCCCTGGCGATCGGCGTCTGTGCTTCCGCCGCCGTTTACGTCATGACGTTCGCTGCCGCCGGCGTCGCCTCGGATTTTCGCTATGCATACTGGGCGACGCTTGCGACCATCAGCGGCGGCATCGTGTTGCTGAGTGCTCCGCGCGGACGTCCGGCAAGCTAGTCGGCAGGCATTCCCGTCGCATGCCGCAGGCCGGCTGCCTCGATCCCGGCAACGGCGCAGATTTCGTCGCGATCGGAGGTGTCGCCGGAAACGCCGACTGCTCCGATGATTTCACCGCCGGCATCGCGGATCAGCACACCTCCGGGAACGGGCACGATGCGACCATGCGCGATCGTCGTGAGCGCATCGATAAATGCCGGCATTTTCTGCGCACGTTCCGCGATCTCGCGGGTTCCGAAACCCATACCGAGCGCGCCCCAGGCCTTTCCGGCTGCAATGTCGTGGCGAAGAATTCCCGACCGGTCCTCGCGCTTGAAGGCAACGAGGTGACCGCCGGAATCGAGTACGGCGACGGTGAGCGGCGCGCAGCCGATTTCGCGTGCCTTTTTCAGCGCGGCATCGACGATCGTGCCGGCCTGCTGCAGCGATATGTTCATGCGGTTCCTCCCCGTTTGCGGAGAAACCTTATTGTGTCGGCCGGCCTCGCGCTACTGCGGCAAGTCCGCCGGCACGGCGCAGCAGCGAAGCCCATTGCGCACGTGCACGCGCCAGCCAGACCGGGCGCCGCTCGGCCAAATTGGCCACCGCCATCAAGGCCGCCGGCGTGACGATCAGCGTCAGGATGGTCGCAAAGCCTAGGCCGAAGACGATAGCGGTGGACAGGTTGACCCACCATTGAGTCGCCGGCGCGCCGACCGACACTTCGCGCAACAGGAAGTCGAGATTGACCCCGAAGGCGATGGGCAGCACGCCGAGAACTGCGGTAACCGCCGTCAGCACGACAGGGCGCGCACGTTCGCGGCAGGTTTCGACGATCGCCTCGTAGGCGGGCATGCCTTCGCGCCGCAGCCGGTCATAGGTGTCGATCAGCACGATGTTATTGTTCACGATCACGCCGGCATTGGCGATGACGCCGATTCCGGTCATCACCACGCCGAATGCCTGTCCCATGATCAGAAGGCCGAGCAGGACGCCGATGGTCGAGAGCACCACCGCTGTTAGCACGAGACCCACCGACGTCAGGCGATTGAACTGGGCGAGCAGGATTGCAAAAATCAGAAAAATCGCGGTGCCGAATGCGGTCAGCAAAAAGGCAGACGCCTTTTCACGCTCCTCGTCTTCTCCCTTGAGGCGGAACGTGACGCCTGCGCCGAGATCGGTGTCCGCCAGTTCGCGCGCGATCTCCTCCTGCACCCTGGCGCTCTGCACGCCTTCGGCGACATTGGCGGACACGGTCATCACGCGGTTTCCGGCGACGCGATTGATATGGCCGACGCGCTGCGCCGGCACGCGCTGCACGAAATTGCCGACCGGCACATTGCCGGAAGAGGTGTGGATGTGCAGGTCGTCGATCTGGTCGAGGTTGCGCCGCTCCTCCGGAAAACGCAGCAGGATGTCGACCGCCTTGTCCGCCTCCGCCGGACGGTACTCGGTAATTTTCACGCCGTTGGTGACGAGCTGTACCGCAGTGCCGACATTGCTGACGCTGGCGCCGTATTTTGCGGCTTCCGCCTTGTCGACTTCGATGCGCCAATCGATCCCCGGCAGCGGCTGGCCGTCATCGAGGTCGCGAATGTCGGAGCGCCGGGCGAGGATCGCAGACACCTGGCGCGCGGCCGCAGGCAGGAGATCGGGATTGAGCGCACCCAGCTGCACCTGGACCGGCTTGCCGGTCGGCGGGCCCGCTGCGGGCGCGGTTACTTCGACCAGAATGCCGGCAATGTCCGCCGTTGCGGCGCGGATGTCCTCCATAATCCCGAAGCCGGACTTGCGGGTCTTCCAGTCGGAAAATTCGAACTGAATGATGCCGATCGTATCCTCGGTGATCTCACTGGAGCCGCGCGGCTGCTCCCCGACGCGCGTATAGACGGTCTGCAGGCCGGGCTGCCCCAGCACGTGGCGTTCGACGGCGGCAACGGCCCTGTCCTTTTCCTCCAGTGAAAGATTGCCGCGGCCATGCACGATGACCTGTCCGTAATCCGGCTCCACTCTCGGGAAGAATTCGACGCCATTGCCGAATTTTGCATAGGCGACCGGCACCGCAATCAGCATGAATAACGCGATGCCGAGCGTCGCGCCCGGTCGGGCCAACGCAAGGCGCACCGTGCGCATATAAAATCCCCGGTCGGCCACGCGATCGTCGACCGGAACCGGAGAGGCGCGGCCGAGCAGCGCGCCGAGCGTCGGCGTGAACACCAGCGCCACGATCAGCGAGGCCGAAAGCGTGGCTATCAGCGTGATCGGAAGATATTTCATGAACTCGCCGACCACGCCCGGCCAGAACAGAAGCGGGGAGAAGGCGGCGATGCGCGTGGCGGTCGCCGCCGTAACCGGGCCGGCCATGCGCTTGGCGGCGAGCGAATAGGCCTCGCGCGGCGCCATGCCTTCCGACATCCGCCGCTCTGCATATTCGGAGACGATAATCGCGTCGTCGACCAGCATGCCGACGGCAAGAATGAGCGAGAACAGGACAACGATGTTGATGGTCAGTCCGGCAAGTTGCAGGCCGAGCACGCCGGCCAGGAAGGATGCGGGTATGGCAATGCCTATGAACAGCGAGGCGCGGAATCCGAGCGCGAAAAGAATGATGACCGCGACAAGCAGCACGCCGGTCGCAACCGAATTCTGCAGGTCGGCCAGCATCTGCCGTATCACCTTGGACTTGTCCTGCGTGAAGGAAACCTGCACGCTGTCCGGCCAGGTCGCCTTCATGCGCTCGACGGCGGCTTTCACTCCGTCAACGGTATCGATCAGGTTGGCGCCGGTGCGCTTGGATACCTCGATGGTCATCGCCGGCTGGCCGTTGACGCGGGTAATCGAGGTGGCGTCCTTAAAGGTCGGCTTGACCTTGGCGACATCTCCGACCGTCACCGTCGCGCCCGGCGAGGCGACGACCGGATTTTTCAGCACGTCTGCAGGCCGTTCGATCAGCGAGGGAACCTTGACCGCGAATCGTCCGGTCGGCCCTTCCAGCGCGCCGGCGGCAACGAGACTGTTGGAGGCCTGCGTCGCAGCGATGAGCTGATCGAGCGAGATATTGTAGCTGCGCATCAGCATCGGCTCGGCGATGATCTCCACCGCCTCGTCGCGCGCGCCGCGCAGCTCCGCCGCCAGCACGCCGGGTATCTGCTCGATCGCATTGCGTGCGTTACGCGCGATGCGGTACATGGTCCGTTCCGGAACATTGCCGGAAAGCGCCACGACCAGGACAGGATAAAGCGAAAGATTGACCTCCTGCACCAGCGGCTCGTCGACGTCAGTCGGCAGGTCGCGCTTGGCCTCGTCGACCTTGGCGCGCACGTCGGCGAGCGCAGCCTTGGAATCGAAACCGGCCTCGAACTCAAGCAGGACGTAACCGCCGCCTTCATAAGCGGTGGATCGCATTTCTTTCACGTTGGCGATGGATTTGAGCTTGGTTTCGACCGGCCGCAGCAGCAGCCGCTCGGAATCTTCCGGGCTGATGCCGCGCTGGGTGATCTGCGTATAGATAATCGGAATCTTGACGTCCGGCTCCGCCTCTTTCGGAATCGTCCGGTAGGCGACAAAGCCCGCAAGCAGCAGAAAGATCAGCGTCGCGATCGTAAGCCGCGAATGGCCGATGGCACGGTCGACAAATGAAAGCATTGCGAACAACTCCCGGCCGGCGCGCTCAATGCCGTGCGGTGACGGCTGCGGGCGCGACGACTTCGACCTGCTGCCCTTCGCGCACGAAATCCTGGCCCTGCACGATCACTCTGGTTCCGTCGGCAATGCCGTCGACCCACATATGGGTCTGCTCGTCTTCCATGATGCTGACCGGTACGAACACGACATCGCCGCCCTCGCCGACCGCGCGCACGCCGAGTTCGCCGCGCGAAGAGAAGGTCAGCGCGGAGCGGGGGACGCGCGTCGAGGGCGCCGGAGCGAGCGCAATCGTCACCTCTGCGGTGATCCCGTCGGGAATGGCACCGTCACGATTGTCGATCTCGACTTCGACGCGATAGGTGCGCGTCGTCGGACTCGCCGAGCGGGAGACATAGCGCACGCTGCCTTCTGCAGTCTGGCCCGAGACCAGGCGCACCCTGGCGCGGTCGCCTACACCCAGCCCGGCCAGCCGGCGTTCGGAAACCTCGACCACCGCCAGCATCGGATGCAGCGCCACGATTTGCGCAATTTCCTTGCCGGCCATCGAAAATGCCGATGTACCGACTTCGGCCGGAACGTCGGTGATGATGCCCGACCATGGCGCCCTGACGATACCGCGATCGCGTTCGGCTTCCGCCGCCGCCAGCGCGGCCTCCGCCGCCTTGAACTGCGCTTCCAGGTTGACGAGGTCGAGTTTCGGCAGCGTGCCCTGCTCGATCAGCCTGCGCCGCGCTTCGAATTCGGTCTTGCGCTGCGCATGAAGCGCGCGCGCCTGTGCGACCTGCGCCTCGCGCGCCTCGTCGGAAAGCACGGCGATGACATCGCCTTTCTCGACGTGCTGCCCCCGCCGCACCCGAAGCTCGGTAAGCACGCCGCCGGTGCGCGCCACAGCCATGACCTTGCGGTCGGCTTCGGTGCGGCCCGACAGGACGAGTTTGCGGCTATGGGCGACGACATTCGTCTGCATCGCGGCGACCCGGAACGGCTTCCGGGTGTCGGCCTCTCCGGGGCGCACGGCGGCACGGCTCTCCGCACCTTCGTGCGGGATCAGATGCCCGGACAGAATCCATACTGCCGCCGCGGCGACAAGACCGATGGCGGTGATCCGGCTCGCATTCATGACTGACTTTCCTTCGCCCACTCGTTTTTCCCGGCTGCAAACTTTCCGCTCTGCGGCGTATCCGACAGCAGGCATTCCGTGACCTTCATGATCAGCGGGAACACCGCCTCGGCGTCGAAATGCGGATCGACCGCGCGGTGCCACTCGATCCCGTCGCCGAGCGCCAGCAGCACCTTCACGACGCGCTCGAAATCGAGCGTCTCGGGAATGTCCCCGCGCGCGGCGGCATCGCGCAGGATCTGCACCAGCCCCGACTCGATCTGCCCATTGATGCCCTCGCGAATCCGAGCGATTTCCGGATTGCGTCGGCTCTCCGCCATGATCTCCGCACAGAGGCCGATTTCCTCCGCCGTGCGCTCGACCAGGTAGTAGCGCGCAAGCATGGTGAAGGCGGTGAAGAAGTCCGGCGCCTTGGAAACCGATGCGAAGTCTTCGGCCACCTCCGTGCGGTCACGCTCGCAAATGCCGGCGATGATGGCCTCTTTGGACGGGAAATAACGGTAGAGATTTCCCGGGCTCATGCCGGCTTCCGCGCAGATTTCCTGCATCGATGTCTGGTGGAATCCCGAACGCAGGAAGCAACGTTCGGCGGCCTGCAGAATGACCTGACGGCGATCGGATTGGTGCTGGGCGTTGGCGCGACGCATGGGATTCCGCCAGTCGCCGCAAATTGTGCAGCGCGGTAAATGAGAATGAACGTTCACTCCTATTCGGGATCGCGACCGTTGTCAAACCCTAGGATCACGCGGACCAAAAATGCGGACGGCGGGCTCCACATTGAGGGGACGACGCTGCATCGGACATGCAGCGTTGGCGCGGAACATTTGCGTGCCGTGCGCTATGCGAACTCCACTGCTGGTGTTCCGGATCGCGGGGCGCCGCACGGCAACGCATTGCATTGCGCCGCAGGTTAGCGGCGGCGCCTGCTTGCCCGCACGCGTTTGCCTGTCCTTGTCTCGCCGTCGCCCAATCGCATTGGGCAGATTGCGACGATGCTGAAATTGACCGGCATCGACTTCGCAGCTACCGTTTTCCGAAACACCGCTTGCCGTTCGGGGGGACCATGCGGACCGTCGCAGCCGCAACTCGTTGCATGACCACGTTCCGGTCACTCCGGATCGCGCTGCCGCCGCATTCGCTGCAATGACCGCGCGAACCGGCGTTCCGCTGCATCCGAACTTCCACTCCTGAGGTCCATATGTTCGCGCCCCTCGCCGGCGTCCTGTTCGACGGCTTCGCCTACGGCATGTTGCTGTTTCTGCTTTCCGTCGGCCTGTCGGTGACGCTGGGCATGATGAACTTCGTCAACCTGGCGCATTGCGCGTTCGCCATGCTCGGCGGCTATATCGCGGTGACCGTCGTCAACGATTTTAAGTGGCCGTTCTTCGTCGCGCTGCCGCTCGCCTTCCTGTCCGCGGCGGTGGTCGCGATCTTTTTCGAACGCACACTTTACCGGCGGCTGTACCGCTCCAGCGATCTCGATCAGGTGCTGCTGACTATCGGCCTTGCCTTCATCTCGGTTGCAGTCGCAGCCTATGTTTACGGCACGGTGCAGCAGCCGGTGAGCGTGCCGTCCTACCTGCGCGGCTCGATCAACGTCGGCGGCGTGAATCTCGGCATCTATCGCCTGTTCCTGATCGGTACCGCGCTTGCCATTACGCTGCTGCTCGTGTTTACGCTGGAATTCACGCGCTTTGGCGCGATGGTGCGCGCGGCCGTCGACAACCAGCGCATGGCGCGCGGGCTCGGCATCAATGTCGACCGCGCCTTTGCCATCACCTTCGCGCTCGGCAGCGGGCTGGCGGGCTTGGGCGGCGCGCTTGCCATCGAGATCGTCGGCCTCGATCCGTCCTTCGCCTTCATCTATCTCGTCTATGTGCTGATCGTGGTTTCGGTCGGCGGTCTCGGCTCGATCGGCGGTTCCTTTCTGGCAGCGTCGCTGATCGGCATCAGCGACGTCGCCGGCAAATATTACGTGCCCGAGCTTGGTGCCTTTCTCATCTATCTCGTCATGGTTGCGATCCTGATGTGGAAGCCGGCAGGCCTGTTCGGGAGACGGTGAGCGATGAACGCTTTCAATCCCGCACTCAACCCGCACCTGCATCTGCAGGCCCAGACGCGATGGCATTCGTTCGAAATCGCGTTTTGGCTGTGCACGCTGCTGCCGTTCGTGCTGTTTCCGAATTATCTCGTGCTGGCGAGCCAGATCGCGATCACCGCGCTGTTCGCGCTCTCGCTCGACCTCATCCTCGGTTATGCCGGCATCGTTTCGCTCGGCCATGCCGCGTTTTTCGGTCTCGGCGCCTATACCGCCGGGCTGATCTCCAAGGCCGGCTGGGGGGAGCCACTGAGCGGGCTGGTGATCGCCTCATCGGTTGCAGCGCTTGTCGGCTACATCACGAGCTTTATCATCGCGCGCTTCCGCCATCTCACGCTGATCATGATAACGCTGGGGCTCGGGCTGCTGCTGCACGAGCTTGCCAACAAGGCGCACTGGCTGACCGGCGGCGCCGACGGATTGCAGGGCGTGCGCATGTGGCCGCTGTTCGGCCGGTTCACTTTCGACCTGTTCGGCTACACTGCCTATATCTATTCGCTGGTGGTGCTGTTCCTCGTATTTCTGGTCGTGCGGCGTCTGATCAATTCGCCGTTCGGACTCTCGCTGCGCGGAATCCGCGAGAACTCGACCCGCATGCCGGCCGTCGGCGCACCGAGCGCCGCCCATATCCGCAAAATCTATACGATTTCGGCCGCGATCGCCGGCATTGCCGGGGCGCTGCTGGCGCAGACCACCGAGACCGTGTCGCTGGAGACGGTGAGCTTTCAGCGCTCGGCCGACGTCCTTGTCATCCTCGTACTCGGCGGCGCCGGCCGGCTTTACGGCGGCTTTGTCGGCGCGATCATATTTATGGTGGCGCGCGACCGTTTTTCCGGCGTCACGCCGCAATACTGGTATTTCGGCATCGGCGTGCTGCTGATCATGGTGGTGATGTTCCTGCCGAACGGCATCCTCGGCGGATTGTCGAAACTCGCTTCGTCCTGGCGGGGCCGGCGCTCATGAGCATGCCTGCGCTCGCCACAACCGGGCTGGACAAAAACTTCGGATCGCTGGTGGTTGCCAGCAACATTTCCATCTCCCTGCCGCAGGGCGAGCGCTACGCGCTAATCGGGCCTAACGGTGCCGGCAAGACGACGCTGATCAACCTGATGACCGGCATGCTGCGGCCCGACAACGGCCGCATCCTGCTCGGCGGCGAGGACATCACCGCGCTCAGCCCCGACATGCGCGTGAAGCGCGGACTTGCGCGCACCTTCCAGATCAACACGCTGTTTCCGCACCTGAGCGCGATCGAGGCGGTGACGCTTGCAATTTGCGAGCGCGACGGCATTTCACCGGTCTGGTGGCGCAGCTTGCCCGCTTATCGCGACGCCATCGAGGAAGCCCATTCCATCCTGGTGTCGCTGCGACTCGGCGATGTCTGCACGCGCCCGACGCGCGAATTGGCCTATGGCCAGCAGCGGCTGCTGGAAATCGCGCTGGCGCTTGCAACCAAGCCGAAAGTGCTGCTGCTCGACGAGCCCGCGGCGGGCGTACCACGCGACGAAAGCACGGAGCTGTTCGGCGTCATCGCCGAACTGTCGCAGTCGATTGCCATCCTGTTTATCGAGCACGACATGAACGTGGTGTTCCGCTTTGCCAGCCGCATCATCGTCATGGTCGGCGGTCGCATACTCGTCGAAGGCAGCCCCTCGGAAATCGCCAATGACGCACGCGTGCGCGAAGTCTATCTCGGCAAGGGGCACCAGCATGCCTGAGTCACTGCTGACCCTCGGCAACGTTCGCGCCGGTTACGGCGACGCCGTCGTGATCGACAACGTTTCGCTGGAGCTGGCGCCGAACCGCAGCCTCGCCGTGCTGGGCCGCAACGGCGTCGGCAAGTCGACGCTGCTCCTGACCATTATGGGATTCACCGCCGTCAGCCGGGGGACGATTCACTTCCGCGGCCGCGATGTCACCCGCTGGCAGCCGCATCGCCGCGCGTTGCAGGGTATTGGATGGGTTGCGCAGGAGCGCGAGATTTTCGCGTCGCTGACGGTCGAGGAAAACCTCACCGTTGCCGCGCGTCCGGGCCGCTGGACCGTGCAGACGATCTACGAACTGTTTCCGCGCCTTGCCGAGCGGCGCGGCAACAAGGGCAATCATCTCTCGGGCGGGGAACAGCAGATGCTGTCGACCGCACGCGCGCTGATGACCAATCCCGACCTGCTGCTGCTCGACGAGCCGCTCGAAGGGCTCGCCCCGATCATTGTCGACGAATTGTCCGCTGCAATCCGCCGCATGACCGCCGAGCAGGGCATGGCCTTCGTCCTGGTCGAGCAGCACGCCGAAATCGCGCTGGCGCTCACCGACGACGCGATCGTCATCGAGCGCGGCAATATCGTGCATCGCGCGCGCTCAGCCGATTTGCTGCAGGATCACGCCACGCTCGATCGCCTGATCGGCCTGAAAGTGTCGGCGGGCTGAGCCGCGCCAGCGGTTACAACGCCAGACTCACCGTCGACTGGCCGTATTCCCGGTTCCCCAAATTGTCGCCCTCAAAAATGTGTCGCTCCGCAATCCATGCGCGCGACTTCTCGAACGTTTCCCGGGTGTAAGTCTCGAACACGATGCGCTCTCCCGGACCCCAGCGGCGCGTGTCCATGATCGCATGCCAGCGCACCGGAAATTCGTTTCGGTAATAGTGCGTGTAGAGTTCGGGCCGCAGGTCGAGATCGTGCTGCGCGCGCTTGAGCGCACGAAAATATTTGCGCAGATCGTCCGGATCCGGGTCGCCGTGAATCATCGTCCCGATCATGAACGTGTTGTCTATGATCTTCCGGAAGCCAAGCTGCTCGGCGAGATAATACGGTCCGCTGAACAGCGCCGCGGCGGGCACTTTGCCGTCGAGCAACAATTCCATGCGCTTGAACAGCATCCCGTCGGCAAACGACAGATTGATCTTGTCGAGCGGCAGATAGGATTCCAGCGCCTGGATAGTGGCGTAATGACTGCCCGACTGAAAGCCGACCGAGACCGGCACGCCGGCAAGGTCTTCCGGCGTCTCGATGCCCGAATCCGCCGCAACGAAGATGCCGGACGGAGCGACGGAATAGACGTCGGCATAGATGCGCCCGTGTCCGCTCGCGGCCGCGACGTTGACGGTCCAGTGGCAGGCGCAACTTACATCGGCCTTGCGCCCTTGCTCGAACGACTGGTAGGCACCGACCTTGTTGCCTTTGTCGTGGATCTTGCCGTCGGTCGACTGCACCAGTTCGCGGAAGATATAGTCGAGTCCTTCGTCGCGGAAATATCCCTTTTCCTCCGCGATCCATTCCTGCAGTCGGAAATGCGGCTCGATAATGAACTTGCGCTTTGGCATCGCCGTGCTCCCGATGTCGCGTTACCGCTAATCGCCGGGCGATGCTATTGCAGTCCGGTGGCCGATGAAAGTCGGCTCACTCAGATATGACGCGGGCCCGGCCTGGCGTCACTCCGGCAGAACCGCCGTTGCCTCGATCTCCAGCCGCGCCTCACGTTCGACCAGGCCCTTCACCTCGACAAGGGCCATGGCCGGAAAATGCCGGCCCATGATCTCGCGATAGGCCGCTCCCACCTCGGCAAGCGACGCTCGGTATTCCTCCATGTCGACGACATACCAGGTCATGCGCACGATGTGTTCGGGCCGCGCCCCGCCCTGGGCCAGCACAGCGGCGATATTCTTCAGCACCTGCCGCGTCTGCGCGACGAAGCCCGGCGCAAACTGCCCCCGTTCGTCCCACCCAATCATGCCGCCGACGAAGATCGTTTCGCCGCGCGCCTTGATGCCGTTGGCATAACCTTTCGGTTGCGGCCATCCGCCCGGATGCAGCAACTCGTGCGCAGCCGGCTTGTGCGGCAGTTTGCGAATCGGACTTTCGCTCACCTTGTTCTCCTTCACGATGCCAGCCGCTGCGCGGCCATCCTGCGCAGCTCAAAGCGTTGCAGCTTGCCCGTCTGCGTGCGCGGCAGCGTGCTGACATACTCGATCGCACGCGGATACTTGTATGGGGCGATATTCGTCTTGACGAAATCCTGCAGCGCCCGCGTCATCGCCGGATCGGCGTTATGACCCTGCCGCAACACGATATAGGCTTTCACAATCTGACCGCGCTCCTCGCATGGCGCGCCGACCACGCCGCATTCGGCGACCGCGGGATGCGAGAGCAGCACCGCCTCCACCTCCGGCCCGGCAATGTTGTAACCGGCGGATATGATCATGTCGTCGGAGCGCGCCTGATACCAGAAATAGCCGTCGGCATCCTTCAGGTAGGTATCGCCGGTGACGTTCCAGCCGTTCTGCACATACTTGGTCTGCCTGGAATCCGCGAGATAGCGGCATCCGGTCGGGCCGCGTACCGCGAGACGGCCGATTTCTCCGGGCTTCGCCTCCTTGCCGTCGTCGTCGATTACCCTGGCTTCGTAGCCCGGCACCGCCCGTCCGGTCGATCCCGGCCTGATTTCGCTCTCGGGCGAGCCGATGAAAATGTGCAGCATTTCGGTCGCGCCGATCCCGTCCATGATGCGGATACCGGAGGCCTTTTCCCAGGCCTCGAACGTGGCCTGCGGCAGAGCCTCGCCGGCCGAAACGCATTTGCGCAGCGAGGAGATATCGTGTGCGGCGAGCCGGCCGAGCATTGCGCGATAGGCAGTGGGTGCGGTGAAGCAGATCGTGGCGCGGAATTTCTCGATCGCCGGCAGCAATTCTTCCGGCGGAGCCTTTTCCAGCGACACGGTCGCGGCGCCCACGCGCAGCGGAAACAGGACATGTCCGCCCAGCCCGAAAGTGAAGGCGAGCGGCGCGGAGCCGATAAAGCGATCGTCCGACTTCGCCTGAAGGACATGCTTTCCGTAGGTGTCGCAGGTGGCCAGCATGTCGCGATGGAAATGCATCGTGCCCTTCGGCTCCCCGGTCGTACCCGAAGTGAAGCCGATCAGGCAGACGTCGTCGGCGGCGGTATCGCAGGCGGAGAAATTCTCATAGCCCTGCTTGCGCATCAGCACTTCCAGCATTCCGGCCGAGCCGTCGCCCCAATAGACGACGCGCCTGATCTCGGATGTCTGCGCTTTCGCCTTTTCCATCTCCTCGGCGAGCCGCACGTCGCACAGCGCCAATCCGATCTTCGCCTTTGCGATCGCCTGGGACAGTTCCTTCGCGCGCAGAAGCGGCATGGTCGCGACCACAACCCCTCCCGCTTTCATCACCGCGAGATAGGCCGCGATCATCATCGGCGAATTCGGCGCGCGCAGGAGAACCCGGTTTCCCGGCACCAGGCCGAGATCGCGGGTCAGCACATTGGCGATCCGGTTTACCCGCTCGGCAAGCTGCGCATAGGACCACGTCCCGGCGTGCGACACGACGCACGGACGGATGCCTGCGTCCCTCTCGATCCAGCGGTCGAGCAATTCGCGCACGCAATTGAGCCGGTCGGGATAACGCAGCTCCGGCAGCGTGAACAGAAATTCCGGCCAGTCCTCCGGCTTCGGAAGATTGTCGCGGGTAAACGTGTCGATATGCGCCGAGGGAATCATGGGTCTCTCCTGCTGACCTTTTGCCTTCCTCGCCTTCACCTATTCCGCTGCTGCGGCCTGCCGCGCCGCGCGATCCTTGAGCACGTCACGGGCAATCACCACCTTCTGCACTTCCGTCGCCCCCTCGTAGATGCGCAGAGCCCTGATCTCGCGATAAAGCTCCTCCACTTTGACGCCCTTGCGCACGCCATGACCGCCGAAAACCTGCACCGCGCGGTCGATCACACGCTGCGCGCTCTCGGTCGCAAACATCTTTGCCATCGCCGATTCGCGGCTGACGCGGGGCGCGCCGTTGTCTTTCGCCCAAGCCGCGCGATGCACGAGCAGGGCGGCGGCGTCCGTCTCGGTAGCGCTGTCGGCGATCGCCGCCTGCGTGAGCTGCAGGTCGGCGAGCGGCGCCCCGAACAGACGGCGCGTTGCGGCATGCTCGATCATCTCGTGCAGCGCGCGTCGTGCAAAGCCGAGGGCGGCGGCGCCGACGGTTGCACGAAAAATATCGAGAGTCGCCATTGCTACCCTGAATCCGTCGCCCGGCGCGCCGAGCCGCGAGGAAACCGGAACCCGGACATTGTCGAACCGCAGCGTCGCCAGCGGATGCGGCGCGATCACTTCGATGCGCTCCTGAACGCTGAGTCCGCTTGCGTCCGCGTCGATCACGAAGGCCGACAGGCCCCTGGCGCCCGGCGCCTCGCCGCTGCGCGCGAACACGACGTAATGCGACGCGATGCCACCATTGGAAATCCAGGTCTTCACCCCGTCGATACGGACATGCCCGGGCCCGTCGTCCTTGGCCGTCGTGGCGAGCGCTGCGACGTCGGAGCCGGCATCGGGCTCCGACAGCGCAAACGCCGCAATCGCGCTGCCTTCGCGCACGGCCGGAAGATAGCGGCGCTTCAACTCCTCGGATCCGAACAGGGAGATCGATCCGGTGCCGAGTCCCTGCATGGCGAAGGCAAAATCGGCAAGGCCGTCGTGCCAGGCCAGAATTTCGCGCGCAACGCAGAGCGTGCGCACATCGAGCCGATCGCTCATTCCCCCGAATGCGCGCGGCACCACCGCGTCGAGAAAGCCGGCGCGACCGAGCGCAAGCACCCGGGCCCGGCAGGCGGCATCCACGTTGTCGTGCGGGAGCCGCGGCAATTCCGATTCCGCCCAGCGCGCGAGCCGCTCCGCGAAGCGCGTGTGCCAGTCATGGAAGAACGGGTAGCGAAGCTCTGCGGACGAATGCATCGCCTACTCCTGCCCGATTGCCTTGCGCGCCGACACTTTCGTCTTGGCCAGCAACTGCATCAGATGCTCGATCTCCTCGCGCGAGAGTCCGGCGAAGATTTCCGCGATCCAGTCCTCATGCGTGCGCGCCATGGTGCGGAACGCGCGTCGACCTTCGGCCGAGAGCGATACGATCTGCGAACGTCGGTCGTTCGGCGCGGGCTTTCGCTCGATCAGCCCGAACGAGGCGAGCCGCTCGACGAGGCCGGTGACATTGCCGTTCGACACCATCATGCGCCGGGACAACTCGCCGAGCGTCATGCCGTTCGGCGACTTGTCGAGCTGCGCCATCAGATCGAAGCGCGGCAGCGTCACGTCGAACGTGTCGCGCAAACGGCTACGGATTTCGCCTTCGATCAGGGTTGTGCAGGTGAGCAGGCGCAGCCATAGCCGCAATTCTGCTTCATGATCGGCCGGACGTTCCGCGACTTTCGTCTCCGCGTCGAGCGGAATCTGCGTGCGATCGTCCATCACAGTTCTCCTCCGGCGACAGTCAGCGCCGCGCCGGTCACTGCGCCCGAATCCGGCGAACACAAATAAAGCGCCGCCGCCGCGACCTCTTCCGGCCGGATCAGCCGACCCATCGGATTTGTCACCATCTGTGCAAGAGCCTCGTCTTTCGGTCGACCGGTCTTCGCCGCGATCCGCTCCGCACTGCGGCACACCAGTTCGGTGTCGGTATAGCCGGGGCAGATGGCATTCACCGTCACCCCGCTCCTCGCCGTTTCCAGCGCCAGCGAACGCACGAGGCCGAGCACCGCATGTTTCGCCGCACTGTAGGCGGAAACGTAGGCATAGCCGCGCAGACTCGCGGTCGAGGCAATAACAACGATGCGGCCGTAGCCGCGCCCTGTCATGTCGTCGAGCACGGCCCGGACACAATGCACCACGCCCATGACGTTCAGCTCGAACATGCGACGAAACTGGTCGGGATCAGCCTTGGCAAACGGCGCGGATTCGGCATTGCCGGCATTGGCAATGAGAATGTCGATGCTCCCACGCGCCGCCTGCGCTCCGGCGATGCCCTGGCGCAGCGCCGCCGCATCGGTGACGTCGGCGACGAAATAGCCCGCCGCATGGCCGGCGGCGACCGCATCCTTCAGCGAATCCTCCCCGCGTCCGGTCACCGAGACCGAGGCGCCGGCGGCTGAGAGAGCGGCCGCAATGGCGCGACCTATTCCGCGACCTCCGCCCGTCACCAGCGCATGCCGACCGGTCAAAGCGGCCATCTGCGACCTCCGAGTCTTATATAGTTTAAGCTTAAAATTTATCCGCTTCAACCCGGAAACGGGGCTTGCCAGCAATTATTTTAAGTTTAAAATATATTCCAAGTCTGGGCATGGCGATTCTCGACCCACCGAAAGAGGCGGCCATGAACGTGCATGTGATCGGCGGCGGCCCGGCCGGGCTGTATTTCTCCATCCTGCTGAAAAAGGCCTTTCCCGCCACACGCATCACCGTGTTCGAGCGCAACCGACCCGACGATACGTTCGGATTCGGTGTCGTGTTCTCCGACGAGACCCTGCAGACTTTCGAGGCTTATGACCGCGAAAGCTATCGCGCGATCACGGACAATTTCGCCTATTGGGACGACATCGAAATTCACTTCAAGGGAACCGTTCACCGGATCGGCGGCAACGGATTCTGCGGATGTTCGAGAACGACGCTGCTACGTCTGCTGCACGAGCGCGCGCGCTCTCTCGGCGTCGAGCTGCGCTTCGAGCATGAAATTGCGGACATCGCCGCCAGCATGCGCGAGGCCGATCTCGTCGTCGCGGCCGATGGCGTCAATTCGCGTGTGCGCGATACACTCGCCGCGGAATTCCGCCCCAACGTCGACCTGCGCCCGAACAGGTTTGCCTGGATGGGCTCGACCCGGCCGTTCGATGCCTTCACCTTCTTCTTTCGCGAAACGCCGTTCGGCATTTTCATCGCGCATTGCTATCAGTACGAGCCCGGCCGCTCCACCTGGGTGATGGAAACCGACCCTGAGACGTTCGCGCGCGCGCGGCTCGACCGGCTCGACGAGTCGGAATCGGCGCAGTTCCTCGAAAGCGTGTTCGCCGACGAATTGCAGGGGCATCGCCTGATCGTCAACCGCTCGTTCTGGCGGAACTTTCCGATGATCCGTTGCGAGCGCTGGACGGCGGACCATGTTGTGCTGCTTGGCGACGCCAAGGCAACGGCGCACTTTTCTATCGGCTCCGGAACCAAGCTGGCGATGGAGGACGCGATCGCGCTGTACGAGGCCTTCCGCACGACCGGCATCGGCCATGTGCCGGCCGCGCTGAAACTGTTCGAAACGCAGCGGCGCGAAGAAGTCGAGAAAACCCAGCATTCGGCCGACGTGTCGCTCGTATGGTTCGAGCATGTGAAGCGGTTCTGGCGCATGCATCCGACCCGTTTCGCTTTTGGCCTGATGACGCGCTCCAGGGCAATCACCTACGACAATCTGGCGCTGCGCGCGCCGGAATTCGTCGCTGAAGTCGACCGCACGATGGCGGAACACGTCCGTGTCGACGGCTTCGATGCCGATATCGAACGGCCGGTGCCGCCGATGTTTCATCCGCTGCGCCTGCGCGGCATGACGATTGCCAACCGGGTCGCGGTCTCGCCGATGTGCCAATATTCGGCGCAGGACGGCCTGCCAAACGACTGGCATCTCGTCCATCTGGGTAGCCGCGCCATCGGCGGCGCCGGCCTCGTATTCACCGAGATGACCGACGTCTCGCCCGAAGGGCGCATCTCGCCCGGTTGCACCGGCATGTACAGCGACGCGCACGAGGCAGCCTGGAAACGCATCGTCGACTTCGTGCACGCGAATTCCGCGGCAAAAATCTGCCTGCAGCTTGGACATGCCGGGCGCAAGGCGGCAACCAAACTCGACTGGATGCAGACCGACGAGCCGCTCGACCCCGATTCATGGCAGATCGTCGCGCCTTCACCGATACCCTATGATGAGAGCAGCCAGGTTCCGCGCGAAATGACCCGCGCGGACATGGACAAGGCAGTTGCCGACTATGTCGCCGCGGTCAAGCGCGCCATCCGCTGCGGCTTCGACATGATCGAACTGCACGCCGCGCACGGCTATCTGCTGGCAAGCTTCATCTCGCCCCTCACCAACAAGCGGACCGATGCCTATGGCGGCGCGCTGGAAAATCGGCTGCGCTTTCCGCTGCAGGTCTTCCGCGCGATGCGCGCGGCGTGGCCGGACGACAAGCCGATGTCGGTTCGCATATCCGCCACCGACTGGGAGGACGGGGGGACCAGCGCAGAAGATTCCGTCGTCATCGCACGCCTGTTCGCGCAGGAGGGCTGCGACCTGATCGACGTTTCCACCGGCCAGACGACGCCGCACGCCGCCCCGGTCTATGGCCGCATGTACCAGACCCCATTCTCCGACAGGATCCGCAACGAGGCGGGATTGGCCACCATGTGCGTCGGCAACATCACCACCGCCGACCAGGTCAATACCATCGTCGCCGCCGGCCGCGCCGACATCGTCGCGCTGGCACGCCCGCACCTTGTCGATCCTTTCTTCACCGTGCGGGCTGCGGCCTGGTACGGCGTCGACATCCACTGTCCGCCGCAATACCGGGCCGGCATGGCGCAGATGGCGCGCAACAGCGGACGCGAGCGCGAGGAAATCTCCGAACTGCGCCGCAAGGCACGGCCCAAGCCGCATGCCGACACCTGGAAACAGGCGGCCGAGTGACGCCGGACAGACGGTAAAATACGGCTGTTGTGTGTCCGCCTGGGCCGGACTGCCGTGAAGATTTTCCGTGCTAACCATCGATTTAACCATTCATTGACCCTGTTTGGCCGGGTAAACTAATGAAATTACAGGAAGCGCGGGCCGGGCCGCGCCGAACCTGTCGTGCGAGACGAGCGCGCATCCCGTATCCGACTGACGGGAAAACGCTAGGTTTGGCAGGGACTTGAGCGCGGGGGAGTAATGAAACACGGCTCGCTCATTGCGCCGGAGGACGGCGCGTTCGGTTTCGGCCAGATCGGCACCGGCCAATCGGCGCAAGCGGCAGACGACGGTTTCGTCACCGTTCCCAGTGCCGAGCTTCTGTTCAATGGCGAATTCAAGCGCGCCGGCAGCGACCTGAAAATCACCGGCGCCGACGGTGAAAGCTTCACCGCCGTCGGCTACTTTCTCAGCGACAAGCGGCCGACCCTGCTTTCGCCTGAAGGCGCAGGCCTCACTCCCGCCGTCGTCGAGGCCCTGGCCGGTCCGCTCGCGCCCGGGCAATACGCGCAGGCCGGAACGCCGCAATCGGCGGCGCAGCCGATCGGCCGGGTCGAGAAGGTCGAAGGCAATGCCACCGTCGTGCGCAATGGCGTCACGATCGCGCTGAATGCCGGCGACGTAGTCCAGCAAGGCGACGTGGTGCAGACCGGTGCCGGCTCCGCGCTCGGCATCGTGTTCTCCGACGGCACCGCGTTCAACCTCGCCGGCAATGCGCGCATGGTGCTGAACGAATTCGTCTACAGCGCCAATGCTGCCGGCAATTCCGCGCTGATCAGCCTGGTGCAGGGCTCGATCAGCTTCGTCGCCGGTCAGGTAGCGAAGACCGGCGACATGCGGGTCGACACGCCGGTCGCAACGATGGGCATCCGCGGCACCGCCGTGCTGGTGGAAATCTCGGCCGCCAACGGCCAGACCAAATTCTCGGTAATGGTGGAGCCGAACGGCGTCGTCGGATCGTTCAATCTCTACGACAAGGGAACGGGCGCGCTGATCGCGACCGTGAACAACTCGAATATCGGCTGGGTGGTCTCTCCGACAGGCCCGCTGCAGGTGATCGCGCAGCAGATCCAGAAGACGCCGGGCGAATTGCAGCAGGAACTGGCCATCGTCCAGCAGGTTTTCCAGATTTTCAACGCCGGACAGCAGAACCCGTTCGATCCCGGCCAGCAGCAACAGCAGCAGCAGCCGACCGATCCCTCGAACCGCGGCGACAATGCCAACCCGCAGACCCAGACCGCGCAGGGCTCGTCGACAATTCCGCCGGGCACCTACACGGTCTCGGTCACGCAGCAGACAGGCGGCCAGAACCAGGGCGGCACGACCGGCACCTCCAACGCCGGCACGAATACCGGCAATACAAGCACGACGACCGCAACGAACACCACGACGCCCGAGACGACGGCGCCCGAGACGACGACCGAGACGACGATCACGACGACGGTCAGCGTCAACGTCATGAATTTTCAGAATGCGACGAACGGCCAGGTGATCCACGGCACGCCGGGAATCGACTGGATTTACGGATCGGAGTTCGACGACGTCATCACCGCCTATGCCAGCAACGATCTCGTTTACGGCTTCGGCGGCGATGACGTCATCTATGCCGGCAGCGGCGAAGGCGACGACTTCTACGATGGCGGCGACGGCTTCGACACGCTCTCCTTCCCCAGCGTCAGCGATCCCGCGCACAGCCTGACATTCCATCTGTTCGGCATCGCCGAGCAGAACACAGTCGCGGGACCGACGACCGGCTCCGATATTTTCCTCAATATCGAAGCGATCCTGGCCGGCGCCGGCGACGACATCTTCTATCTGTACGACAACTCACCCTGGCAACTCGACGGCGGCGACGGCATCGACACGATCGTCTTCGTCGGCGACCTGAGCATCGTCGGCGACGACGAAGGACCGGACGTTTCAGGCATCGAAATCGTCGACCTGCGCAACCGCGCGCAGAACACGGTCGAATTCGCCGGCTACGGCGTCTACGTGATGAACGACGACGCGACCGTCCGTATTCTCGGCGAACGCGGCGATGTCATCAACCTGACGCCAAATTGGGACGGCGGCCTGCAGGGTTACTGGCGTCTCGTCGACGCCGACGCGCTCGCAGATCCCTTCGACGACGATTCCCATACCGACGGATTGTCTTTCTATCGGTACGAATTCGTGCTCGACGGCGAAGTGCGCGCCACCGCCTGGGTGCAGGACGAGATCGACGTCGATTTCGACGCCACGCCGCGTCCCGAGGCCGACAGCGGCAGCGTGGTCGAGGCCGGTCGCACGGCGCGCGGAATTACGCTCGGGGACCCGTTCGCGATCGGCAACGTGCTGGCGAACGACGAAAGCACGAGCGCGCAGCCTCTGTCGGTCGTCGGCGTCGCGCGCGGGGATACCGGGGAAATCGGCAGCACCGGCGCCAGCGGCATCGTCTGGGGAACCTACGGTTTCCTCGTTCTGCTCTCCGGCGGCGGCTATCTCTATACGCTGAATAACCTCGATGCGGACACACAGGCGCTCGCGCACGGCGAGATCGTCGAGGACGTGTTTACCTATACGGTGTCGGACGCGCTCGGAAACTTCGCCACATCGACCCTGACCATCCAGATTACCGGCACCAACGACGCGCCGGTGATTTTCGGCGGACAGTCGCGCGGCACCGTGACCGAGGCGGGGCACGAGGAAGAGGGACAAACCTCGGTTTCCGGCACGCTGGGCAAATTCGATGTCGACGCCGACGACGATGCGGAAAACGACACCTGGTCGATCGTGCCGCGCTTCGGGCAGTCGCCGGGCGAGGACGGATCGGTCACCGGTCGTTACGGCACGCTGACGATCGATCAGGACGGCAACTGGACCTATACACTGGACGACGAACTGTCCGATCCGCTGCGCGAGGGGCAGATCCGCGTCGAGACCTTCACCGCCCGGGTGACCGACAGCCACGGAGCAAGCGACACCAGGACGATCACGGTCACGGTGCACGGCTCCAACGACGCGCCGGTCACGGATGTCACGCAGGCAACCGGCGACGAAGACACGCTGATTCCCGTCGTGCTCTCCGGCGGCGACGTCGAAGGCACGCTCGGCGGCTTCCGCATTACCTCGATGCCGGCCAATGGCAGGCTGTTCTACGACTCCGACGGCACCGAGGAGATGACCGATCCGGGCGGCGCCGACGTGCCGGTCGACGCCAACAGCGTGACCGTCTACTTCCGGCCGGACGCCAACTGGCACGGCACCACCACGTTTCATTATGTCGCCATCGACAGTAACGGCGAGCGCGACCCGAGCTACGCGGTCGGCACGATTACGGTCGATCCGGTGGCCGATGCGCCGACGCTCGACGATGCCGCATTGACGACCGCCGAGGGGACGCAGCTGACGCAGCGCATTTCCGACATCTTCGCCGGCAAATTTGCCGATGTCGATGGATCGAGCTTCGCGGGCATCGCAGTCGCCGGCGGCAGCCCGGCGAGCCAAGGCACCTGGTGGTTTTCGGTCAGTGCCGGCGGCTTCGGCGAAATCGGTGCGGTGTCCGAAAGCAGCGCATTCCTGCTGCCGGCGAGCGCTTGGCTGCAGTTCCGCCCGGCGCACGATTTCAATGGCCCGGTCCCTGGCCTCACCGTGTATGCCGTCGATGGCAGCTTCACCGGCCAGTTCACCGACCAGTTCGAGGGCCGATACGTCGATCTGAGCGCGCCCGCGTCGCATGGCGGGACGACGCCATTCGCCGCGGAATCCACGTCGATCAGCTTGACGGTCACGCCGGTCAATGACGCGCCAGGCGCGACCGCGAGCCAGATCACGCTCGCGGCGATCGACGAAGACACCAGCCCATCCGGCGTCACCGTCGCCTCGCTTTTCGGCGGCCTGTTCACCGATGTCTCCGACGAAGTACAGGGCGGTTCGAGCGCGAACACCTTCGCAGGCATTGCGGTCAGCAGCCACACGGCGGACGCCGCGAAAGGCGCCTGGCAATATTCAACCGACGGCTCCAGCTGGACGGCGCTCGGCAATGTCGTCGGCAATACCGGCATCGCGCTCGCCGCAGCGACTCTGCTGCGCTTTTTGCCGGCCGAGAACTATAACGGCCCGGCCACCGCGCTGAGCGCGCGGCTCATCGAGTCCGGCCTGAACTTCACCAACGGCGCCGCCATCCCGCTCGCCGGCTCCGATTTCGGCGGCACGACGCACATATCGGCGGAGACGGTCGCGCTCAATCACACGATAACCTCAGTCAACGACGCGCCGGTCAATACGGTGCCGAGCGCGCAAAGCGTCAACGAAGACGGCAATGTCGCGATTACCGGGCTTTCGGTTGCCGACCTGGATGCCGGCGACGCCGACACCATCACCACGACGCTGTCGGTCGAGCACGGCACCGTCACGGTCGGCGCCGTCAGCGGCGGCGCCACCGTCAGCGACAGCGGCACCGCCGCGGTGACGCTGACCGGCACGATCGCCCAGATCAACGCCACGCTCGCCGCTTCCGGCAACGTCGTCTATCGCCCCGCGCAGGATTATAACGGCGCCGATACCCTGACATTCGTGACCCATGACGGTGGCGCCGCCGGCGGCGGCGATCTGCACGACACGGACACGGTCGCGATCACTATCAACCCGGTCAACGACGCGCCGGTGTTCACCGGCCTCGACAACAATCCGACCTATACCGAGAACACCGGAGCGATCATTCTCGACGACAATGCGTTGATCAGCGATATCGAACTCGACCTCGGCGCAAACGGCCTCGCGGGCTATAGCAACGCAACGCTCACGCTAGCGCGCGTTGGCGGCGCCAATGCAGAAGACCTGTTCGGCGGCACCGGCACGCTTTCCTTCGCCACCGGCCACCAAGTTATGCTTAACGCAGTAAACGTCGGTTCGTTCACCAACAGCGGGGGCGCACTGCACATCGCGTTCAATGGAAACGCCACTTCGGACTCGGTCAATAACGTCCTGCGGCAGCTCACATACGTCAATATGAACAATGCACCGCCGTCTTCGGTGCAGATAGGCTACACATTTCGTGACGGCAATTCCCCAGGACAAGGTTCGCACACCGGTCCTGAGGACGCCCAAGGTTCGGGTGGAGTCAAGATCGCCACCGGCACAATCACCGTTAACATCATCGCCGTCAACGACGCGCCGGAAATTACGTCGAACGGCGGCGGCGCCACCGCCTCCGTCACCATCGAAGAGAATACCACCGCGGTCACGACCGTGACCTCCAGCGACGTCGACGGCGGCACGCCGACCTATTCGATCCTCAACACGGACGGCACCGACTTCGCCCGCTTCCAGATTGACGCCTCCACCGGCGCGCTCAGCTTCGTGTCGGCCCCCGACTTCGAGAACCCGCAGGATGTGGGCGGCGCGGTCGCCGGCGACAATATCTATACGGTGGACGTGCAGGTGTCGGACGGAAACGGCGGCGACGCCACCCAGCGCATCTCGGTAACGGTCGCCAATGTGGACGACACGCCTCCGGCGATTACGTCGCTTGTGCTGACGCCGAACAGCATCGACGAGGACACGATCGCCCCGGCAGCCGCTCCGGCCAACGGACTGGTCGCCCATTTCAATTTCGACGGCAACGCCCAGGACAGCGTGACCGGCAGTACGGGAACGCCGGTCAACAACCCGGTCTATGGCGATGGCTACAACGAGGACGCGATCACCTTCAACCGCACGAACTTCATGCGGGTGGACGGCCTTTCGGGAGAACTGCCCACGGGCAGCTCGGCCAGAACGGTGTCGTTCTGGGTCGATCCGGCAAGCACGGTCAACCAGAGCGGCGAGAACATCGTCTCCTGGGGCAATGGCAGCAATTCGAACAACGAGCGCTTCTCGATCCTGCAATACGGCAACTCGCTCTACCTGATCGGGCAGAACAACGACCACCTCATGGGCGCGGTGCTGACCGGGGAATGGCAGCACATCGCCGTCACCTACGAGAACACGACGCTCAAACTGTTCGTCGACGGCACCGAGACGTTCACCAAGACGATCTCGCCGTTCAACACCGCCGCCAGCCCGCTGATGTTGGGCAAGAACGTCCACGACCGCAATGACGAGTACTGGGACGGCAAGATCGACGATCTGCGGGTCTATGACCGCGTGCTCTCGCCATCCGAGATCCAGGCGCTCGCCAACGTTCCCACCGCAACGCTGACGGTGACGTTCAGCGAGGCGATGAACACCTCGATCCACCCGACGATCGTGACCAATGCCGCGAGCACGCTTACCGGCGCGTCGGGCGTGTGGACCTCGACCACGACCTATGCGGTCACCTACCGGCTGGTCGACGCCGATGTCGAGCTTGCTTCGGTAACCTTCGATGTGTCCGGCGCGCGCGACCTCGCGGGCAATGTGATGGCGCCGGTCACTTCGCGGGTCACCTCGCCCGCGAGCAGCATCGACACCCTGGTGGCGGTACCGGAGACGGACGCCGCCGCCGCGACCGGCGACGAGGACGCAGCTTCCATCGCGATCAGCCTGTCGGGCAGCGATATCGACGGCAGCGTGGCGAGCTTCCGCATCCTCAGTCTGCCCGCGAACGGTACGCTTTACAGCGACGCCGAACTGACAACGACGATCGAAGCCGACGGCACGGTCGCGGCCACCGACAATGCCGCCACGGTCTATTTCAAGCCGGACGCCAACTTCAGCGGCGCGCCGACCTTCACCTATGCCGCCATCGACGACGGCGGCGTGGAGGACGCGAGCCCTGCGACCGCGACCGTCACCGTCAATGCCGTCAACGATGCGCCGGTGGTGACGCTGCCGGACACGATCACGCTCTCATCCACAGCCGGCGAGATTCCGCTGACTTTCATCGAGACGCACGATATCGACGGCGACGAACTGAGCGTACGCGTGAGCGGGGTTCCCGAAGGACTCACGATCGTCGACGCCGGCGGCGATGCGGTCGACCTTGACCAGTCTTATTCGCTGACCGAATTCGCTGCGTTCTTCATCCGGCCGAATGGTGAAATCGCCGGGGGCAATCTGACCTTCGACATCTCAGACGGCGCCGCAACTGTGTCGGCGACCACAACCGTGCAGATTGCAGAAGGTATGTCGCCCGACCTGTTGTTTTTTGCCGGCACCTATGTAGACCCCACCACCGGTCAGCATTACGGCCGTGAGCTATTGGTCTTCGACGGCGACAGGGTCGAGCTTGTGGCGGATGTACGCAATGCCATCTACATAGGCTCTCCGACTGCCGTGACCTCAAATCCGACCCAGTTCGCCACCTTCGACGGAAAGCTCTACTTCAATGCCCTGCTGGAATTTTCCGGCGATCCCAACGGCTATAAGACCCTGGTCGAATACGATCCTGTTACGGAAAGTATGCGCCAAATCGTCACCACCTCGGTCGTTCCGCGCGTCGACGGCGATTATCTCAACCCGACCGAACTGACTGTACTCGACGGCAAGCTGTATTTCGCCGGCACCTATGTCGATCCGGTGACCAACCAGCAATATGGCCGAGAACTGATGGTGTTCGACGGCACCGAAGTTAGGCTGGTCGCCGATGTCAGCGCTGCGATTTGGGGGGCGATGACGCCTGTCCAGTATTCTTCGTATCCGAAGGAGCTGACTGTCTTCAACGGCAAGCTCTATTTCAATGCCGCGGTCGAATGGAACAGCGATCCGAATTTCTACATGACGCTGATCGAATACGATCCGGCGACGAATGCATTTCGCGAGATCGTCAACAACGCCACAAGCGTAGGCCCCTATCTGCCGGAGCGCCTCGACGGCGACGAGACCTTCATTCCGCGCGTCGACGCCGCCTATCTCAACCCGACCGAACTGACTGTACTCGACGGCAAGCTGTATTTCGCCGGCA
>CAYWCE010000014.1:41782-44282 GCA_964456755.1 uncultured Hyphomicrobiales bacterium
CGCCACAAGCGTAGGCCCCTATCTGCCGGAGCGCCTCGACGGCGACGAGACCTTCGTCCCGCGCGTCGACTATCCCTACCTCAATCCCACCGAGCTGACGGTACTGCCCGGTGTTGTCGCCGACCTCGAATTGACGGGCAACCAGGGCCGCGACGTGCTCGCCGGCGGCGCCGGGAATGACCGCCTCGACGGCGGCGCCGGCAACGACCTGCTATGGGGCGGCGGGGGAGCCGATGCCTTTGTGTTCCGCCCGATGAGCGGCGCCGATACTATTATGGACTTTGTTGCGGGACAGGATCGTATCGAGCTAGTCGATATCTACGAAAGCTATCAGGAATTCGTGGATGCTGGCGCCTTCTCCCTCGGCGGCAGCACGATCGATCTCGGCGGCGGCAACACCATCGCCCTGGTCGGCGTCCAGGTTTCGGCGCTGACCCAGGACGATTTCCATTTTAATTACAACCTCATCTGATCCCGCCCGTTAACCCTATATCCTTCGCGAACCGCGACATTTCCGGCATCCGGTGGCATAGTGACGTTAACGCCCGGCCACCGGGCGAAACGGTGCGCGACCGGCCCGAACCGGGGCGACGTGCGGGCGTGTCCAGGCCAGGTCGATGATCGCAGGCATCAAGCAGAGCGACGCGAAGCGCCCCCAGGCGAGCCTCTTCGGCGGCAATGCCGCCTCCGAGCTGTCGGCCGCAATCGCCGCCTGCCGCAGGGCCTTTATCGGCGTCGCGCTGTTTTCCGGCATGAGCAACATTCTGATGCTCACCGGCGCCTTTTTCATGCTGGAAATCTACGACCGTGTGCTGCCCAGCCGCAGCGTGCCTACCCTGGTCGGCCTCACCATCATTGCGCTCACCCTGTTCACGGCGATGGGCGTGCTCGATTTCATCCGTGCCCGCATCCTGGTGCGCATCGGCGCAAGCCTCGACGAATCGCTCAGCGGGCGCGTCTACGAAACGCTGATCCGGATTCCGCTGCGCACCGGAAACCGAAACGACGGCCTGCAGCCGTTGCGCGATCTCGACAATATCCGCTCGTTCCTGTCCGGAATGGGCCCGATCGCGCTGTTCGACCTGCCGTGGATGCCGCTTTATGTGGCGATCTGCTTCATGTTCCATCCGCTGATCGGCCTCACCGCATTGTTCGGCGCCATCGTACTCGCCGTTTTCACGCTGCTGGCCGAACTGCGCACGCGCAAGCCGGTGCAGAAGGCGGCGCATCTGGCACACGCGCGCAACGGCATCGCCGAACTGAGCCAGCGCAACGCCGAGGCGCTGACCGCAATGGGCATGGCCGGGCGTATTGCCGCGCGCTGGGGCGAGGCGAACAGCCGCTATATGGAAAGCCAGCGTGAGGCGAGCGACGCCGCCGGCGGGCTTGGCTCCGCCTCCAGGGTCTTCCGCATGATGCTGCAGTCCGGCGTGCTCGCGGTCGGCGCCTGGCTCGTGATCAACCAGCAGGCCACCGCCGGTCTCATCATCGCCGGGTCGATTCTGAGCGCACGCGCACTGGCGCCGGTCGATTCCGCCATCGCCAACTGGAAGGGCTTTTCCGCCGCACGCCTGAGCTGGCGCAGGCTCAACCGGCTGCTCTCGCTGTTTCCCGCGCCCCCCCCGGTGATGCAACTCGAAGCGCCTACCAAATCGCTCGCCGTCGAGCAGCTTGTCGCGCTCGCACCCGGCGGCCAGAAGCCCGTGGTGCAGGACGTGCATTTCCGCCTCGAAGCCGGCAGCGGCCTCGGCATTATCGGACCGAGCGGCTCCGGCAAATCGTGCCTGGCGCGGCTCCTTGTCGGCGTCTGGCCGCCGGCGCGCGGCACCATCCGCCTCGACGGCGCGGCGCTCGACCAGTGGTCGCAGGAGGCGCTGGGCGTGCATATCGGATATCTGCCGCAGGACGTGGAGCTACTCTCCGGCAACGTGGCGCAGAATATCGCCCGTTTCGACGACGAGGCGCGCGCCGAGGACGTGCTGGCCGCCGCCAAGGCCGCGGGAGTGCACGATCTGGTCGTCAGGCTGCCCGACGGCTACGAGACCGAGGTCGGTGAACAGGGAACGCTGCTCTCGGCCGGCCAGGCGCAACGTATCGCGCTCGCCCGCGCGCTCTACCGCGAACCGTTTCTGGTCGTTCTGGACGAGCCCAATTCGAATCTCGATTCGGAGGGCGACGATGCGCTTGGCCGCGCCATTCTCGGCGTGCGCGAACGCGGCGGTATTGTTATCGTCATCGCACACCGGCCGAGCGCCATAGCCGGAGTCGATTATGTACTTGTCATGAATCAGGGACGCCAGCAGATATTCGGGCCCAAGGACGAGGTTCTCAACAAGGTATTGCAGCGACCGAACCTGCCGCGTCCGCTGAAAGTCGTGCCGGAAGCAGGGAGTTCCGCCTCATGACCTCCGCCTCGCCCGCAACCCATGAATCGATTCAGCGGCACATGGTCGCCGGCGTCACCGTCGTGATCATCCTGGTCGGCGGCGTCGGCGGCTGG
>CAYWCE010000015.1:0-513 GCA_964456755.1 uncultured Hyphomicrobiales bacterium
GCGTGCGAGGAAGGCACCAAAGGACTGGCCCGCAGTGCCGCGCAGCGTCACGTGGATGGTGTCGTCCTTCAAACCCTTGTGGCCCCAGCGCTTGGCAAGTGCTCCCGACAGCATGGCGCCGGCGGAACGGTCGACGTTGCGGATCGGCATCTCGATCCTGACCGGAATCTTGGATTCCAGCGCCACCTTGGCCTTCTCTATGAGCATGCGGTCGAGCACGTCGTCGATCGGATGCTTCTGGCGCTCGGTCCAGTAAGTGGCCGAACGCGGCGCATCGGGCTTGTGGAAGATCCGGCTGAAGTCCAGCCCGCGTGCCTTCCAGTGCTCGATCATCTGGCGCTTCTCCAGGAGATCGGCATCGCCGATGATCTGGTCGAGTCGGGTGTAACCCATGTCGGCCAGGAGCTGACGCACTTCTTCGGCCACATAGAAGAAGAAGTTGATGACATGCTCCGGCGCGCCCTTGAAGCGCTTGCGCAGCACCGGATCCTGCGTCGCGACCCCGACCGGGCA
>CAYWCE010000015.1:523-43256 GCA_964456755.1 uncultured Hyphomicrobiales bacterium
GAACTCGTCGGCGCCGAGCAGCGCGCCGATGATGACGTCGCGCCCGGTGCGCAACCCGCCGTCGACCTGCAGCGCAACGCGCGAGCGCAGACCGTTCAGCACCAGCGTCTGGTGCGTCTCGGCAAGACCCATCTCCCATGGCGAGCCGGCATGCTTGAGCGAGGTCAGCGGCGAGGCGCCGGTGCCGCCGTCATAGCCGGATATGGTGATGTGGTCGGCGCGCGCCTTGGCGACGCCGGCGGCAACCGTGCCCACGCCGACCTCCGAGACGAGCTTGACCGAAACGTCGGCCGCCGGGTTGACGTTCTTCAGATCGTAGATCAGCTGCGCCAGATCCTCGATCGAATAGATGTCGTGATGCGGCGGCGGCGAGATCAGGCCGACGCCGGGCGTCGAGTGGCGCACCCGGGCGATCGTCTTGTCGACCTTGTGTCCGGGCAATTGTCCGCCTTCGCCGGGCTTGGCGCCCTGCGCCATCTTGATCTGCATCATGTCCGAGTTGACGAGATACTCGGTGGTGACGCCGAAACGGCCCGAGGCGACCTGCTTGATCGCCGAGCGCATGGAATCGCCGTTCGGCAGCGGCCTGAAGCGGTCGGCTTCCTCGCCGCCCTCGCCGGTATTCGACTTGCCGCCGATCCGGTTCATGGCGATGGCGAGCGTGGTATGCGCCTCGCGCGAGATCGAGCCGAACGACATCGCCCCGGTCGCAAAGCGCCTGACGATATCCTTGGCCGGCTCGACCTCTTCGACCGGCACCGGCCTGCGGCCGTCCTCGGCGGCATCCTTGATGCGGAACAGGCCGCGGATGGTGACGATGCGCTGCGACTGCTCGTTGAGGATTTTCGCGAAGGCGCGATAGCGCTCGTAGGAATTGCCGCGGACTGCGTGTTGCAGCGCCGAGACGGTTGCCGCGCTCCAGGCATGGCCCTCGCCGCGGGTGCGGAACTGGTATTCGCCGCCGATATCGAGCGCGGTCTTGTAGATCGGCGCGTCGCCGAACGCGTCGCGATGCCGGCGCACGGTTTCCTGCGCGATTTCCGGCAGCCCCACGCCCTCGATGCGGGTGGCGGTGCCGGTGAAATAGGTGGCGACGAAATCGCTCCTCAGCCCGACCGCATCGAAAATCTGCGCACCGCAATAGGACTGGTAGGTGGAAATGCCCATCTTCGACATCACCTTGAGCAGTCCTTTGCCGACCGACTTGATGTAGCGCTTGACGATTTCCTTGTCGTCGAGCTTGACCGGCAATTCGTCCTTCATCGCGACCAGCGTCTCGAAGGCGAGATAGGGATTGACCGCTTCCGCGCCGTAGCCGGCGAGGCAGGCGAAATGATGCACTTCGCGCGGCTCGCCCGACTCGACCACCAGGCCGACCGAGGTGCGCAGGCCCTCGCGGATCAGATGATGATGCACCGCCGCGCAGGCGAGCAGCGAGGGCACGGGGATGCGTCCGGCGCTGACCTTGCGGTCGGACAGGATGACGATGTTGTAGCCCTCGCGCACCGCCTTTTCGGCGTCGGCCTTGAGCTGCTTGAGCGCCGGCGCCATGCCCTCGGCGCCGCTTTCGGCCGGATAGGCGATGTCGAGGGTGATCGACTTGAAATGGTCGCCGTGATCGGAAATCGAGCGGATCTTCTCCAGATCCGCGTCGGTCAGGATCGGCTGGCGCACTTCCAGGCGCCGGGTCTTCGAGGTGCCTTCGAGATCGAACAGGTTCGGCCGCGGTCCGATGATGGAGACGAGGCTCATGACGATCTCTTCGCGGATCGGATCGATCGGCGGGTTGGTCACCTGCGCGAAGTTCTGCTTGAAATAGGTGAACAGCGGCTTGGGCCGGTCCGACAGCGCCGAGATCGGCGTGTCGTTGCCCATCGAGCCGACCGCTTCTTCGCCGGTCGTCGCCATCGGCGTCATCAGGAGCTTGATGTCTTCCTGCGTGTAGCCGAAGGCCTGCTGGCGGTCGAGCAGCGAGAGATTGGACAGCGCGGCCTTGCCCGGTGCCTCCGGCAGATCTTCCAGCACGAGCTGGGTGCGGTGCAGCCATTCCTTGTAGGGATGCGAGCGCGCGAGCGTCGCCGTCAGTTCCTCGTCGGGAATGAGGCGGCCTTCGTCGAGATCGACCAGCAGCATCTTGCCCGGCTGCAAGCGCCACTTTTTCACGATGTCCTTTTCCGCAATCGGCAATACGCCCATTTCCGAGGCCATGACGATGCGGTCGTCGCGGGTCAGAAGATAGCGCGCGGGACGCAGGCCGTTGCGGTCCAGCGTGGCGCCGATCTGCCGGCCGTTGGTGAAGGCGATGGCGGCGGGTCCGTCCCACGGCTCCATCAGCGCCGCGTTATACTCGTAGAAGGCGCGACGTTCCTCGTCCATGAGCGGATTGCCCGCCCAGGCCTCCGGAATCATCATCATCATCGCATGCGCGAGCGAATAGCCGCCCTGCACCAGGAATTCGAGCGCGTTGTCGAAGCAGGCGGTGTCGGACTGGCCCTCGTAGGAAATCGGCCACAGTTTGTGGATGTCGTCGCCGAACAGTTCGGAGCCAACCGAGGCCTGCCGCGCCGCCATCCAGTTGACGTTGCCGCGCAGCGTATTGATCTCGCCGTTATGGGCGATGTAGCGATAGGGATGCGCCAGCGACCAGGCGGGGAAGGTGTTGGTCGAGAAGCGCTGATGCACGAGCGCAAGCGCGCTCTCGAAATCCGGCTCGTGCAGGTCGGGATAATAGGTGCCGAGCTGGTCGGCGAGGAACATGCCCGTGTAGATCGCGGTGGGCCCGGTAGACGGCGTTGGAGATCGCCTTGCGCAGGATATACAGGCGGCGCTCGAAATGCGCTTCGTCCTGCGACGGCGTCGACTGGCCGACAAATACCTGCATATGCACCGGCTCGGTCGGCTTCACCGATTCGCCCAGCGTCGAATTGTCGGTCGGCACCTCGCGCCAGCCGATGACCTTCAGCCCTTCCTTCAGCGCGGTGTCCTCGTAGGTCCGGCGGATGGTTTCGCGCCATTCCCGGTCGCGCGGCAGGAACAGGTGGCCGACGCCGTATTGCCCCGGCTCCGGCAGGGTGAAGCCGAGTTCCTGCGCCTTCCTGGCGAAAAACCGGTGCGGCATCTGCACGAGAATGCCGGCGCCGTCGCCCATGCGCGGGTCGGCGCCCACCGCGCCGCGATGTTCGAGGTTGCAGAGAATCTTCAGTGCGTCCTCGACGATGCGATGCGACTTCTCGCCCTTGATGCTGGCGATGAAGCCGACGCCGCAGGAATCCTTGTCGCGCGCGGGGTCGTAGAGCCCGTGCGCGGCGGGCAGACCGGGATCGGCGGAATCGGCAAAATCCGATGCGCGCAATCCATGCATCGCCGGCCTGCCGTTATTCCCGAACGAGCTTGCGCTCATTTCACCACCCCATTTCCTTCCCCTGCAGCGGGGCAATCCGTCTCCGGCGCGCCATCCGCGCCCGCGGCACGAGGACGCGCGGCGGGTTGCGGCACTACAAGCTCGGGTTTGCAGCCCTCTCTGCACCGGCCGGTGCGCGCGGCTGCGCTCGTGGGTCGGGGGCTGTCCGATGCCGAGCCGCATCGCCTGCGCCCCTGGCGACGCGGTGGCTCGCCCGCTGTCGCCGCGACCTGCAACTGGGACAGCAATGCTGTCCTAATTCACGATGCCAAATTTTGTCCCCTTCGACAAGGGGGGCCGCCGGCATCGCCTGCGTTTCTCTTAAGCTATATTTCTCGCCGTCCCGGCCCCGCGAAACAAGCGGAATCTGCCGGCATCCCGCCCGGCAATGCTATTGCCGACTGCCTCATTCATGAGCTTCCAGAACCCATGAACTTTGCGAGCGACAATACCGCCGGCATCGCGCCGGATATCTTGAAGGCAATCGGTGCGGCGAGCGAAGGTTTCGCCATCGGCTACGGCAACGATGCCTTCACACAGGCGACCGAACGCCGGTTATGCGAGGTGTTCGAGCGCGACTGCGCGGTGTTCCTGGTGCCGACCGGCACCGCGGGCAACGCGCTGGCGCTGGCGCATATCACGCCACCCTGGGGCGGCGTGCTCTGCCATGCGCAGTCGCACATCATGACCGACGAATGCGGAGCGCCGGAATTCTATGGCGGCGGCATGAAACTGCTGGCGCTGGCCGGCGACGGCGGCAAGCTCGCGGCCGATACGGTGGCTGCCGCCGCCGAGCATTATTCCGGGCACCGGCCGCATCAGGTCAACGCCATGACCCTGTCGCTCACCCAGGCGACCGAGGCCGGCACCATCTACCGGCCGCAGGAGATCGCGGCGCTGGCCCGCGTCGCGCATGCGCGCGGCATGAAGGTGCATATGGACGGCGCGCGCTTCGGCAATGCGCTGGTGCGGCTGAATGCCAGTCCGGCGGAGATCACCTGGAAGGCGGGCGTCGACGTGCTCACCTTCGGCGCCACCAAGGGCGGCGCGATGGCGGCGGAGGCGGTGGTGTTTTTCGATCCCAAGCTGGCCGAATGGATGCCGGAGCGGCGCAAGCGCGCCGGACACCTGTTCTCCAAACACCGCTTTCTGGCGGTGCAGATGGCCGCTTTTCTGGAGCAGGATTACTGGCTCCGGCTCGCGCGCCACGCCAACGCCATGGCCGACCGGCTGGGCGAGCGCCTGACCGCGGCCGGCGTGCGCATTCTGTGGCCGGTGGAGGCCAATCTCGTCTTTGCGGTGCTGCCGAAATCGATCGACGCCAGGCTGAAGGCGGCGGGCGCGGCCTATTACGCGCGGCGCAGCGACGCCCTGTCCGCAGACGACATGCTGGTGCGACTGGTGACGTCGTATTCGACGACGGAAGCGGAAGTGGAAAATTTCGCAGCCCTGATCCAAAAGGGCTGAATTTCCGCCCCAGCCGCGCCCCAATCGGCGACGACGCTGACCGCGACCGCGGGGACCGAATGCGGTCGCAAGCGTCGGGGGAGGCGCGTCGTGCGTTTGAGGTTTGCAGCCGCTGTCGCGGCCATTGTCGTTTACTGCAGCCCGGGCGGGGCCGAGCCGCTGCGGCTCGTGCAGATGTTCGGCGGCGAACCGCTGCCGCCGTTCGAAGTGGTCACCATCATCCGCTCAATGGGCATGAATCCGCTCGACCGCCCGGTCTGGCGGCAGGGTCGTTATTTCATCGACGCCATCGATCGCACCGGCCGCGAGGTCGAGGTCAGCCTCGATGCGCGCAGCGGCCAGGTGCTGACGGTGACCCCGCTCGGCTATGGTCGCCCGGCGCCGCGGCCGGCTCCGCGCTACGGCTACGAGCCGGGCCGTCACGATCCGCGTTACGGTCCGCGCCATGGTCCGGAATACGCGGTGCCGCTCGACGAAGACGACGACTGGGACGAGGACGAGCGCATCGGCGCGCTGCCGCCGCCTTCGCCGCCGCCGGTGATCCGCGCGCCGCAGACGGCGGCGCGGCCGCAACCGCGCGCCCCCGAGCCGGAACAGGCTCCGCTGCCGCGGCCGCGTCCGGACACGCAGCAGGCCGCCGGCAATGCGACGCAGGCTGCGCCGCCCGCGCCGGCCAAGCCCGGCGAAATCCGGCAGATCGAAATCTACAGAAAGCCGCAGGACTCCAGGCCGGACGCCGGCACGTCCGATCCCGGTTTCCCGCCGGTGCAGCCGCTCGACGACACGCCGAGCCAGAAGCCGAATATCTGAGGCGCGCCGCGCAAGGAGCGCTTGCGCCTGTTGCCGACCGCAAAAAACGAAAGCGCCCCGGTGCGAACCGGGGCGCTCCCTTCCTGAAGACGATTCCGCGTTAGGCGGCCGCCTTTTCCACCTTGCCTTCGATCACCTGACCGCCGCCGATCGGGATCTGGCGCGGCTTCTTGGCTTCCGGAATCTCGCGCACGAGATCCACATGCAGGAGGCCGTTTTCCAGCTTGGCGCCCTTCACCTGGACGAAATCGGCAAGCTGGAACACGCGCTCGAAGGCGCGCGCCGCGATGCCCTGATACAGGACTTCGCCGGCCTTCTCCTCCTGCTTGCTCTGCTTCTCGCCGCGGACGGCCAGGGTGTTTTCCTTCAGCTCGATGTTCAGCTCGTTCTCGCCGAAGCCCGCCACCGCAATCGAGATACGGTAGGCGTTCTCGCCGGTCCGCTCGATGTTGTAGGGCGGATAGGAGGGGGCGGAATCCAGCCCGCCGGCCTGGTCGAGCATGCTGAACAGGCGGTCGAAGCCGACGGTGGAACGGTAGAAGGGAGTGAGATCAAATCGCATGGCATATCCTCCAGTGAGCGACATGACGTTCGGTCCGCCGGATGGCCGGACCTGCCGGTATTTGCGCAGCCGCAAAGGGCCTGCACGCTCGTTATGTAGGGGGCCCTCTGCGTCGTTCAAGGGGATAAAAATATTGTAATATCAATGATTTATTACTACGCCATCGGCGTCCGGGACAACCGCTCCGGCGCTCCGCAGCGGCGATTGAGCGGCGGCGGCGGGCTGCTATAAGGCGCAACCCGTCCGCCTGGTCCCCGCCGATGACCCTTGTGTCGATCCCCGCCAATCCGGTGCCCGAAGACACGGTCAGCGGCAGTATCAGGACCGGCGACGGCATGAGCCTGCGCTTCGCCCGGTTTTCGCCGCCGCCGGGCCGCAAGGGCACGGTCTGCATTCTGCAGGGGCGCGCGGAATTCATCGAAAAATATTTCGAGACGGTGCGCGATCTGCGCGCACGCGGCTTTGCGGCCGCCGCCTTCGACTGGCGCGGTCAGGGCGGGTCCGGCCGCGCGCTCGACGACCCGCTCAAGGGACATGTCCGCAACTTTTCCGAATATGCCACCGATCTCGAGACGTTCATGCGCGAGATCGTGCTGCCGGACTGTCCGCCGCCCTATTACGCCATCGCCCATTCGATGGGGGCGACGGTGCTGCTGCGCGCGGTGCAGCGCGGACAACGCTGGTTCGAGCGCATCGTCATGGGCGCCCCGATGCTGCGCCTGTCGCCGCGCGCGCATTCGCGTTTCGCCGAGCCGATCGTGCGCACCATGCGACTGTTCGGCATGGGCCGCTCCTATATTCCCGGCGGCGACGCGACGGTGCGGGCGCTGCAGCCGTTCGTCGGCAACGACAACACCTCCGATCCGGTCCGCTATGCGCGCACCGTCGCCATCCTGGAGGCGTCGCCGCAACTCGGAATCGGCGCGCCGACGGTGAACTGGGCCGCGGCGGCGTTCGACGCCATGGACGAAATCGCGCGGCCGCAATTCACCGCCCATCTGCGCCAGCCGATCCTGATGGTCGCGGCCGGTCGCGACAATGTGGTGTCCTCGCCGGCGATCGAGGAATTCGCAATGCGCCTGCGCGCCGGCTCGCATCTGATCGTCGCCGGTTCCAGACACGAATTGCTGATGGAGCAGGACCGTTATCGCTCGCAGTTTTTCGCGGCCTTCGACGCCTTCGTGCCGGGGACGCCGCTGTTCTGAGACCGGCGCAGCGGGAGTGCGCGTTGCGCATTCGATCGCTGCGGGATATCGACCGCGACGGGGCGGCTACCGCGCCAGCAGATGCATCGCCGCTTTGTGCACCCGCGCGTCGCCGGCGGCGACGATACGCCCTCCGGCGGTTGCCGGTCCGCCTTCCCAGGCGGTGACCGTTCCGCCGGCGCCGGCGACGATCGGGATCAGCGCGGCAATATCATAGGGCTTCAATTCGGTTTCGATCACGAGATCGATATGGCCGGCGGCCAGCATGCAATAGGCGTAGCAGTCGCCGCCGTAGCGCGACAGCCGCACGTTATCCTCCACGCGGGCGAACTGCGCGCGGTCGGCGCCGTTCATCAGCAGCGGGCTGGTCGTCATCATGATGGCGTCGGCCAGCCCGGCGCATTCGCGCACGCGCAAATCGCGGTTGCCGGCCGGTCCGCGATAGCGGGCGGCCTGGCCGTCGCCGGTGAAGCGCTCGCGCGTATAGGGCTGGTGCATCATGCCGAAAACCGGCTCGCCGAACCGGGTCAGCGCGATCAGCGTGCCCCAGAGCGGTGTGCCGCAGATAAACGACTTGGTGCCGTCGATCGGATCGAGCACCCAGACATATTCGGCGTCGGCGCGCTCGCTGCCGAATTCTTCCCCGACAATGCCGTGTGCGGGGAAATGCCGCCGGATCAGCGTGCGCATGGCCGTTTCCGCCGCGCGGTCGGCGGCGGTCACCGGATCGAAACGGCCCGGCGCCTTGTTGTCGACGCCGAGCGAGGTGCGGAAGAACGGCAGGATGGTCTCGCCCGACACCGTCGCCAGTTCGTCGACGAAAGCCGCAAAGTCGATTGCCGTCATCAGCGCGCCTTTCGCCCGGGGATGCGCGGCCGCGGACATGCAGCGCCGTTCGCCCCGGCATTTCACCTATCCAAGACTTGCATGGCCGGCAACCGCGTCCGCGCTTGCGGGATTGCCGGTGTCGTGCAACCTGCAAGCCGCCTGCGCGTCCCGCGCCGGGCATGATCGCCGCGTCGGGGAACCGGGTCCATGACGACGCCAAGCCAGGCCGCGCAGCGCCACAGCGTGCCGTTGGCTGCGACCGTTATCCTGGTCGGCACGCTCGGGCTGATCTACGTGGTCAGCCAGTTTCTGCGCAATTCGGTGGGCGTGATCGCGCCCGACCTTGCCGCCGAATTGTCGCTCTCGGCCTCGCAGATCGGCCTGCTCTCCAGCACTTTCTTCTTCAGCTTTACCGCCGCGCAGGTTCCGCTCGGGATCGCGCTCGATCGCTATGGCCCGAAAATCTGCATGCTGGTCTGCGCCGGCATTGCCGTGGCCGGGGCGGTGTTGTTCGCGGCGGCGGAATCGCCGCTGGTGCTGATCGCTGCGCGCATTCTGATGGGTATCGGCTCCTCCTGCTACCTGATGGGGCCGCTTGCGCTCTATGCGCGGCGCTATCCGCCGGAACGCTTTGCCACGCTGGTGGGAATCCAGCTCGGGCTCGGCAGCATCGGCACGCTGCTCGCCACCGCGCCGCTGGCCTGGTCGGCGGCGACGGTCGGCTGGCGCGCGACTTTCCTGGCGGTTGCGATCCTGATGCTGCTTGCCGGCCTGCTGGTGGCGGCGGTGGTGCGCGACGATGGGCACGGGGGAGCGGGACAGCCGGCCGCGCGCGAGAGCTTTCGCGAGAGCTTTGCCGGATTCGTGCAGGCGCTGCGCACCCCGTCCGTGGGCAGGCTGTTCCTCGTCGGTCTGTTCGCCTATTCCAGCTTCGTGCTCGTGGTCGGGCTGTGGGGCGGCCCCTATCTGTCGCATATCTACGGCTACAGCCTGACCGAGCGCGGCGACGTGCTGTTTCTCGCCGCGCTGGCGCAGATCGCGGCCGCTTTCGCCTGGGGCCCGACCGACCGGCTGTTCGGCAGCTACAAAATCCCGGTGCTGACCGGCGCCGTCACCACGGCGCTCACGTTTGCCGCGGTCGCAATCCTTGGCGTGTTGCCGCAGGTCTGGCTGGTCGTGTGGTTCATCGCCGTCGGCGCGCTCTCGGCCTATACGCCGGTGATGATTGCGCACGGCAAGGCGCTGTTTCCGCCGCATCTGGTCGGTCGCGGCATGACCATTCTGAATATGGGAACGATGGGCGGCGCCTTCCTGACGCAGACGCTGACCGGCTTCGTCATCAATCTGTTTCCGGCCGAGAACGGCGCCTATGCGCTCGATGCCTATCGGGTGGTGTTTGCGTTGCAGGCGCTGTTCGTGCTGGCCGCCTGCATCCCCTATCTATGGGCGCGCGACCCGATCGCCGACCGCCGGCCCTGAGTGGCGGGGAGATCGATCCCCGGACCCCATTTTGGTCAGGGATACTGACATTTTTGCCCTTGCGTTTTGTGCGGCGCGATGCGATATTGCTGCAGCGCGGCAACGTGCTTCGCACGTTCCCGCCGCCCTCCTTGGGCGTTTCCTCCCTAGACTTGGGCCGCTTGCTCCCGCAAGCGGCCCTTTTTTCTTGCATATTTTCAATGTCTTATGCGGAGACCCCGGCGCCCCTCCGGCCGGCGGGGTTTGCCGCCGTGCCGATACGGCAGATCGACGGTTCGGCAAATCCGGTTGCCGGGCTGCTCATATCGCCGACCTGCAGCGGACGCGATGCTGCTATGCAGCAACGGATCGGGCTATTCCGCCGCCGAGCGGTAGGGCCGCAGCGCGTCCACCGGGATCGCGGCCAGCCGCTCGGCCAGATCCTCGATATCGGCCGCCAGCCGGGAAAAATTCGGCCCGCGCTCGTAGCGTCTTTCGTCCATGTACAGCGCGCGGTTGATCTCGATCTGCAGCGCGTGCAGTCCGGAGCCGGGATTGCCGTAATGTTCGGTGATGAAGCCGCCGGCATAGGGCTTGTTGCGGCTCACCGCGTAGCCGCACCGGCGCAGAACCTCTTCGGCGACTTCCGCGACTTCCGGCGCGCAGCTCGTGCCGTAGCGGTCGCCGAGCACGATGTCGGCGCGCGGGCGGTCGTCGCGCACGGCGGTGGTCGACGGCATGGAATGGCAGTCGATCAGAATGGCGGTGCCGAAATCGGCATGCAGGCTGGCGAACAGGCGGCGCAGCGCGCGGTGGTAGGGCTTGTACAGGCTTTCGATCCGTTGCAGCGCGTCGTCGACGGAGATGCGCTGATCGTAGATTTCCTGCGCATCGCCGACCACCCGCGCCACCGTGCCGAGGCCGCCGGCCACCCGCATCGAGCGGGTATTGGCAAAGGATGGCAGCCGTCCGTGAAACATGCGCGGGTCCAGCTCGTAGGGCTCGCGGTTCACGTCGACATAACAGCGCGGAAAATGCGCGCGCATGACCGGATAGCCGCGCGCCACCACGCCGCAGACGAGTTCGTCGACAAACGTGTCCTCGGAGCGGCGCAGGGTCTGCAGATCGAGGCGCGAGGCTTTCAGGAATTCCCGCGGGTAGACGCGGCCGCTATGCGGCGAATTGAACAGCAGCGGACCGCGGCATTGCGCCGGCTCGTGCACTTCGAATGGCGGGTCGAGTTCCCCTGCGGGATTCATTGACGGATTGGCCTTGTCATGCGGGGCATATCGTGCGGGGCGACAACGCGCGGCGGCCCGAAAAGCCCCAAATGCCCCCTTGTGATTCACTATCCTTCTATGGCTTGAATTGTCCATGCCGGCGGGGGGCGGCGGGGGCGACAGCGCGCCCTGTTTTCACCCGTTATTTACCGGGTATCCGGTTTATGGGGTCGGGGGTTCCTTCAGCGGCTCGATTTGAAGGCAATTGCCAGCCGATCCGGCATCTCGCCGCGGACCCGGTCGTCCGCGCAGGCGCCGTAACGGGACGTTAGCGCGTACAGTGAGATAGTGGCCCGATGACCGAAGTGTTGCCGAAAATCCTGCTCGCCGAAGACGATACCGACATGCGCCGGTTCCTGGTCAAGGCGCTGCAGAATGCCGGCTTCAACGTCGTGTCCTACGACAACGGATTGTCGGCCTATCAGCGTTTGCGCGAAGAGCCGTTCGAATTGCTGCTCACCGACATCGTGATGCCGGAGATGGACGGCATCGAACTGGCGCGCCGCGCCTCCGAACTCGACCCCGACATCAAGATCATGTTCATCACCGGCTTCGCCGCGGTGGCGCTGAATGCGGATTCGGCCGCGCCGAAGAACGCCAAGGTGCTCTCCAAGCCGGTGCATCTGCGCGACCTCGTCAACGAGGTGCAGAAGCTGCTGGCGGCCTGATCAGCGCCGGCGTTCGAACCAACCCTTCAGATCGGACACGATCGCCCGCGCGGCGTTGTGGCCGGGCGCGCCGGTGACCCCGCCGCCGGGATGCGTGCCGGAGCCGCACAGATAGAGCCCGCGTACCGGGCTGCGGTAATCGGCATGTCCGAGCGCCGGCCGCGCCGAGAAAATCTGGTCGAGCGACATGCGACCGTGAAAGATGTCGCCGCCGACCAGGCCGAAAGTGCGTTCGAGGTCGAGCGGGGAGAATACCTGCCGCGCCAGTACGCTGTCGCGGAAGCCGGGCGCGAAGCGGTCGACGGTCGCGATCATGAGATCGGCAACCTCCTCGCGGTGCTCGTCCCAGGAACGCCCGCCGGGCAGGACCGGCGCGACATGCTGGCAGAACAGGCTCGCGACATGCGCGCCCTTCGGCGCCAGCGTGTCGTCGAGCGTGGAGGGGATCAGCATTTCGACGATCGGCGCGCGGCTCCAGCCTTCGCGGCGTGCGTCGTCATAGGCGCGGTCCATATAGGCGAGCGAGGGCGCGAGGATGATGCCGCTGGTGTGGTGATCGGCGGCGTCCCCCCCCGGCAGGGCGGTGAAGTCGGGCAGCCGCGACAGCGCCACATTGATGCGGAAGGTGCCCGAGCCGCAGGCCCAGCGCCGCATGCGGTCGCGAAAATCCTCCGGCAGCGCCTGCTGCGGAACCAGCGCGTCGAACAGCAGCTTCGGATTGACATTGGCGGCGACCGCGCGGGCGCGGACGCTGCGTCCGTCCGCCAGGGCGACCCCCGCCACGCGGTCCTTCTCCAGGATCACTTCGCGCACATCCGCGCCGGTCTCGATCTCCACGCCGTGAGTGCGTGCCGCCTTCGCCATCGCCTGGGTGATCGCCCCCATGCCGCCGATGGCATGGCCCCAAACGCCTTTCTTGCCGTTCACTTCGCCGAACACGTGATGCAGCAGCACATAGGCGCTGCCGGGCGTATACGGGCTCGCATAATTGCCGACGATCCCGTCGAAGCCGTGCAGCGCCTTGACCGGATCGGAAGCGAACCAGCCGTCGAGATATTCGCCTGCGGATTTCGCCATCAAGTCGAGCAGCGCGCGCTTGCGCGCCAGATCGAGCCTGCGCAGGCGGCCGCCGAGCGCGGCAAGACGCAAGGCTTCGCGCAGGCTGCGCCAATTCCAGCCTTCGACAAGATTGGGCGGCGGCTGCAGCACCAGATCGCGCAGCACGTCGGCGATCGATTCCAGCTCGGCGCCGAAGGCGGCATAGCGCTGCGCATCCTGCGGGCTGAATTTCGCGATCTCGCGCTGCGTGCGGCCCGGACCGGCGAGCAGGTAGTGCCCGTCTTCGGTCGGCAGGAAATTGAGCGCGCGCCGCTCGACGACGGTCAGCCCGTGCCGGTTCAGTTCAAGGTCGCGGATCACCTTCGGATTGAGCAGGCTGACCGTGTAGGACGCCGTCGAATTGCGGAATCCGGGATGGAACTCCTCCGTCACCGCGGCGCCGCCGACCACGTTGCGACGCTCCAGCAGCTTTACGCTGAGGCCGGCCATGCCGAGATAGGCGGCGCAGGTCAGGCCGTTATGGCCGCCGCCGATAATCGCGACGTCGTAGGTGTCCGCCACCGTTATCCGCCCCGCTCATGACCGCCGCTTGCAGGCGCGGAGCCCGCAACGGCGCGACGTGGTCCCCGGCTATTCGGCCGGCGCCATGGAACGCCGCGCGCGCTTGCGCACATAGCCGAGCAGGGGAATTCCCGCCAAGAGCACCATGATGCCGACCAGCGCGCCATAGCCCGTATAGGCGAGGCTGGAATAAAGCAGGTAGCCGCAGATCAGGCAGAACAGCGCCGGCGTGACCGGATAGAGCGGCACCTTGAACGGTCGCGCGCGCGCGCCGTCGCGCTGGCGCAGCACGAAGAAGGAGACGCCGACCAGCAGCAGGAAGAACCAGAAGACCGGCGCCGTATATTCGACCATGGCCTGAAAGCCGTCGCGGGCAAATGCGCCGAAGCCGACCAGCACCATGGCGATCAGGCTCTGGGCGACGATGGCGTTGCGCGGATTGTTGCGCACGGCATCCCACATGCGCAGCCGCGACAGCGCCAGATCCTCTCCCAGCGCGTGATAGAGCCGCGCGCCGGTAAAGATGCTGGCATTCATGGTGGAGAGCGCGGCGCAGCAGACGATCAGGCTGAGCACCACAGCGCCGCTGTCGCCGATCGCCGCGCGCATCACTTCGGCGGCGATGGCGTCGCTCTTGCGCATGCCGTCAAGGCCGAGCACCGAGAGATAGGCGAGGTTGACCAGCAGATAGACGGTGGTGACGATCGCGGTGCCGACGAGCAGGATGCGGATCATGTCGCGGCGCACGTCGCGCACGTCGGCGGAGAGATAGGCGGACTCGTTCCACCCGCCATAGGTCAGCAGGATGAACACCATCGCCAGGCCGAGCATGCCATAGCCGGGACCGCCGCCGGCGGCGGCCGGCGCGCTCGCACCGGCAGCGCCGCCGCTGACGAATCCAAGCACCACGATCAGCGCCATCGCGCCGATCAGGATCACCGAAAGCACGTTCTGCGCGGTCTTGCTCTGATAGGTGCCGGCGAGGTTGATCAGCGTCAGCAGCAGCAGGCCGGCGGCCGCATAGATCGCCGAGCCGTAGGTGCCGAGCGAATAGAGCTGCTGGGCGTAGTCGCCGAGCACGAAGGCGACGGCGGCGATCGCGCCGGTCTGGATCACGGTGGTGCGGGCCCAGGCGAACAGGAATCCGACCGGCCGTCCGAGCGCACGGCTGAGAAAATGATATTCGCCGCCGGTCGAAGGGTAGGCGGCGGCAAGTTCGGCATAGACAAGCGCCCCGATCAGGGTCGCCACGCCGCCGAACAGCCAGACGCCGACAAACATCCACTCGTTGGGGGTAAACAGCGCGACAAGCTGCGGCGTCTTGAAAATTCCGATGCCGATGATGATGCCGACCATCATCAGCGCGCCGTCCGTCACCGAAAGGCTGGCACGCGGGGCGGACCTTCCCTGATTGTTCATGAATGTACTCGCCAAGGAGAGGGGAGCACGGGACCGTCGCTGCAAGCGCGCATCCGGTCCCGTGCGGCTGATCGTCAGGTGGCGCGCGTCGCCTTCCAGTTGCCGCCGCCGGTGGCTTCCATGCGCCCGCCTTCGACGCGGCCCTCGAAGCGCTGCGGCTTGCCGTCGACCGTCACGGTGAAGACGATGTCCTTGCCGGTCAGCCGGCCGTTCACCGTGGCGTCGCGGCCGTTCACCTGGCCCTTGCCTCTGATCATCTGGAAGCTCTGGTCGAACTCGACCGTCAGGCGCTGCTCGCCGTTCTCGACCTGCCAGCGGCCGTCGACCTTGGCGGGCACGTGCCACATGTAAATCTGCTTGCCGTCGACCACGTCGTGGGCGTCCGGCTCCCATTCGCCCATGTCGAAGGCGTGCGAGACGACGCGCGAACCCGGCTTCATCTCCGAGAGAATCTTCGGCCGCAGGCGCAGGTTCAGTTCGGTGAGAAGATACATCGCCAGTACGTCGGCCTTCTCGATGCTTTCCGCGAACAGGTTGCCGACCTTGAAAGTGACCTTGTCGGTGACCTTGGCGGCTTCGGCGTTTTCGTTGGCTTCCTTGATACGCTGCGGGTCGATGTCGACGCCGAAGCCCCGGGCGCCGCGCTGCGCCGCCGTCACCACCATGCGGCCGTCGCCGCAGCCGAGATCCATGACAAAGTCGGTCGGCTTGACGGCGACCATGTCCATCATGCGGTTGACCACTTCCTGCGGCGTGGGGACGTAGACGACGTCGCGCTTGACGGTATCCGCCAGCGCGGACGTCACGGCCAGACCGGATACGAATGCGGCAGTCAGCGCAATCGTCCGGTAGGTTACAAAGTTCATTAGCGCACTCCCTGGGTTAGCCTGATGCGACTGGGTTAGCCCGATGCGAGCCGAAACGGAATTGGGCGCCCCCTGGTCCCATCGGAAGCTAACACCGGCAAAGTTCCGGCGTTCCCTCAATAATAGCCGAATTCCGTGCTTGACAATGTGACTGTTGCGCCCGGACCCGCCCCGCGGTCCCGGCGCGCGGCTTGCCACTTTTGGGGCGAGACTATATAGGGGGGCCCACTTTGCGACGGATCGGGGCGCGTAGCTCAGCGGGAGAGCACTACCTTGACATGGTAGGGGTCACAGGTTCGATCCCTGTCGCGCCCACCATCCGCCTCTGCCATCACCATCCGCCTCTGCCATAGAGCCACCCGGTCGAGGCCGCTTGTTGCGCAGGCGGCCGCGTGCGATCCTTTTGCGTCCGGATCCCCCCATGGATCCGTGTCGGGGAGGTTTGCCATGACCAGGCTCACGACTGCCTGCTTGATTGCGGCCGCCGCGGTCGCCATCGCCCTTGCGTCTCCGGGTTCGGCATTTGCGGCGAAGAAAAAGGCCGCCGCCAGCACACCCGCCTGTACCGCCGGCACCTTGTGTACCGCCGCCTGCAATACCGCCAAATGGTGCAACGTCAATGTCTGCATGGCGGGCGGACAGCGCGCGGCAACGGCAGGGTTCTGCTACGAGGGCAGTCCGTTCTGTCCGCCGAAGTGTTGAGCCGCGCGCGGCCGGCAAAGCCTGAATTTCAACAGCGTTATGGCCCGGACGGCGGCGCCGATGCTTGTCGGCTATCGGACCTTGTGCAATCTTGTCGCACTGGTTTCGTGACCTAGCGGGGAGCAAAACGATGAAGCTGATTGCCAAGTTCATGCTTGTTGCGGTCGTCGCCATGATGGCCGCCGCGGTATCGACGCCGTCGTTCGCGGCGAAGAAGAAAGCGGCTCCGGCCAAGTGCACGCCGCCGAAATACTCGGTCGCCAAGTGCAGCAACAATGTCTGCACCATGACCTGGTGCGGCGTCGACGGTAAGCAATATCCGTCGCTGCTGTGGTGCGTGCAGCCGTTCTGCCCGAAGTAAGCCGGCGGCCCTTGCGGTCGCCTGGTGGCGCTGCCGCCTGAGGCGGCAGCCCGGGATCGAAGCCCTGCCCTCCGCGCGTTGCGGAAGGCCGGGCTTTTTCCGTTCGGACCGCAGCATTTGCGCCCGAAACGTTGACTTGCCGCCCCCCGCCGATTAGTTTCCGCCGCAATTTCCCGGACATTTCCGCTGCCAGGGCGCCGGCGGGCGCAGAACGAGGTCAATGGTTATGAAAGTGCGCAATTCCCTGAAATCGCTGCGCGGCCGCCATCGCGACAACCGTCTGGTTCGGCGCAAGGGCCGCGTCTACGTGATCAACAAGACCCAGCGCCGCTTCAAGGCCCGCCAGGGCTGAGCGTTTTTCCGGCGGCGCGGCCGGATCGCGCAGCTTTGACCGGCATCGCCCTTGCCGCACTGCGGCAAGGCGCTACACTGGCCGCCATGCGAATCCGAATGCGAGCCCGGTTGCGCCTTGCCGCTGCGGCGGCCGCCCTGCTGCTGGCGCTGCTGCCTGCACCGGCCGCTCTGGCGCAGGCGGGCGGGCTGGTCGAGCCGCCCGCCAAGCCCCGCCTGCGCCCGGGCGAAGCGGTCAAGAACCTCGATTTTCTGTTCGAAGCGCTCAAGGTCGCCCCGGACGAAGCCAGCGCAAAATCCGTGGAAGAACGAATCTGGGCGCTCTGGCTGATTACGCCGAGCGATACCGCCAACCTGCTGATGACCCGGGTCAAGCAGGCAATGGACGCCGAAGACCTCGACCTCGCCATCCGCCTGCTCGACTCGATCGTCGAGATCAGGCCGGATTATGCGGAAGCCTGGAACCGGCGCGCCACCGCCCACTACTTGAAAAAGGACTATGGCCGCTCGCTTGCCGATATCCGCCAGGCGCTGGCACGCGAGCCGCGCCATTTCGGCGCCATCGCCGGTCTCGGCATGATCATGCGCGACCTCGGCGAGGACAAACGTGCGCTCGACATGTTCCGCCGCGCGCTGGAAATCCATCCGCACCTGCCGCGCATTCCTTCCATCGTGAAAAGCCTCGCCGAAAAGGTCGACGGGCGCGACATCTGATCACGGCCGGCCGATCCTCCGTCGTCCCGCATGATCGCTGTCGCCACGATTGCCCTTCTCGCCGCCGGGCTGCTGCTGGCCACCGTCGCCGGGCAAATCTGGATCGTGCATACCTTGCGCCCGGCCGGCCGTTTCGTGCCGACCGGCGCCGGGCGTCTGCACGTCGTCGCGCTCGATGCGGACGGCGAGCGTGCCGGTGCACCGCCGCTCGTGCTGCTGCACGGCGCCAGCGGCAACCTGCAGGACATGCAGTTGGCGCTGGGCGCCAGGCTTGCCGGCCGCTGGCGCGTCCTCCTGATCGACCGCCCGGGCCACGGCTTCAGTGCGCGGGGCGGAGCGAATGCGGCCTCTCCGTCGCGTCAGGCGGAAATTCTGCACGAGGCCCTGCAGGCGCTCGGCGCGGAGCGGGCGATCCTTGTCGCGCATTCCTGGAGCGGTGCGCTGGCCACCGCCTACGCCATCGACTATCCGCAACGCGTCTGCGGGCTGGTGCTGATTGCGCCCGCCACCCATCCGTGGCCGGGCGGCGTCGCCTGGTACTACCGGGCGGCGACGATGCCGCTGCTCGGGCCGCTCTTCGCCTGGTTCTGCGCGCTGCCGTTCGGGTCGCTCATGCTCGGGCGCGCCGTGCGCGCGGTGTTTGCGCCGCAGCCGCCGCCGCCGGACTATGTGCGCCGTGCCGCGATCGCGCTGGCGCTGCGGCCGAAAACCTTCATCGCCAATGCCCAGGATGTGGCGCGGCTGAAAGTCAATCTGATGCGTCAGGCGGCGCGCTATCGCGAAATCGCAGCACCGGTGGCGATCGTCTGCGGCGACTGCGACGACACCGTGTCGACAGACGTGCATGCGCGCATGCTGGCCGCGGAAATTCCGCACGCGGAACTGCACGTCGTTCCGGGCGTCGGCCATATGCCGCACCACGCCTGCGCCGGGCAGGTGATCGCCGCAATCGAGTCGGTCGCCCGCGCCGCCGGCCGGGTCACGCGGACGTAGCCTCGCTGACGTCGGAGCCGACGAAAGCGATGCGCAGCATGTTGGTCGCGCCGGGCGTGCCGAGCGGCATGCCGGCGACGATGATGACGCGGCGGCCGGCCTTGGCGAACCCGTCCTTGAAGGCGATGCGGCAGGCACGCTCGACCATGTCGTCCTGGTCGTGCGCGTCTGCGGCAATCACGCAATGCACGCCCCAGACCAGCGACAGCTTGCGTCCGGCCGCGACATTGGGAGAGATGGCGACGATCGGCGGCTCCGGGCGTTCGCGCGCCATGCGCAGGGCGGTCGAGCCGGAGCTGGTCCAGCAGATCACCGCCGACAGGTCGAGCGTTTCCGCGATCTGCCTTGCGGCGGCGGCAATCGCATCGGCGCCGGTCGCCTCCGGTTCCGCGCGCTGCGCCTGAATGATCGTGCGGTAGGTCGGGTCGCTTTCCACCTCCTGCGCGATGCGGTCCATGGTGGCGACCGCCTCGACCGGATATTGCCCGGCGGCGGATTCGGCCGACAGCATGATCGCGTCGGCGCCCTCGAATATCGCGGTTGCGACGTCGGAGACTTCCGCGCGGGTCGGCACCGGGCTCGCGATCATGGATTCCAGCATTTGCGTTGCGACCACGACCGGTTTGCCTGCGCGCCGCGCCGCGCGCGTGATCTGCTTCTGGATGCCGGGCACTTTCTCAAGCGGCAATTCCACGCCGAGGTCGCCGCGCGCGACCATCAGCGCATCGGTCAGGTCCATGATTTCGTCGAGCCGGTGAACCGCCTGCGGCTTCTCGATCTTGGCCATGACCGAGGCGCGCCCGCGCGTGATCTTCTTGGCTTCCGCGATATCCTCCGGACGCTGGATGAAGGAAAGCGCGATCCAGTCGATGCCGGCGTCGAGCGCGGCCTCAAGGTCGGACCGGTCTTTCGGCGCCAGCGCAGAGAAAGGAAGCGTGGTTTCCGGAAGGCTGACGCCCTTGCGGTCGGAGAGCCTGCCGCCGACCTCGACCCGCGTCACCAGCCGTCCGGCCTGCGACGCAGTTGCCGTCAGCCGCACCTTGCCGTCGTCGAGCAGCAGCGTCTGGCCCGGCTGCGCCGCTTCCAGAATCTCCGGATGCGGCAGATGGACGCGCGCCGCGTCGCCTTGCACTGGGTCGGAATCGAGCGTGAATGTCGAGCCCCGGGCCAGCATGGCCGATCCGCCGGCAAACGTGCCGAGTCGCAATTTCGGACCCTGCAGGTCGACGAGAATTCCGATCGGACGATCGTTATGCTTTTCGATGTCGCGGATCGCCGCGATCAGTTCGCGCATGCGCTCATGCGGGGTGTGGCTCATGTTGATGCGGAAGACGTCTGCGCCGGCCTGAAACAGCCGTTCGATCACGCTGCGCTCCGAGGAGGCCGGGCCCAGGGTGGCGACGATCTTGGTCCGGCGCAGGCGTCTCATCGCAACGGTGTTCCCGGTTGTTGGGGCGCCGACGGCGCCGCCGAGGGCGGGCGTGCGCCCGGCACGCTCAGCATCGGGCTGCCGGGCTGCAGCGGCGAGCGCGGAGCCTGCTCGCCGGCATCGGTGAGTTGCACCGTCCAGGTGCGCTGCTCGCCGGTATCGACTTCGAAAAAGCCGGTCCGTTCATAGCCGCGCGCCAGGCAATCGTGTGTGCCGCGGATGGAAAATTCCTTGTCGCGCGTGCACATGAAGGCCTTGCCCGACCATTCGCCGCCGCGATCGTAATCGACGGCGTAGATATAATAAAAGCGTGCCACGAGATTGCCGCGCAGCAGCGTCTCGCAACTCCGCTGCGACAGGTTCCACCATCCCTCGGTGATCCAGCCTTCGTTGTCCTTGTAGCCCAGCGCGATGCCGACCCGTCCCCCGGTATTGTTGCACAGGCGCAGGTCCGCTGCGGCCCGCTCTGCGCTGCAGGCCAGTGCGATCGCGGCGATTGCCGCCGCCAATAGCGGGCGTTTCAACACAAGGCAGACTGCGCGATGCACTGATCCAATCCCGTTATCGTCCGGCGGCCAGATGACCGTGCCGCAATCAGGTTTGACCGATTCAGGCGGTTGCATGTCGCGCCGGCCACGCCGCAGCCGGCAAACAGCGAGGAATCGGCGAATTCTTGGCGTGAAGCGTCAGGGCCTGTCAACGAGGATGGCCCGGAAGTCGTTGACATTCGTGAAGGTCGGGCCCGGCTGCAACAGGTCGCCGAGCGCGGCGAAAAAGGCGGTCGAGTCGTTGTCGGCAAGAAAGGCGGCGGGATCGAGGCCAAGGGCGCGTGCGCGCGCCACCGTGTCGCCGTCGACAGCGGCTCCGGCGGGATCCTCGGCCGAGCCGGCGCCCCCGTCGGTGCCGTCGGTGTCGCCGGAGAGCGCGGCAATGCCGGCCGTGCCTGCGAGCGCGAGCGCCAGCGCCAGTGCGTATTCCTGGTTCGGCCCGCCGCGGCCCTTGCCCCGGATGGTCACGGTCAGTTCGCCGCCGGACAGGATCACCGCGCGCCGGCCCTGCCGCTGCAGATCGAGCGCCAGCGCCGCCTGTGCGGCGGCGACCTCGCGCGCCTCGCCTTCCAGCCGCTCTCCCAGGAACACGCATTCGTAGCCGGCGGCGCGCACCGCCGCCTGTGCCGCGGCAAACGAATCCGCAGGCCGCGCGGCAAGGTGAAACGTGCTGTGCGCGAAGACGGCGTCTCCCGGCTTTGGCGATTCGTTGGCGGGATCGTCGAGCGCGGCGTGCACGGCGCGCGGCAGGTCGAGGGCGTAACGTGCGACAATCGCCCGCGCATCGGCAAGCGTGGACGGATCGGGAACCGTCGGCCCCGAACCGATCACGGCGGGATCGTCGCCCGGCACGTCGGACACCGCGAGAGTGACGAGCGTCGCGGGATACGCGGCGCGCGCAAGCCGTCCGCCCTTGATGCGCGAAAGATGCTTTCGCACCGTGTTGATCTCGCCGATATTGGCGCCCGAGCGCAGCAGCGCGCGCGTCACCGCCTGCTTTTCGGCCAGCGCCAGTCCCGGCGCCGGCGCGATCCAGTTGGCGGAAGCCCCGCCCGACATCAGCACAAGCACGAGATCGCCGGGTGCCGCAGACTGCGCGAGCGCCAGCGCGCGCGCTGCCGCGGCGATACTGGCCTCGTCCGGCACCGGATGGCCTGCCTCGACCATCTCGACCGCGCGGGTGGGCCGGCCATAGCCGTGCCGCGCCACCGCGATGCCGGCGATGCGATCGCGCGCGACGCGGTGCCGTTCGAGATAATGCGCTTCCGCAGCCTGCGTCATCGATCCCGCCGCTTTTCCCGCCGCCAGCAGGATCAGCCGCCCGTCGGCGGGCGGCGCGGGCAGCAGCGGCGGCAGGCAACGCGAGGGATGCGCGGCGGAAACGGCAGTCTCGAACAGGCGGGCGAGAAAGGCGCGCGGCGCTGCGTTCATTCGATGCGCTCTTGCTTTCGCTACAGCACGACACCCGCGCTGCGGCGCGGACGTCCGGCATAGATGCCCGCCAGGATGAGGGTGCCGCCCAGCATCTGCAACAATCCCAGCGCTTCGCCAAGGAATATCCAGCCGAAGGCGGCGGCGGCAATCGCTTCGATGAAAATCACCAGCGAGGAGAATGTGGCCGGCAGGGTGCCGAGCGCCACCGCCAGCATTCCCTGGCCGGCAACCTGCGACACCAGCGCAAGCGCCAGCAACGCAGCCGCGCCCGACAGCGAGCGCGGAAAAAGATACGGCTCCAAAGTCGCGGCGACCGCAAAGAGGATGACGGCGGTGATCGCGGTGGAGAGGAATGCAAGCTGCCCCGCCCCCAGCGACGCGCGCGCGGCGCGGATGGCGAGCATGTAGCTGCCGAAGAACAGGGCGGTGATCACGCCGAACACGTCGCCGGGCAGTCGTTCCGGCGCAAAGCCGTAGCTTTGGCCGATCAGCGCGAAGCCGCCGACGAGGCAGAGCGTCAAACCGACGAGGATGCGGCGGGATATGACTTCGCCGAGAAAAAACCACGCACCGAACGCGACCCAGATCGGCGACGTGGTGGCGAGAAACGTGGCATTGGCCACCGTGGTGCCGAAGATCGACAAATGCCAGAAGAACAGGTCGCCGGCGAAGAACAGTCCCGAAAGCAGCACCGGCAGCGCGAAGGCCTTGCGCAAGCCGGGCAAGCGGGACGCACCGCGCGATTCCCAGCCGGCCCAGACGGCGAGGAACGGCAGCGCCAACGCGGTGCGCCAGAACGCGCTGGCATAGGGCCCGACATCGGCAAGCCGCACGAATAGCGGAGACGCACCCATCGCCACCGCGCCGAGCACAAGGGCGGCCATCGCCAGTACGAAGCCCGATACCGGAATTCCGGCGGCGGCCGGGATCGGACGGGCGGGATTTTGCTCTGGCGGATTCATGGTGAGGAACGGCAGGACATGTCGTTGGGCGCGGCGCGCAGACCGGCGGGCGATTATCGCCCGGCAATCTGCCGCAGGCACGCCGAATCGCACCGGGAAATAGTTTGTGATCCGACTATTATGCGCTAAACCTGCCGTCGCAAAAAGAAAAAGTCCTGTTTTCAGGGAGGTGAAGGGCGGCTGCGGATCGCCCCTTTCGCTGCGACGCCAGCGCCGGCGACGCCGATTGCGTCTGGCGCAAGCATGCCGAAACTGCTGGATTTGCCGATGCCGTTGCGGCTGTGCGCGCACGGGCCTGCAGCAGGCGTCCGGCGCGCGGCCGGGGCGGCCGTTGCGAACAGGGTCTGCGACCTGCCGGCCGGAGCCGCCGGTTAACCGCAGCGGACGGTTCAGATTGACGGACGGACGGGAGCGATCTTGAGATTGCGCATGTCGCCTTCCGTCCGGCCGAAACAAGCGCCGGTTCGATCCGGCAGAGAATTAACCAAGGGAGGATGACTCTGATGCAAATGAAACGTCTTGCCGGCTTCGGGGCGGTGGCCCTGACGGCAGCAGCGGGATGGATGTTTTCCGCCCCGGCGCAGGCCCAGGACAAGATCAGGATCGGCTACGCGATCTCCAAGACCGGCCCCTATACCGGCGGCGCCAGCATCACCACGCTGCCCAACTACCAGCTCTGGGTGAAGGATGTGAATGCCGCGGGCGGCATCATGCTGAAATCCGCCGGCAAGCGCGTACCGATCGAAGTGGTCGAATACGACGACCGCAGCAATTCCGAGGAAGCGATCAAGGCGATCGAGCGTCTCGCCACCCAGGACAAGGTGGACTTCATCCTGCCGCCCTGGAGCACCGGTCTCAACCTCGCCGTCGGCCCGACATTCAACCGGCTCGGCCATCCGCATCTGGCGGTGACTGCGGCGACCGACCGCGCGCCCGAACTGGTCAAGCGCTGGCCGAACAGCTTCTGGTTCCTCGGCACGTCCAAGCCGGGCGGCGATTCGCTCGTCGAAGTGCTCGACAAGCTGCGCAAGGAAGGAAAGATCGGATCGAAAATCGCAATGGTTGCCGTGTCCGACCAGTTCGGCGTCGAACTGTCCACGGCCGCGCGCGACAGCTTCAAGAAGGCCAATTTCGAGCTGGTCTACGACAAGTCCTATCCGATCGGCACGCAGGATTTGCAGCCGATGATCAAGGAAGTGCAGGCGCTCAATCCGGATGCCTTCGTCGCCTTCAGCTATCCGCCGGACACGATCGGCATCACCGAGACCGCGCGCGTGCTCAACTTCAATCCGAAGGTGTTCTACACCGCGGTCGGCACCGCCTTTCCGCTCTATAAGCAGCGCTTCGCCGCCAATTCGGAGGGCGTGATGGGTATCGGCGGATGGAATGCGGATTCGCCCGCGCTCAAGGACTACCTGAAGCGTCACGTCGAGGCGACCGGCAAGGAGCCGGACCGCTGGGCGAGCCCGGTCACCTATGTCAGCCTGCAGATCCTGCAGCAGGCAATCGAGCGCGTCGGCAAGATCGACCGCGAGGCGGTGATCAAGGAAATCCAGACCGGCACCTTCGACACGATCATGGGCAAGGTGAAGCTGGAGAACAACATCATGCCGACTGTGTGGTGGGTCGGACAATGGCAGGGCGGCGAGTTCTACGGGCTTGCGCCGACCCGTTATGAAGGCGCGCGCCAGCCGGTGGTTCCGAAGCCGGCCTGGAAGGCGGCGAACTGAGCGAAAACGGGTGGCGGCGCGTCCGACCGGCGCGCCGCCGTCCGACTGCAGGCGCAAAGCAGCGGCTGTCGGGTAACGGCCGTTCCGGATTCCGCCATTGTGCAGGCGGCCTGAACGGTGGGCGCAGATGTAACGAGTAGCGCAATGAGCGTGTCCGTCGACATTCTTCTGTCGGGCCTTGTCCTCGGCGGCATGTATGCGCTCACCGCGCTGGGGCTGACGCTGCAATACGGCGTCGCCCGCATCATGAATCTTTCCTACGGGGAATTCGTCGTCGCCGCCGCTTTCGGCGCGCACTGGATATTCACCGGTCTCGCAGTCAGTCCGCTGATCGGCATGATCGTGATCGTGCCGCTCGCTTTCGTCGCCAACTGGGCGATCTATCAGCTCGTGCTCACTCCGCTGGTGCGTCGCGCCCGGAACCGCGACATGCTCGAAGTCGATTCGATCCTGGCGACGTTCGGCCTGCTGTTCGTGGTTCAGGGCGTCATGCTGGTATTGTTCGGCGGGCAGTATTACAGCTATTCCTATCTTTCCATTCCGCTCAATGTGCTCGGCACCACGCTGGCGCTGAATCGCATTCTGGCGCTTGTCTTTGCCGCGGCGATCGGGATCGGCATCTATCTTGCGCTCACGCGCACGCGCACGGGAACCGCGATCCGCGCGGTGGCGGTCAACCCGGTCTCCGCCGAGCTTTCCGGTATCGACGTGCGCGCGGCTTCCGCCTTCGCCTTTGCGCTCGGCGGGGCGCTGGTGGCGGCGGGCGGCGTCCTGATCTCGATGTTCCTCACCTTCAACGCGGCGATGGGCGTGGTCTTCACCATGAAGGCGCTGATCGTGATCATCATGGGCGGGGTGGGCAATCTGATCGGCGCGCTCGCGGCCGGCCTGCTGCTCGGCCTGGCCGAGACGTTCGTTGCGCGTCTGGTCGATCCGGGGCTGACGCTTGCGGTGACATTCGCACTGTTTCTCGTCGTGCTGCTGGTGCGCCCGACCGGACTGTTCGGGAGGCCCGCGCGGTGACGCTTGCCCGCCTGCCCTGGTTCGTCCTCGGCTTCGTTCTCGTCGCCTTCGCCGCCGCATTCCCGCTCTTTGCCAGCGGCTACTGGCTCGCGCTCGGCATTTCCACGCTCTATTTCACCGTGCTGGCGACCGCCTGGGCGCTGTTCTCGGGACCGACGCGCTACATCTCGCTGGCAACCGTCGCCTTCTTCGGCATCGGCGCCTACACGGTTGCCGTGTTCGGCGAAATCCTGCCGTGGTTTGCCGTGCTCGCGGTGGCGGCGGCGATCGGCGTCGCCATCGCGCTCGTGGTCGGGCTTTCGACGCTGCGCCTGTCCGGCATCTATTTCGTCATTTTCACGTTCGGCCTCGCCGAACTGATCCGCCAGCTCGTCACCTGGTACGAGGTGAACATCCATCGGTCCGTCGGCCGATACATTTTCGTCGACGTGACGCATAACGCGATCTACTGGCAATTGCTGGCGCTGGTCGTGCTGGTGTTTGTCGCCGGGTGGCTGATCGGCCGCTCGCGGCTCGGGCTTGCCCTGCGCGTGATCGGCGAGGACGAGACGGTGGCGCGCCATGCCGGCATCGATACGACGCGCGCCAAGCTTGCCCTGTTCGCGGTCAGCGCGCTGTTCATGACGGTGACCGGCGCGGTGATGGCGCCGCGCTGGACCTATATCGATCCGGCCATCGCCTTCAATCCGATGCTGTCGTTCCAGGTGGTGATCATGGCGCTGCTCGGCGGCGTCGGTTCGCTGGCCGGCCCGCTGCTCGGCGTCGTTCCCCTGGTCTTCCTGTTCGAGATTTTGTCGGCCAACTTTCCGAATTATTTCAGCGTGCTGCTCGGACTTGTCTTCATCCTGATCGTCTACGGCCTGCCGCACGGCGTGATCGGCTTTGCGCAGCAGCATTGGCCGGCGCAGCTCTCGTTCGCCGCCGCGCCGGCCGCAGCCTTGCCGGTGCGCGCTGCGCAGCCGCGCGCGCTGCTCACGGTCGACCGCCTGCGCCGCAGCTTTGGCGGTCTGGTCGCCGTCGACGATCTCGGCTTCAGGGTCGAGCCGGGCGAGATCGTCGGGCTGATCGGGCCGAACGGATCGGGCAAAACCACCGTGCTGAATCTGATTTCCGGCGCGCTGTCGCCCGATTCCGGCGAAATCCGCTTCAAGGGTCAGGCGATTGCCGGGCTCAATCCGTTCCGGATCGCGCGGCTCGGCATTGCGCGCACCTTCCAGCTTGTGCGTGTGCTGCCGACCATGAGCGTCGCGGAAAACGTTACCGCGGCGCTGGCGCATCGCGAATTCCCGCTCTGGGGCGCGGAGGCGGCGCGCGCCGCGCAGGCGCTGCTGACGCGCGTTGGCCTCTCCGACAAGGGCGGTTTCCACGCCGACCAGCTCACTTATATCGACCAGAAACGGCTCGAGCTTGCGCGCGCGCTCGCGCTTGAGCCGGACCTGCTGTTGCTCGACGAATGGCTGGCCGGCCTCAACCCCACCGAATTGTCCGAGGGCATCGCGCTGATCCGCTCGCTGCAGGACGGCGGCCTGACGATCGTCCTTGTCGAGCACGTCATGGATGCGATCCGTTCGCTGTGCGGACGCTGCATCGTCATGAATGCCGGCCGCAAGATCGCCGATGGCCCGTCCGCCGCCGTGCTTGCCGATCCGGAAGTCGTGCGCGCCTATCTTGGAGAAGCCGATGCTTGAAATAGCCGGCCTCTCCGTCGCCTACGGCAAGCATCGGGCGCTGTCCGACGTCTCGATCGGTGTCGGGCGCGGCGAGATCGTCGCCATTCTCGGCGCCAACGGCGCGGGCAAGACGACGCTGCTCAAGGCGATTGCCGGCCTGGTGCCGCCGCTGCCCGGCGGCAGCCGCACGCTGGAAGGCCGCAGCCTCGACGGTTTGTCGCCGCGCGACATCGTGGAAGCCGGCATTGCGCTGGTGCCCGAAGGGCGCGGCATTTTCGGCGAACTGACCGTGCGCGAAAATCTCGCCATGGGCGCCTACGCCATGCGTGCCCGTCAGGCCGAGACCGAGACGCTGGCTTATCTGCTCAGCCTGTTTCCGCGGCTGCAGGAGCGCTTCGGCCAGCAGGTGCGCACCATGAGCGGCGGCGAGCAGCAGATGGTCGCCATCGGCCGCGCGCTGATGACCGCCCCCGACATCCTTTTGCTCGACGAGCCCTCGCTCGGCCTGGCGCCGATCATGTGTACCGAGCTTTTTGCGGCGCTCGGCCGCATCCGCGAAAGCGGCGTCGGCGTATTGCTGGTCGAGCAGAATGCCAAACAGAGCCTGAAAATCGCCGACCGCGGCTATCTGATCGAATCCGGCCGCATTGTCGGCGCGGGCAGCGCGGCGTCGCTGAAGGACGATCCCGCGGTGCAGCGCGCCTATCTCGGCGGGGAAATCCATGTGCGGCCGGTTTCCGAGGCGCCGCCGCGTCCCGCGCCGGTCCCGCCGCCACCGCCCGCGGCGGTCCCGCCGCGCCCGAATCCGCCGGTCCGCCCGCAGCAACATGAAGCACCGCCCGCGCGCCCGGCACCCGCTATAATCAATCCATCCCGACAGGAGAGTGTCATGAAGCACGTCAGCCTGATGATCGGCGAGCGCGACCAGAACGCCGCCGACGGACGCACTTTCGATCGGATCGATCCGTTCACCGGCGAGGTGGCGACGCGCGCCGCCGCAGCCTCGGTCGCCGACGCCATTGCCGCCGCCGATGCCGCGGCCGCCGCCTTTCCAGTTTGGTCGGCGCTCGGTCCGGGCGAGCGGCGCACGCTGCTTCTGAAGGCCGCCGACCTGATGGATGCGCGCGGGGCCGAGTTTTCCGAGATCATGACCGCCGAATGCGGCGCCATCGGACCGTGGGGCCACTTCAACTCGCATTTCGCCGCGAGCCTCCTGCGCGAGGCCGCTTCGATGACCACGCAGATCGCCGGCGAAGTGATTCCCTCCGACAAGCCGAACAGCTTTGCGATGGCGATCCGCCAGCCGGTGGGCGTGTGCCTTGGCATCGCGCCGTGGAACGCGCCGGTCATTCTCGGCGTCCGCGCCATCGCCATGCCGCTTGCCTGCGGCAACACCGTGGTGCTGAAGGCCTCGGAAATGTGCCCGGCGACGCATACGCTGATCGGCAAGGTGATGCGCGAGGCCGGGCTGCCCGCCGGCGCGGTCAATGTCGTCACCAATGCGCCGGCCGATGCCGGCAAGGTGGTGGAGACGCTGATCGCGCATCCGGCCGTCCGCCGCATCAACTTCACCGGCTCGACCCGGGTCGGCCGCATCGTCGCGGAGACGGCGGCGCGTTATCTGAAACCCGTGCTGCTCGAACTCGGCGGCAAAGCGCCGATGATCGTGCTCGACGACGCCGATCTCGACGAGGCGGTGAAGGCGGCGGCATTCGGCTGCTTCGCCAATATGGGCCAGATCTGCATGTCGACGGAACGGCTCATCGTCGACGAGAAGGTGGCCGACGCGTTTGTGGAGAAATTCGCCGCCAAGGCACGCGCGCTGCCGCACGGCGATCCGCGCGGCCACGTGATCCTCGGCTCGCTTGTCAGCAAGGAAGCGGCGCAGCGCAACAAGGAGCTGCTCGACGATGCGCTGGCGCGGGGCGCCAAGCTTGCCGCCGGCGGCGACATCGACGGCACCGTGATCAGCGCCACCGTGGTCGATCGCGTCACCCCGGCCATGCGCATCTACAACGAGGAGTCGTTCGGTCCGGTGAAGCCGGTCGTGCGGGTGAAGGATGTCGAGGAAGCGATCCGCGTCGCCAACGACACCGAATACGGCCTTTCGGCGTCGGTGTTCGGCCGCGACATTCCGCGCGCGCTTGCGGTTGCAAAGCGCATCCAGTCCGGCATCTGTCATATCAACGCGCCGACCGTGCACGACGAGGGCCAGATGCCGTTCGGCGGCACCAAGGCCTCGGGTTATGGCCGCTTCGGCGGCAAAGCTGCGATCGCCGAGTTCACCGAACTGCGCTGGATCACCATGCAGACCGGTCCGCATCCCTATCCGTTCTGAATTGTGCCGTATGCCGATCCCGTCTCCCGGGTTGCGGGCGCGGCGAGCCTCGACGGATGACGGCACATGACGGGCCGGCGCCTTTCGCGGCCGGCGCTGTGCGGCGGCTCCGCAGAGCGGGGCCGGCAAGGCGCTGGCAACGCCCCCGGCGGTCGCCTATCTTTCCGGCAACAGGGAGATCGACGGCATGGACGAAAAGACCCGCATCGAGCTTGAGGCCGCAGCCTTCCGCCGCCTGGTGACGCATCTGCGCGAGCGTGCCGACGTGCAGAATATCGACATGATGAATCTCGCCGGCTTCTGCCGCAATTGCCTGTCCAACTGGATGAAGGAAGCCGCGGACGCCCGCGGCCTGTCCATGAGCAAGGACGAGAGCCGCGAGATCGTCTACGGCATGCCCTACGACGAATGGCGCGCCCGATACCAGAAGGAAGCGACCGCCGAGCAGAAGGCCGCGTTCGAAAAGTCGCACCGCCACTGAACGCTGCGCCGGAACCCGAATCCGGCCGGCGTCGGGCCTCGCCCCCACTTGCCTCGACCGTGAATGTCGGCGCGGCCATGGTTGCGGAACGCCGTCCGGCGCAGGCATGGAGGTCGTCGCGCGAACGCAACCGCGCCGGCGTCGAGGAGTCGACGATTGTCATATTTTTCCGGCGCGGCCCGCACGCATGCAATAGACGAATTGCGCATCGCCCGGCTTTTGCAGAATCGGAGGGCGCAGCCTAGATTGGATGCATCGTCAACCAACGAAAGGAGGTGATCCAGTGTCTCATTGTCTCTCGCCGCAGGTGCGGAGCTTCGGAACTGGACCCTCGATCGAGGGCCGTCTCGCGTGACAGCACGCGGGCCGTGACGGTCCGAAATCCGGGCTGCGGTCTGACAATGGAAGGGCCGCCCGCAAGGGCGGCCCTTCTCGTTGGCGTATCTCTCCGTCCGCGCCGGGCGCAGCCGTGCCACATTCTCGGCGGAAAGGATTGGCACAGGCTGTCCGGGGGCGCTCGATTGCGGCAGAAGGCCGCCAAGGTTCCCATGTCGACAGAATTGCGTGAAGGCGTCGCGCGGCTCGAAATCACGACGCGCGTCACCCTCGGTGTGCTCGCGCTGGCGAGCGGCGTCTATACCTATCTCGGCGTCCGCGAATTGCTCAACGGCAATCCGTCCATCGTCTTCTTCGCCGCCGTAATCTATTCCGCCGCCGTGTCGGTCGGCATCTATGCCTTCTGGACCTACCTGCTGCGATTCCTGCCGCACACGCGCGACCGCAGGGGACGCGGCCTGCTGTTCGGCTGCCTGTTGCTCGGCGCGGCGATGATCATCGCCATGTCGGCATGGCTGAATGCCTCGGCGCTGGCAGGCGCCGCGGCGATCCAGCAGCATCTCGCCACCGCCGTGCAGGCCTATACGCGTGCGCTCGACAGGGCGCATTCCAACGCGCTGGCGGCGCAGAGTCTGGTGCCGGATATCCAGATGGCGTCAACGCGTTTCGCGCAACTGGCCGATTCCGAACGCGCCGGCTCGCTCACCGGCACCGCCGGATCGGGAACCGTGGTGCAGTTGCTCACGCAGATGTCGAAGCAGCTTGGCAATCTCTCGCAGGAAGTCGTCAATTCGGCGGACCGCACCAGGACGCTGTTCGAGCGCGGCGGCAAGCATCTGGAGAAAATGCGCGAACTGGTCTCCGACAAGGGACCGATCGCCCGTCGCAGCGATGCCTTCGGGGCCGAGACCATGGCGTTGACGGGCGTCATCGCAGCGTTGCAGCAGACCTCGGTCGCTCCGGCGGTGAAACGCGCGGCCGACGGCCTTGCCGCGGGCTTCGTCGCGCCGGTCGCCGGCGGACGCACGCTCGACCTCGCCGAGCGCCAGACCCAGGTCGTCGGCAAGGTCGAGGGCGCGGTTGCCGCGCAGGCGAAGGCGCTTTCGGAGGCCGCCGACAAGATCCTTGCCGAGCCGCGTGTCGAGCCGGAGCGCTTCCAGCCGCTCTCGCCTGCGGAAGCGGTGTTCCGCTATGCCGGCGATTTCGTTCCGAGCTGGGCCGGCGCCATCGCCATCGATCTGATGCCCGGCGTGCTGGTTCTGATCCTGTGCGTCGTGCAGGCCGGCATCCGGCGCGAAGGACAGCCGGAAGCGGGCGCGTCGACGATGTCGGCGGCCGATATCATGGTCGCCCTCAGGCTGGCGCGGCAGCTGGAGGCTGCGGCCGCGGCGCCGCTTGCGGCGGGCGCGGACAGGCAGCCGGCACCGGCTTCGGCCGAGGAAAACGTCACTGCATTCGCGCCGGTGCGCAGCGTGAAGGACTGACGATGCCGCTGCGCGAACGAGCCCTGCAATGGCTGAACGGCAATCCGGACGATGCCGTCCTGAAATGGCTGCTTGGCGGACTGGTCGCAGCGACGCTCGGCGTGCTCGCGCTCGATTACAGGCAGATGTACGGGGCGATGCCGGAGCGGGGAACGCCGCTGCCGGCAATGCCGGGCGGCGATGCCGTGCCGCCGGCCGAATATCTGCCGCCGCGGCGCGGTAGCCATCCGGGCGGTTCGCCCGCGCGCGCGCCCGACCCGCAGCTTGCCGGCAGGATGACGTTCGACCTGCAAGCTGACGGTCGGCTGATCGCGACCGGCACCATCGTGCCGGGAACGGCGGACAGCTTTGCGGCGGAAGTCGGCAAACGCGGCGGCTATGTCCGGACCGTGGTGCTGCATTCCCCCGGCGGCTCGGTGCAGGATGCGCTGAAAATGGGGCGGCTGATCCGCGAGCGCGGCTACCATACCGCCGTCGAAAGCGGGCGCTATTGCGCCTCGTCATGTCCGCTGGTTTTCGCCGGCGGCGTCGAGCGCCGCGCCGCGGACCGGGCCGCGATCGGCGTGCATCAGGTCTTCGCCGTCACCGCATCGGGGGTGGGCGACGCGCCGGGCGATCATGCGCAGCGCATTTCCGCCGAATGCCAGCGCCATCTGCGCGACATGGGCGTCGATCTCGAAGTCTGGTTGCGCGCGATGGAGACGCCAAAAGAGCAGCTTTACTATTTCAGCCGGAACGAACTGACCGAATTGCGCCTGGCCACGGGGCCGACGCCCACTGCCTCAAGCCGGTGATGCGCTCGGCAGCGGCGAGTCTTTTTGTCCGATGCGTTGCTGCCGGGCGAAGTGCCGATCGCATTTCGTGCGAAGCGGATACCGGTTCGCGTGAAAAAATGCGCCAATGAGAAAAGCCGAAGTCCCGGTATCGATTCCGGCAAAGGCTAATGCGACGGGCTGCGCGACCGGACGGCGTCCTGTGCCGGGACGTCCTGCGACAGGCGCACCGATTCCGGCTCCTGCGCGGTGCGAAAGTCGGGGCCGAAGGCCAGCAGCAGCAGAGGCACCGCTACGCCTGCCAGCATGGGGAGGTATTTCCGAAACAGCATCGCGATCTCGCTCCTCGGGTTTAGCGGTCTGCCGGGGCAACGGTGCGATGGCGGATGAGTTCCTCGCCGATGAGTCCCGGCGGATGAGTTGCGTTCCGCCTGCCCGCGGTATGCCGGAACCGTGCCGGCGCGCCCGGCGTTCTTGTAACACGGCATGCCTTTCGGGACGTGCCGTTGCGGGCGCCTCGGGAACCGACGGACGGCCCGCGACAATGCAATCGCAGACATCGCAGGAGAACAGACATGGCAGGAGAACAGACATGACGCAGCAGGACGAACGTTCGAAATTCGCCGACCGCGAGACCCGCGGCGCCTTCACTTTCCGGCGCATGGAACAGTGGCAGGTCTGGGCCCTGTCTGCGGTCGCGGTCCTGGTGCTGATCGTGCTGATCGGATCCTACGTCGTTTAAGGCGCTGCCGCAGACCGGCGGACGGCGCCGCGGCGGCTACATCCGGTAGCGCAGAATGGCGGCAAGATCGGCGCCGCCGGGAATGTCGGACTTGCGGACGGCAAGCACCTTGCCGCCGGCGTTGAGCGCGCGTCCGGCAATCTCGTCGACGACGCCGTAAGAATTCGCATCCGCCCGTTCCGCCAGATGCACGGTGCCGGTTTCCTCGTCGATCGTGCCCGGTATCACATTGTCGATATCCACGAGCAGGGACTGGATCGCGCCATAGGTCGCCGCGCGTGCCGCCGCCGCAAGGTCCGCTGTCGCGCGGCCTTCGCCAAGGCGCGTGCGGTACAACGCGTGGAAATCCTCGATCGCACGCGCATAGGCGGCGTCGAGGATCGGGCGCGCCGACTGCGCAAGCTCGGCTTCGCTCATGCGGTCCGGACTGGTTGCGACGGTCTCCCGCTGCAGGTTGGGCAGCGAGCAAAGGCCGGCGAAAATCGAGGGCAGCGCGCCGGTTCCGGCAAGAATCAGCGGTACGTCGGTTCCGGAAAGGATCGGACGGATTGCCGCGTCGACCTTGCGGGCATATTGCGCAAACCGCACCTTCTGTCCCTCCGCGCCCTGGATGCGGCCGACCGGCGCGCGGTCGTTCAGCGTCGACTTGCCCACGGCGCTGGCGGCGTCTTTCGGCAGGTCGGGCACGCGGACCGGCGCCGGCGGCAGATCGGAGGCCATTTCGATCAGTCGCACCGCGTTCTCCGACAGTGCCAGAATGAAGGCCTGATGCGGAAACGTGACCGCGCGCAGCAGCGGCTTGAGCAGGAAGCGGTCCGATACCTCGGTCTGCGCTGTGAGCTTATTGGCGAGGCGGAAGGTGCGCATCGTCTCCGGCGTCGCCAGCACCGCCAGGCTGTTGGCCTGGAAGCGCCAGAATTCGTCGTCTTCGGCCAGATCGTCCAGCGGCGCAAGCAGCGCGGCCAGCCTGCGCTTGTCAAAACCCGAATCCTGAAGCTGCTGGGCCGCGGCCTTCGCCTGGTTGCGGAAAGCGATGCGGCTGGCTTCGATGTCCTGGGTCAGGGGCGTCGTCGGCAGGTAGATGGACACGCAGGCATCGGCGCGGTGCGCGTTCAGCGACGACAGATCCTGCTGTGTCGGCGTGTCGACCCAAAGCATTCTGAAACTCCTGCACGGCGGTTCTGCAACGTTTGCGGGAAAGGTGCCTCTGGCGGGCGGTGTGGCCTATCATCCCCGCTCCCTGCCTGTCACCGGCGGCGCGGCTGCCATTGTGACGCATCCGCAGCGGCGTCCGGGGTAGCGCATCGGCCGCACGAATGTGGCGTTCGCGGCGGCCTGTGAATGACGGGCGCTTTCGCCGCCCTCGTCTTGACCGGACGCCCGGCAGTTCCGAAACCTCGTGCTGCACTGGGCTGCCGCCCGGCCGTCACGAGGAGAAGCGTAACAATGCCCGCCACCGCCGAAGCCAAGGAGCAGCCCGCAACCCGATTCGCCAAGGACCAGCTCAAGGCGATCGTTGAACGTGTGGAGAGGCTGGAGGAAGAGAAGAAGGCGATCTCCGACGACATCCGCGATGTGTTTGCCGAGGCGAAGGTCAACGGATTCGACGTGAAGGCGCTGCGCACCATCGTGCGGCTGCGCAAGATCGAAGCGACCGAGCGCGAGGAGCAGGAGGCGATCCTGGAAACCTACATGCATGCGCTCGGCATGCTGAAAAACGAGGCGCGATCCGCTTGAATTGACGCGCGGTCTCCCACCCCGCGCCGTACCCAAGCGGAAATCCGCAACGTCGGATTCCGCTTCGGCCGCACAGTCTGTCGGTCCGGTTTTCCGCATGCGGACAGTGCCGGCTGTTTTCAGCCTTGGCCGATCGGAAGCCGGGACGGTCGCCGAGCGGCTTACCGGAGCGCCGCCGTATGCCGCGCGAAATTCGCGGTCGCGACGAAGACCACCGCCGGGCCACGGAAGCGGTCGTAGGCCAGCCCGGGATTTGGGTCGGCGGAGAATGTGATTTCGATTGTCGCGCGCGGCTGCTGCAGCAGCGGCTGCAGGGTCCGGTAATCCGCCGCACCCCATAGCGTCGTGTTCATGAACCAGGCGACGCTCGGTGTCGCCATGGTGGCGCGCAGCCAGGGATTGTCGAACAGCCGGTTCGTGCCGGCGAGCGCTGCAGCCTGCGCCGGCGTGAGCTGCGGCGACTGCACCAGGGCGCTGCGTTCCGGCGTGTCCTTGAGCACCACGCTCGTGCCTGCCGCAACGGCAACCTCGCGCGGGATCGGATTGCTGCCCATGGGTTCCAGGGGTTCCATGGGCTCGACGGCGTCGACAGGTTGGATGCGCCCGGCGCGCGGACGCCCCGGTTGCGCTGCGGGGCCTGCCGCACCGACCCTTGCGCCGGTGCCGGCGCTCTTGCCGCCGTCTTTGGGCTCCGTCGGACTCGCATAGGCGAGGGCGACGCTTGGGGTCTCGCGTGTCCTTGGGGTCTCGCGTGTCCACGGACCCAGGCTTCCGGTTGCGCGCGGATCGACCGAGGCGACTTCGGTTCTGCGTGCGGCCGAGGTCTCGGCCGGAATCTCCGGCAAGCCCTGCCAGTAGCCGCGCGACCGGATCACGTCATTGGGCGTTACCGGGCGCATCGCCCCCGGCTGGCCGGCAAGGGCGTAGATGCTCGTCGCCTGCGCCGGGCGCGTAGGCTGCACATTTGCGGCTGGCGATACGGCGGCGACCTGCAGCGGCGCCGGGCGCGCACGCGGCATCGGTGTCGGCACGGCGTCGGCCACCTGCACGGGCTTCGCGGCGACGGGTACCGGCGTTACCGCCGGTCTTGCGACAGCCACCGGCGCGGCGACCGGCCGCGGCGGCGCGGCGGAGGGAACGTCCGGCGTCTCGTCTTCGTCGCGCGCGCGCTTGCCGAACCCGAACAGGCTCGCAATTTTCGAGCGGGCCGGCGCAGCAATGCCGGCAACGCGCGCGGCTTCGACCGAGGTGGCAGAAGGGGCCGCGCCGCGTTTCTCCAGGTCTGCCAGCGCCAGCGCATAGTTTTTCAGCGGCTTGCCGTCGCTTGGGATGTGCACGGTGCGTCCGTCGGGAAAGACCCGGGCAAGCTGGTCATGCGTCATGCGCGGCCAGTGGCGCACGCTGCCGACATCCATATGCACGAACGGCCAGCCGGAGGTCGGGTAGAAGCCGACGCCGCCGCGCTGCAGGCGCAGGCCCGCGGCGCGCAGATCGTCGAGATTGGCGTCGGGAATCTGGAAGTCGATTGCCTTGCCGAGCATGTGCTGACTGTTTTGCGCGACGCCGCTCGAGCGCCGCCGCAGCATGGAATTGGTCGCCGGCGCGCGATAGGCGGAGACGACCTGGACGGCGCTCTTTGCGCCCACGTCGCGATGCACTTCCCAGACGAGATCGATCAGGTGCGGATCCATCCGGATCTGCTCGTCGCGTCGCCAGTCGCGCAGCAGCCAGTCGATCTTCTTCAACGCCGCGTCGTCATAGCGGCCGTCGCGCTTGAAGGTGACGGTCAACTCTTCCTGGGTGTGGAGGTGGCGCAGGGAAATGGTGCGGGTGTCGCCGTTGGCGACCGCATTGTGCGTATGCTTGGCGCCAGCAATCAGAAACAGGGCCGCAAGGCCGATGCGCGGGGCCGCGCGCGAAGCAGAGCGAAATCGAACGCTGCGTGCGGTCCGAACAGGCACGAATCTTCCCGAATCCAGAGTGTGCGATGACGCCCGCCCCCGTCCGGCGAGCCGTGCGGAAATCCCTAACGCAGTCTTACCGGCAAGGGTTAAGGCAATGTTATCGCCAAAGCGCAAACCGGCGCGATTTTGTTAAGCGCCGAGTATGGCGAAATCGGGCCACGGCGGCGGCCATGGCCGGCGCGGCGCGGGGAATGGTTAACGGATGGAGAAATCCGGCGATGCCGTTAACCGGGCATTAACCGGCCCGGTCCGCAGGCCCTGCCGACGCGCGCGGGTCCGCGCGCGTCCGGCTCCGCAGCCGTCAGCGGAACATCCGCTCGAAGAAATTGGGCTCGCGCGCGGTGACGCGATTGCCGCGCCGGTCGTTGTTGTTGCCGACACGCTGCGGCGGGCGCGTCTCCTGACGCGGCGCGAACCAAGCGGCGAACGGGTTCTGCACCTCGCCCGGCACGTTGTATTTCAGCGCATCGCGGCTGATACCTGCGCCGGTATGCGAGCGCGGGACGGCGATATCGGCGACGCGCCGCTCCTCGCCGTTGAGGATGGCGATCAGGCGCGCGTCGCGTCCGTAGACGTCGTCGCGGATCTGCAGCTTGCCGTCGTCGTCCACGAAGGCGGTCTGATAGGTCAGGTGCACCGGGATGTGAACCGGGAAATCGATATTGACCTCGGCGCCGCCGAACATGCTCTGCAATCTGGCGGCGGTGTAGCCGTCGTTGGGGCGCACGATCGAGAGCAGCTTCTCGCCATAGACCAGCGGATCCTGCACGCGCATGCAGCCGTGGCTGTAGGCGCGCTTGTCATGCGCGAACAGGTGCTTGTCCGGCGTGTCGTGCTGGTAGACCAGGAACTTGTTGGGGAAGTTGAAGCGGATGCGGCCGAGCGCATTGCGATCGCCCGGCGGCTGGTAGATGCGCACGGTGCCGTCGGGATTCTGCTGCACCTTCAGGCCGATGCGATCGAGCGCATTCGGGTCGGCGCGCAGCGCCGGCAGATATTCGTTGGCGATGATCGAGGGCGGCACGTTCCAGGTCGGGTTGACGGTGATGAACTTCATCGTCGCCGAGGCGATCGGCGTCGGCTGGCTCGTCTTGCCGACCACGATTTTGGTCTTCCAGTACAGCTTGTCCTTGTGCACCAGACGCAGCGAATAGTCCGGAATGTTGACCATCACATAGGTCGGCTCCGGCGCATGCGGCATCCAGCGCCAGCGTTCGAGATTGGCGACGATGATGTCGACGGTGCGTTCGCGCTTGGCCACGCCGTTCAGCGCAGCGAGCGTGCCCGGTCCGGCAAGGCCGTCGACGGTCAGGCCGGCGCGCTGCTGGAACGCCTTGACCGCGTCGACGACGGTCTCGTCATAGGCCTCGCTGTCCGGTTCGGCCGCGACTTTCAGCCGTTTGCGCAGCGCGACGACGCGCGGGTCGCTCATGCCCGGCTTCAGCGTGGGGCCTTCCGGCACGCGCACGACGGTTTCGGGCTCCTCGGCCTTCTTGCGCGCCTCGACGAGCTTCGCCTTGAGCGCCGCATAAGCGGCATGCTGCGGCAGGAAGCCGGCAAGCGCCTCGGCCGCGGTCCTGGCCGACGCGATCTTGTTGAGCGCGGAGGCGGCATCGGTGGAGGCCTGATCGTAATGGATGTCGCCGCTGACGCGCGACCAGTGCACCCGGCCGAGTTCGGCATGGCGCACGAAGGAGAGCACAGTGTTGGTGTAGCGCAGCTCGGCTTCCGCCAGCGCCTCCGGTTCCTGCGTTTTCAGGTTCGGAGCCGGATATTCGGCAGGATCGAGGCCGTCGGCATCGACGCCGCGAAGATAGGCGATCGCCTGCGTGGCGCGCGCGCTGGGGGCGCTGTCGCTCACCCAAAGCGGGGCATAATTGCGTGCGCTGTAGAAGGCCTCGATTCCGGCCTTGTCGGCGCGACGGCTCAGCATGCGGTCGGCGCTACCTGAGGCGAGCAGCTCGCGCAGCCGCTCGGCGACGGAGGCATCGGCCGGATTGACCGTGGGCACCGATGCCGTCCGTTCCGGCGCATCGGACGGTGTCGCCGCGGGCACAGCCTGCGGCGCGGGCGCCCCCTGCGTAGCCGCCCCCTGGGTCTCCGCCGGACGCACGGTCGGGGCGGTCCTTGCAATGTCGGTCGCGGTCAGCGGCGGCACACCGGCCGGTTCGGGCAGCGGGATGGCGGCTTCGATCGCCCTGATGTCGTCAGTCGAGGCAACCGTCTGGCCGGATAACGTCAGAACCAGCGCGAGCGCCGTTCCGGCGAGAATTCGGTCGAGATGGGTGCCGCGCATCTGATGCTCCTGGTCAATCGAGGTGGCGGGATTGCACACCGGGGCGGGTGTTCGGGCAACGAACATAAACGCCGCGAGTTCACCGGAACAGACGCCAAAATGGCTCAGGATGCAAATCCTTGCACCGTCCAATTCACGCTATTCGGGCGGTTGTCACCCTTGTGCCACGGCGCTTTCGCCGGCGTCCTGGCCGGATTGGCCGATTTCGAGGCTTTCCAGCTTGCGGTAGAGCGTGGAGCGGCCGATCTGCAGCCGGCGCGCCACTTCCGACATCTGGCCGCGATAATGGTTAACGGCGAATCGGATCACCTCCCGCTCGATCTGCTCCAGCGGGCGCACATGCCCGCCCTCGTCGAGAAGCGCAGCATGTTCGGGGCCGGGGACAAAGGGCTGGAAAGCGTCCGACAGGGCGGTGAGGGCGGGGGCCGTCTCGATCACCGGGAGGCATCGGTCCGCATCCATGTCCGGGGCCCGGCCGGCCGCAAGCGCGGCGATCTGCGGAAATTCGCCGCAGCCCAGCACCGTCCCCTCCGCCAGTACGACCGCGCGGAATACCGCGTTCTCGAGCTGGCGCACATTGCCCGGCCAGCGAAACGAGGTCAGCAGCGCGAGCGCGTCCTGCGCGATGCCTTGCACGTTCCTGCCTTCCTCGGCGCCGAACCGGGCGATGAAGTGCCGGGCCAGTTCGGGAATGTCTTCCGGCCGCTCGCGCAACGGCGGCACCTGGATCGGAAATACGTGCAGCCTGTAAAACAGGTCTTCGCGGAAGCGGCCCGCCTTCACGTCGGCGATGAGATTGCGGTTGGTGGCGGAGATCAGCCGCACATCGACCTTGACCGCCTTGCGTCCGCCCACCGGCTCGACTTCGCCGTCCTGCACCGCGCGCAGCAGCTTGACCTGCGCCGCGGCCGGCAATTCGCCGACCTCGTCGAGGAACAGCGTGCCTCCGGATGCCTCCACGAACTTGCCGGCATGCTGCTCGGTCGCTCCGGTAAAGGCGCCTTTCTCGTGGCCGAACAGAATCGATTCGACGAGATTGTCGGGGATCGCGCCGCAATTGACGGCGACGAACGGCATTGCGCTCCGCTCGCCGGAGCCGTGCACCGCGCGCGCGACGATTTCCTTGCCGACCCCGGACTCGCCCTCGATCAGCACGGGAATGGCGGAAGCGGCGGCCTTGGCGGCATTTCGCAGCACCGCATGCATCAGCGGACTGCGGGTGACGATGTCCCGGAAGGTGAGCGTTCCCGACCGGCTGCGCTTGAGACGGCGCAGCTCGGTCGCCATCGCGCTTGCCGCAAGGGCGTTGCGCAGCGACACCTGCAGCCGTTCGGCGCCGACCGGCTTGACCACGAAGTCGATGGCGCCCGCGCGCATCGCCGAGACGACATTGTCGATACCGCCATGCGCGGTCTGCACGATCACCGGCAATTGCAGGCCCGCTTCGCGCATGCGCGCGAGCAGGCCGAGACCGTCGAGATCGGGCATGACCAGATCGAGCACGACACAATCCACGCGCGGCGCATCGTCGCCGAACAGCATGCGGGCCGCGGCGTCGCCGCCCTCAGCGAGCAGCGCCGCGTAGCCGGACTTGCGCACCATGTTTTCCAGGAGGCGGCGTTGCACCGGATCGTCTTCGACGATCAAAACGCATTCGCTCATGACCGAATTCCCCTACGCGACCGGACTGGGCGCTCCGAAGGCGCGCGATGTGCCGATTTGGGTCACTCTCACGCTTTTGGCTTAACGGGGCGTTAAGCCCGCTTCGCCGGCCGATCGGCGCGATGCCTGCGGGCATGCGATCGGTTGCGGCATTCGCCTTGCTGCGCCGGGATCGTCGCGATGCGCCATAGCGCACGCCGCGCTCGGCGATCGCGCGGTCGGCGAGGCGCTGCACGTCGCGGCCGACCGGCGCCGTCGTCCATGGTCGGCTATACGTTCGCCGAGGGATTGCGCCTGCAACGCGACGCCTTCGATCAATTCAACGCGAAGGGCAACCGGATCGAATATTTCTGCGAATCCCGGCTCGCCGGCTCGCCGGCCGCCGTTGCCGATCGTCATGTCCATCCGAGAGAACCGCTGGCCCTGCGACTGACCGCCGTCCAATTCCGAGCGTCTTGCACGTTTCATCGGCCCGGGCGATATCTGGGTTGTCCTCTCCTGTGCAGCGGGCGGCGCCGTCATGGCTTCGCCACAGATGCCCGCTGCTATGGTTTTCAGTCTCCATTTCAGGTCTTGCCGATGCCGAAATCCGCCCGCGCAGCCGCCCGCAAAACGTCGCCGAAGACGGCCGTCAGGACGTCCAAAGCCGTGGCGGCGAAGAACGCTGCGGCAGGGGAACAGGTCGGGGCCGCGCTCGGCGCCTTGCCCGAGTGGAATCTCGCCGACCTCTACCCCGCGATCGATTCGCCGGAAGTCCGGCGCGATCTCGAAGCGGGCGACGCCGCCTGCATTGCCTTCGAGAAGGATTACAAGGGGCGGCTGAGCGAGATTGCCTCGGGGGAGCAGGCGGGCCGCGTGCTCGCCGAGGCGGTAAAACGTTATGAGGCGATCCAGGACCGGCTCGGTCGCGTGGTCTCCTACGCCTCGCTTCTATATGCCGGCGACACCGCCGATCCCGTACGCGCAAAATTTTACGGCGACGTGCAGGAGCGCATCACGGCGATGTCGCTGCACCTGTTGTTCTTTACCCTGGAGCTGAACCGGATCGACGACAATCTGCTCGACCTCGCCATGAACGATCCGGCGCTCGGCTATTACCGGCCCTGGATCGAGGATGTGCGCAAGGAAAAGCCCTATCAGCTCGAAGACCGCGTCGAGCAATTGTTCCACGAAAAATCGGTGAGCGGCTATGCCGCGTGGAACCGGCTGTTCGACGAGACGATTTCGGGTTTGCGCTTCGAGGTGCTGGGCCAGACATTGGCGATCGAGCCGACCCTCAATCTGCTGCAGGATCGCTCCGAAAAGATGCGCCGCGCCGCAGCCGAAGCGCTGGCGCGGACGTTCAAGTCGAATATCCGCCTGTTCACGCTGGTCACCAATACGCTGGCCAAGGACAAGGAGATTTCCGACCGCTGGCGCG